>JAGYNO010000002.1 GCA_018399955.1 Halanaerobium sp. | reverse complement strand
GATAATATATTAGCAATGAAAGACTTTGGTAACCAGACACGGTAATTTTGATATTGAAATATCTGTAAAAGGAGATCTGGAGGTAGATGAACATCATACTATTGAAGACACAGGTATTGCTTTAGGAAAGGCATTTGCTTCAGCACTGGGTGATAAAAAAGGAATAAGTAGATTTAGTAATGCCCTGGTGCCGCTTGATGAAACACTTGTAAGAACAGTTGTCGATATAAGCGGAAGACCATATCTTTACCATGACCTGCCGTTTACGAGAGAAATGGTAGGAGATTTCCCTTCAGAAATGGTGGTGGAATTTCTGCGGGCCTTTGCCTTTAACATGGGAATTACACTTCACATTGAAATTTTACATGGAGATAACTGCCACCATCAGATTGAAGCGGTATTTAAATCACTTGCAAGAGCACTTAAAAAAGCGGTTAAAATTGAATCAGATAAAATACCATCAACAAAGGGTGTGCTCTAAATGATTGCAGTGATTGATTATGGGGCAGGAAACCTGAACAGTATTTATAAAGCTTTAGAATATATTGGAGAAGAAGTCGAAATCATAACTGAAGGTAATCTAGAATTAATAGACAGCTATGATGGGCTTGTATTACCAGGTGTTGGTGCTTTTCCGGGAGCTGCAGAAAGACTTAAAAGCCATAATTTTATAGATTTTATAAATAAATTTGTAGAGACTGGTAAACCCTTTTTGGGAATCTGCCTCGGGATGCAGCTGCTTTTTGAATGGGGCTTTGAAGATGAGAAGACAGCAGGTTTGGGCCTGCTTAAAGGGAATGTTGTAAAAATGGAAACAGATCTTAAAATTCCACATATGGGTTGGAATCAATTAGAAATAATAAAAAATGACGCTCTTTTTAAAGGCTTACCTGAAAATTCTCATTTCTATTTTGTCCATTCCTATCAGCTGGAAAAAGTGACAGATGATGTGCTGGCAGTTGTTGGTTATGGAACGACAGTACCAGCTGTTGTAAAAAAGGATAATGTAATCGGATTTCAGTTTCATCCAGAAAAAAGTGGAGATAATGGTATTAAACTTTTAGAAAATTTCAGGGAGTTGTTATAGATGATTGTACTGCCGGCAATTGATTTAAAAGAAGGGGAAGTTGTTAGATTAAAGCAGGGTGATTTTGCTAAAAAAACTGTTTACAGCAAAAATCCACTCAAAATTGCTGAAGAATTTTCAGCTCAGGGTGCTGAGTGGCTGCATTTGGTTGATCTGGATGGTGCATGTGCTGGTGAAAGTAGGAATCTTAAGGTTATTAAAAAAATTGCAGAAAATACTGATTTGAAAATACAAACCGGTGGTGGTATTAGAAGCAGGGCAGATCTTTTAAAAATTCTTGACCTCGGTGTAGAGCGGGTTATTATTGGTACTCTTGCCCTTAAAAACCCAACTTTGATCGGAGAATTTATAAAAGAATTTGGAGCTGAAAGTATTCTGATAAGTATAGATGCTCGTGGTGGTAAGGTTGCAGCTTCTGGCTGGAAAGAAGAGAGCAGCAAAGATATGCTGGATTTCGCAAAAGAAATCGAGGCGGTTGGGGTTAAATACATCTTGTATACTGATATTGCTCGAGATGGGATGCTTGCTGGCCCCGATTTTGAAGGCTTGAAAAAATTGAAGAAAGAAACAGATTTAAATATTATTGCCTCCGGAGGAATCAGTTCTGCTGAAGAATTAGTCAAACTTGATGAGCTTGGCTTTTATGGTGCAATTACAGGTCAGGCTATTTATCAGGAAAAAATTAATTTAGAAAAGTTAATTAAGAAATTGGGTGATAAAAATGCTTAAAAAAAGAATAATTCCCTGTCTTGACATCAAAGATGGTAGAGTTGTTAAAGGGGTTAATTTTGTAGATTTAATAGATGCAGGTGATCCGGTTGAATCAGCCCGCGAGTATAATGATCTTGGTGCAGATGAGCTTGTTTTTTTGGATATAACAGCAACTAAAGAAAAGAGAAAAACACTTGCTGAACTCGTAGAAAAAGTTGCAGCAGAAGTTTTTATTCCGCTTACTGTAGGTGGGGGAATAAGGACTGTTGGAGATATGCAGTTAATTTTGCGCTCTGGTGCTGATAAAGTATCTGTTAATTCTGCAGCTGTCAGGAATCCTTCACTTGTCAAAGAGGGAGCTATCAAATTTGGCTCACAATGTATTGTAGGTGCAGTAGATGCAGCAAAAAGAGATAATGGAGAAGGCTGGGAGATTTTTATCAGCGGCGGCAGCAAAGAAACAGGTATTGATCTGATTGAATGGGTAAAAAAATTAGAAAACCTCGGTGCTGGCGAAATATTATTAACAAGTATTAATAAAGATGGTACAAAAGATGGGTTTGATATAGAGATGCTGCAGGCAGTTACTGAAGCGGTGAACATTCCTGTTATAGCTTCAGGAGGTGCTGGAAATATAAAACATTTTATTGATGTTTTTCAAAAAACTGGTGCAGATGCAGCTCTGGCAGCTTCTATTTTTCATTTTGGAGAAATTGCTATTAAAGATGTAAAAGCCGAGTTGGAAAAAGAGAATATTCCGGTCAGAATTGAAGCTGAAGAATAAATATTGTTTAAATTTTGCTTAATATTTGATATTATAAATGTTGGTGTTTAAGAAAGGATAGGTGGTTTGGTGTTAGAAGTTATTGATAAATTGGAAGATATTGATTTTAAATATAATGAACAGGGACTTATGCCTGCAGTTGTGCAGGATGCTGTGACTAAAGATATTCTGATGGTGGCTTATGTAAATGAAGAATCACTTAAATTGAGTTTAGAAAAAGAAGAGACAGTTTTTTACAGCCGCTCTCGTCAGGAATTATGGCATAAAGGTGAAACCTCAGGTAATACTCAGGAGATAAAAGAAATTTATTATGATTGTGATCAAGATACAATACTTTTTTTTGTTGATCCGGCAGGTCCGGCTTGTCATACAGGTGAAACTTCTTGCTTCTACCGAAAAATTGCTGAGGATACAGATGCAAAAGCAGCAAAAATGAAAGAGAAAGAAATTGAAGCTCAAAATATTGAGGCCGATTTTATAGAGAAAAAAGTTATCGATGATCTTTATCATTTAATTTTAAGCCGAAAAGAAGAAATGCCAGAAGAGTCTTATACTACTTATCTTTTTGAAAAGGGTATAGATAAAATACTTAAAAAAATAGGAGAAGAGTCAGCAGAAGTAATTATAGCTGCTAAAAATGAGCCGGAAGTAGAATTGATCAATGAAAGCGCGGATTTGGTGTATCATATGCTGGTACTGCTTGTGGAAAGAGGAGTCACACCTGCCCAAATTAGAAAAGAGTTAATAAAAAGGCATAAATAGCTGTGAATTAAATATTTGAGTTTTAAAAAGGCAGTATCTTTTCTAAAAGACTGTCTTTTTTTGCTTTTCTAATTTAGTATGTTATAATATAATTTAGTATTTACTTAATTAAAAAATAAAAGCAAAAAAGAAAGGAGATAAAATGAAACAGGCTAAAAGTAAGCATACCATAAGAAGACTTTTCACATATGCTTTAAACCATAAATTAAAGCTGATATTTGCCTCTGGAGCAGTTGTCGCCTCAACTATTATGGGGCTGCTGCCACCATACCTGATCAGAGAAGGTATCGATAATTATATAATCAGGGGGGAGATAGAGAGGCTCTGGCTGATTGCAGTTCTCATGATTTTGACTGTTTTAATCAAGGGAATTTTTGATTTTGCAAAAAGTTATTTATCAGAATACATAGCTCAAAATATTATCCATGATTTAAGGGTTGAACTTTTTAATCATTTAAATAAACTTTCTTTTTCTTTTTTTGATAGTGCTCAGACAGGTGATTTGATGTCAAGGTTAACTGCTGATGCAGATACACTGAGGCAGTTTTTCAGCCGCGGCAGTGTCTATATTTCTTCAAATGTGCTGACCATCATCGGTATTTTTGTTATTATTATGAGCTGGAACTACAGGTTGGCCTTGATTTACCTTTTTATGCTGCCGTTTATGATCTTTGGGATGTATATTTATGCAAAGAGAGTACGGCCGATGTTCAAAATGGTAAGAAAATCATTTGCAGCTTTAACTCATCTCTTGAGGGAGAACTTTCTTGGTATTGAAGTAATCAAACTATTCGGCAGAGAGGAATTTGAAGAAGAAAGATTTAAAAAAGAAAATATGAAATACATCTCTAAAAATCTTGAGGCAGCAAAGGTTTCTGCTTTTTGGATGCCCTATGTTAATTTCTTTATGGGATTGGGAACAGCGCTGATTATCTGGTATGGCGGCCGGCTGGTAATTAATCAGGAAATATCACTGGGGATGCTTGCCGCTTTTATAAGTTATATCTCGATGCTGCTCAGGCCTGTCAGGCAGACGGGTATGCTGATCAGCTTTGGCAGTCAGGCTGCTGCTTCGGCCGAGAGGATATTTAATGTTCTGGACAGAAAATCAGATGTCAAAGAGCTTGAGCAGGCTCAAGTTTTAAAAGATGTTAAGGGGAATATAGAATATAAGAATGTATCTTTTGCCTATCAAAAGGGGAAAGAAGTATTAAATAATATCGATTTAGAGATTAAAGTCGGAGAAACAGCCGCTGTTGTTGGACCTACCGGAGCAGGAAAAACAACCCTGCTCCACCTGCTGCCCCGCTTTTATGATCCGGATCGGGGAGAAATATTGATCGACGGACAGGATATTAAAAAAATAACTTTAGCCAGCCTCCGAACACAGATCGGAATAGTGATGCAGCACACTTTTTTATTTGCAGCTTCTATAAAAGAAAATGTTTCTTATGGAAAACCAGAAGCAGATATCGCAGAAATTAAACAGGCTGCCCAAACAGCTCAAATAGCTGATTTTATCGAATCACTTCCATTGGGTTATGAAACTCCGGTTGGAGAAAGAGGAGTTACATTATCAGGGGGACAGAAGCAGAGGCTGGCCGTGGCCAGGGTACTCTTAACAGATCCCTCTATTTTGATTTTAGATGAACCGACTTCCAGTGTTGATGCAGCTACAGAGCAGAAAATGAATGCTGCTTTAAATAAGATTATGGAAAACAGAACAACTTTTGTGATAGCTCACCGACTCTGGACAGTGAAAAATGCCGATAAAATTATTGTGCTTAAAGATGGAGAAATAATAGAAATAGGAGGCTATCAAGAATTGATGGAGAAAAAAGGATTTTTCGCTGAGCTGCAGCATAATTTTGTTGAAAGTGAAACTGTGTCGGATGCTGGGGAAGGAAGAACAGACAGGAAAAATTATGACGCGGAAGCAGGTGATTTAAAATGAGAGGTGGATTCGGCAGAAGAATAACTTCAGGTGGAGAAGAGGAATTTTCCTTAAAACGCTTAGATAAACATCTATTTAAATTTTTATTTTCATATCTAAAAAAATATTACAAGAAAATTGTGCTGGCTGTACTTGCAATGCTGATGGTAAGTGCGGCTTCACTGGCAGGACCTTATTTGGCCAAGGTTGCTGTTGATAACTACATAGCTCAGGGTGATCTGCAGGGACTGAATATTATTTTCATCTTACTTGTATTATCTTATGGGGTTTATTGGTTCTTTTCCTATCATCAGACATATCTTGCAAATTATATTGGCCAGCAGATAGTCGGAGAGATCAGAGAAGATCTCTATAAACATCTGCAGGGCCTTTCGCTCAGATTTTACAGTAAAGAAAATACAGGAGATATCATGTCAGCAGTTACTCATGATGTCAATGCACTCTCTGATCTCCTTTCCACAGGCTTTATCCATTTATTGAATGATTTTTTTACGGTTACCGGTATAGTAGTTATCATGCTGATGCTGGATATGAAACTGGCTTTGGCAGCTTTTATAGTAATTCCCTTTACCTTTTTATCGGTTAAGTTTCTGGGGAAGAGAATGAGGAATGCATATCGTGATGTACGCGAAAGGCTGGCCGATCTGAATGCAGATGTAGAGGAAAACTTGTCCGGAATCAGGCTTATCCAGGCTCTAAATAGAGAGGCCCAGAACTCCGGTGAATTTAAAAAGTTAAGCTGGAAAAATTTAAAGGCCAATCTTGCAGCTGCTTCCTATTTTGCCCTGCTCTTTCCGCTCATGGAATTAAGCAAAGTATTGGGAGAAGCAGTTGTTTTAGCATATGGTGGTTATTTGGTAATCACTGGAGCGGTTTCGATCGGAATTATCATTGCTTTTATGGGTTATGTTAGGAGGTTTTTTGCCCCCTTAGCCGATTTAAGTCAGGTTTATAATACTTATCAATCAGCAGGGGCAGCCCTGGACAGAATTCATCACTTTATGTCCATCGAAAAAACCCTTCAGGAATCGAAGCAGAAAATAGAGCTTGCCAGTAATTTTAAAGCTGAAATTGATTTTAAGAAAGTTTCCTTTGCTTATGATAAAGAGAAGGTTATTGATGATTTGAATTTAAAAATCGATGCAGGGGAAGTTTTTGCACTTGTTGGTCCAACAGGTGCCGGCAAATCAACCGCAGCTAAACTTATGAGCAGATTATATGATGCAGATGAGGGAGAGATTCTGTTATCCGGTATAAATATCAAGGATATAGCTTTTAATTCTCTGCGTCAAAATATTTCGGTTGTCCCTCAGGATGTATTTTTATTCGACAGCACGGTCTTGGAGAATATTCGCTATCCCAATCCTGAGCTGTCAGAAGCTGATGTAATAGAGATCTGCAGAAAGATAAATGCCCATCAGTTTATCAAAAATATGCCTAAAGGCTATCATACTAAAGTTGGTGAGGGAGGTGTTAAGCTTTCTGGAGGCCAGAAACAGCTGCTTTCCTTTGCAAGAGCTTTGATTAATGATCCTAATATTTTAATTTTAGATGAAGCAACATCGAGTGTAGATGCCTATACAGAAAATATGATTCAGGATGCCATGGAAGAGCTGCTTGCTGGAAGGACCGTGCTTATGATCGCCCACCGTTTTGCGACATTAAAGAAAGCAGCGCGGATAGGTGTCATGGAAGCCGGCAGACTGGCTGCAGTTGGAACTCACCAGGAATTAATGAAGGAAAATCAGCTTTATCGGGAACTGGTTGAGAAACAGCTGCTGAAAGATGGTGAAATATATGGATAAAACCTTGAAAGTTATCAAAGCATTAGCTGATGAGAACAGGTTTAAGATAATTGAGCTGCTGCTGCAGAAGAACTTTTGTGTGGGTGCTCTGGCAAAAAGGCTGGGCATCTCAAAATCTGCAGTGTCACAGCATTTAAAAATTTTAAGAGAAGCAGATCTGGTAATGGGAGAAAAGAAAGGTTACTATGTACACTACCGGGTTAAGCTGAAGAATCTGAGAAAAACGGGAGAATATTTGCTCGAATTGGAAGAAGGTCAGGGAAGAGATTTAAAGAACTGTCACAAATATTCTGAGTGAAATACTGAAAAAATGTTTATCTTAAAAAATTCAGCCCCCTCTGTTTTAAAATGCAGAAGGGGCTTCAGCAATTATTTTAGTTTTTGGTTATTTTTATTTTCTATAAAATTATTCATCTAATTTGAAGCGCAGTATTTTATCATCTCTGCTTCTGGGATTTCCTCTTCCATCACGGTTGTTTGTTAAAAAGTAGAGATAATTATCAGGACCCTTTACTGCTGTTCTGATCCTGCCGTAGGTTGAACTACCTCTTCCATCATTAAAGAGATGTTCTATATTTTCAACCCGATAATCATCGTTTTCTCTGCTCAATTCGATTCTGACTAAAGACTCACTTCTGAGGGTTCCCACATATAAATCACCCTGATAAAATGTCATGCCGGATGGAGGAACTGGATTTTCCCACATTATGAGTGGATCTTTATATTTTGAATTATCAAAAGCGCCAATTTTATCGGGCCAGCCAAAATTATCACCTGCATCGACAACTTTTATTCTGTCTTTTGCTCTCAATCCATCTTCACCAGAAGGGCCGTGATCTGAGATGAACAGATCTCCTGTCTCGGGATGCCAGGCAAGTCCCTGGGGATTGCGGTGGCCGAGGCTGTAAACAGGAGAATCAGTAAATGGATTATCTTCTGGAATACTCCCATCTGGATTGAGGCGGAGAATTTTGCCGCCCAGGTTATCCAAATCCTGAGCGATTTCTCTATTAAAGGTATCTCCGGTAGTTATATAGAGTTTATTATCGGGACCAAAAGCAATTCTGCCGCCATTGTGATTGCTGCTGCCGGGTATTTTGTTGACCAAAACCTCTTCATTAACTGCATGGTTTCCTTGATCTTCGAAGCGGGAAACCCTGTTGTATATTTCTCCATCATCTCCCTGATAGGTGTACATCACATAAATATATGCTTCTGAATCGAAATTCGGATGGTGGGCTAATCCCATCAGACCACCTTCGCCGAGAGCTCTTTGGCCGAGTTTTAAATAAGCTTCTTCAGCGAGAGTTCCGTTTTCGAGAAGCCTTAAATTACCGCCTCTTTCGCTAAAGATAGCACGATTAGAATCGGGTAAAAAAATCAGCTCCCAGGGTACATTGAGTTCATCCTGCCAGACTTCCACTTCTATCTTCTCCGGTTCTAAAACAAACTGATCTTCTATATTCTGAGGGAACTCACCAACTTCTATTTGAGCCTGAACAAAATTCATTGAGAAGATTAATAGAGCAGCAAAGGTAATTAAAAATATAAATTTTTTCAATTTTAAAACCTCCTCGTCTAATATACTTATTGATATCTAAATTTATTTGTGTTGAGATTTTAACTTTCTTTTAATTATTATATCAAAGATTCAGGAAAGCTTCTAAAAAGCATTTAACATTTTCTGTCTTAGGTTATGATGGTTTAGCTGATTCTCGTTATACTTCTATTGGTGAAAACATTTCTCTCCCACTTAAAATAGAGAATTTTGATTCTGATGTTAAAACCCTCACACCGATAGGATTATAGTTTATGCCCTAGATAGTGAAATAGATTTGGAATCAGGTTTGAATGAAAAGGAACTGCTTAAAGAAATGCAGGATCATATTATCCAAAAAGGCTTTATAAGTGGGACTTATCAGCCTTAACTTTAATTATTAATACAGACTGGAGTTTCTATCCAGTCTTTTTTTATTTTCTTTAATTGTGAAAAGATTAGGGTGTGATTTCTGAATAATTTGAAATCTATAACTTTCTTGACTTATTAAAATCCATCTGTTAATATTGACATATAAAAAGAATATAATTTGTACCTCATATAAAAGTGAGAATATGGCTCACAAGTCTCTACCGGACTGCCGTTAACAGTTCGACTATGAGGGAAGTGTACCTAGGTTTCCGCAGTTTTTGCTGGCTGGTCCGAGCGGTACAGATATTGATATATCACACCGAAGGGATAAAAGCCCAGGCGGGGAGGTTCTACTCATTGAATGTAGAGTCTTCCTACCTGGGCTTATTTTGTTTTTTGTATACATAAATCCAGCAATAACCTGGAAATATATTAAAACGGAGTGGATACCATGAAAATTCTTCTCATCGGCAGTGGTGGAAGAGAAAATGCACTGGCCTGGAAATTAGCTAAAAGCAGTAAAGTTGAAGAATTATTTATTGCACCAGGAAACCCAGGCACTGCAGAGTTTGCTAAAAATATTGATTTTAAGTCAGATGATCAAAAATCTCTTTTAGAATTCGCTTTAAAAGAAAAAATAGATATTACAGTTGTAGGGCCAGAAGCACCCTTAGCAGCAGGTATTGTTGATCTTTTTAAAGAAAATGGAATTAAGATTTTCGGACCGGAAAAGTTGGCAGCTCAGTTAGAAGGAAGCAAGGTTTTTGCCAAAAATCTAATGGAAAAATATGACATACCTACTGCAGAATACCAGAGCTTTTCTGACCCTCAAAAAGCTGCTGCATATATAAGAGAAAAGGGAGCACCAATTGTTGTCAAAGCAGAAGGCTTGGCAGCCGGCAAGGGAGTTATTGTGGCTCAGAAGGTAGAAGAAGCTGTTAATGCAGTTGAAAAAATAATGATTGATGAAAAATTTGGAGAAGCAGGAGAGCAAATTGTAGTTGAAGAATATTTAGAAGGTGAAGAGGCAACTATTTTATCTTTTTGTGATGGAGAGACAATAATACCAATGATTCCATCTCAGGATCATAAGCCAGCTTATGATGGAGGTAAAGGTCCCAATACCGGTGGGATGGGAGCTTATGCACCAGCTCCAGTTGTTACACCTGAATTAATGGAATATTTTAAAGAAAATATTATGCAGAAAACTTTAGATGCATTAAAAAGTGAAGATATTGATTTTAAAGGAATTATCTATTTTGGTTTGATGATTAAAAATGGTGAGGCAAAAGTTCTTGAATATAATGTGCGTTTTGGTGATCCAGAAGCTCAGGTTGTACTTCCACTTTTAAAAACTGATTTAGTTGAGATTATAGAAGCTGTTCTGGAAGAGAATTTATCTGAGAAAAATATTGAATGGCTAGATAAAAAAGCACTCTGTGTTGTGATGGCTTCAGGTGGATATCCAATTAAATACGAGGTTTCCAAAAAAATAACAGGGGTGGAAGATCTTAAACAAAATGATGAGTTGATTGTTTTTCAGGCTGGGACAAAATTAATTAATGAAGAACTCTACACAGCAGGAGGGAGAGTACTAGCAGTAACTGCTCTTGCTGATGAATTTAAAGAAGTAATCGAAAAAGCATATACTGGAGTAGAAAAAATTCATTTTGAGGACTATCACATCCGCAGTGATATAGGTCATAAAGCTTTGACAAAAGCTTAATCACTTTTATTCACTAAGATTCTTATTTAAAAATTTACTTTTAAGCCAATCTGACCTTTTTGTCTTCGATGCAGTTTATTAATTTATATTTTTTAAGAATAAATATAAATTAGAGTTAACCAAATTATAAAAAATTGAAAACAGCTAATTAATATAGATTTTAATTTACAGGAGGTTCTTTTATTTTGGAAATAAAAGATAAGACAAAACAAAAAATTGGAATAATTGGTGGCGGCCAGTTGGGTAAGATGATGATTCTGGAAGCTAAAAAAATGGGTTTTTATGTGATGATTTTGGATCCTACTAAAGAATGTCCGGCTGACAGCATAGCTGATAAACATCTTATTGCTGACTTTGATGATGAAGAGGCTATTAGAAAACTTGCAGACAAATGTGATTTATTGACATATGAATTTGAACATATAGGTGTAGAAGTTTTAAGAGAACTTGAAGATGAAGGACATAAAATTTATCCAACAGCTAGAAGTTTAGAAATTATTCAAAATAAGTATCATCAGAAAAATGTGTTAAAACAAAACCAAATACCTGTACCTGATTTTATGCATGTTTCTGCAGTTAATGATATTAAAGAAGGAGCAGAAGAATATTCTTTTCCTCTAATGCTTAAAAGCTGTAAAGGTGGTTATGATGGTAAGGGTAATGTTTTAATAAAAAATGAAGCAGAGATTGAGTCAGCTTTTGACAGCCTTGGGGCAGGAAATAAGCAGCTGATGATTGAAAAATATATTACTTTTAAAAAAGAAATTTCTGTGCTGGCCTGCAGGGGAATTGATGGCAAAAAAACTGTATTCCCTGTTGGAGAAAATGATCATAGAGATAATATATTATATGAAACTAAAGTGCCAGCTGATATTTCTGAAGAGGTAGAAAAAGCAGCTGATAAACTAGCTGAAGAAGTACTGGATATATTCAGTGGTGTAGGTATGTTCTGTATTGAGATGTTTGTAACAGAAAATGATGAGTTATATATAAATGAAATAGCACCAAGACCTCACAATTCTGGCCACTATACTATTGAGGGGTGTGTGACATCTCAGTTTGCCCAGCACATCAGAGTAATTACAGGTCTTCCTCAGGGTGATACTTCACTGCTCAGACCATCTGTTATGAGGAATATCCTTGGAACAGGTAAAGAGGGGAAGGCAGTTGTTGAAGGACTTGAAGAAGCACTTGAAATTAAAGGTGTAAATGTACACATCTATAATAAGAAGATTTCAAGGCCGGGGCGCAAAATGGGCCATATAACAGCCACAGCAGAAAACTTGGATACTGCAGCTGAAAAAGCATTTAAGGCAGCAAAATATCTAACAATAGAAGGAAAGTAAGCAAAACAAGGGCAGTTAACATAGAGAATATATATAAAATTTTAAATTATAGATTTTCAATTAGGAGGATAAATTTATGAATCCAAGTGTAGGAATAATTATGGGTAGTGATTCTGATTTACCTGTAATGAAAGAGGCAGCCAAGATATTAGATGAATTTGAAGTAGAATATGAACTGACAGTTGTTTCCGCACATCGTACACCAGATAGGCTTTATGAATATGCTGAAAAAGCACAAGAAAAAGGACTAGATGTAATTATAGCAGGTGCAGGGGGAGCAGCTCACCTTCCCGGTATGACAGCAGCGGTAAGCAATCTGCCTGTGATTGGGGTACCTGTAAAGACTTCTAAACTGAGTGGGCTTGATTCACTTTATTCAATTGTTCAGATGCCTCCCGGTGTACCTGTGGCGACAGTAGCTATTAATGGGGCTAAAAATGCAGCATTATTAGCTGTACAGATCCTCAGCAGAAAAGACCCAGAGTTAAATGAAAAACACCGAAAATATAGAGAAAATATGAGGGATAATGTTCTAGATACTGCAGAAAAACTTGAAGAAATGGGATATGAAGAATATCTTGAAAGGAGCGAGAAGTTTGCTGACTAGAGATATTTTTGCCAATATAAGTCCAATGGATCACCGTTATTCTAAGCGAAAAAAAGATTTTGATGCTATGAGCAAATATTTATCAGAAAATGCTTCTATAAAATATCAATTAGAGGTTGAACTTGCTCTTGTTAAGGTTTTAGCTGAGAGGGGTTTATGTCCAGAAAAGGCACCTCAAGAAGTTAGAGAAGCTATAGAAGAAATTACAACAGAAGAAGTTTATGAAGAAGAAGCAAAAACTAAACATAATATCAGGGCACTTGTTAACTGTATTCAGAGAAGAGTCAGTAAAGAAACAAGACCTTACATACATTTTACAGCTACATCTTATGATATTGTTGATACTGCGAATTCACTTCGCTATAAAAAAGCTGCAGAAGAATTAATCCTTCCTAAATTAAAAGAACTTCTGCAGACCTGGGCAGAGATAGCACTTCAAGAAAAAGATCAGGTTCAAATCGGAAGAACTCACGGCCAGCATGCTGTACCTGTTACCTTTGGTTTCACAATTGCAGAATATGTGAGCCGTTTTGGTGAAAGAATAAAAGAAATCGAACTTAAATCTCAGAATTTAAGAGGTAAATTTGCTGGTGCAGTAGGGGCATATAATGCAAGCAGTATATTTTTTGATGATCCAGAAGAATTTGAAAAAGATGTTCTGGCTGAGCTTGATTTAAAAGCTGGAGAGCATTCAACTCAGATTGTAGCTCCTGAGCCGATAACTGACTTTGTCCATGCACTTATTTCTACTTTCAGTGTACTGGCCGCTTTTGCAGATGATATGCGTCATCTTCAGAGGTCGGAAATAGCTGAGATCGGAGAATATTTTTCTAAAGATCAGGTAGGTTCATCTACAATGCCTCACAAAAGAAATCCCATTAATTATGAAAATGTTAAAAGTCTGTGGAAAGCTTTTATGCCCCAGATGAATACTCTATATATGGACCAGCTTTCTGAACATCAAAGAGATTTAACCAACTCTGCTTCATCCCGCTTCATACCTGAATTAATAGCAGGACTACTTTCTGCTGCAGCAAGACTAAATAGGGTAAGTACTAAGATGGTGGTTGATAAAGCAAATATCCGGAAGAATTTTGAACAGAATAAAAAGATGATTGTTGCAGAACCATTATATATTTTGCTGGCTGCTAAAGGACATCCAGATGCACATGAGGCTGTAAGAAAGCTAACACTTAAGGCTCAGGAAACAGATCTTTCTCTTAAAGAGCTGGTTGCTCAAAGTGAAGAATTGAAAGGCTTCTGGGAAGACTTTAGTGATAAACAAAAAGAGTTGATTTTACAACCTGAAAAATATACTGGTATTGCAGCAGAAAAAACGGAGAAAATAGTTAAAAGATGGCAGAATGAATTTAAATAAAAAAGTTAAAACATCTTTATTGTAATGATTATAACTATATTGTAAAGATTATTATACAAAATTTGAAATTATAACTATGCAGGAATCAAAACTAATAGTTGGTGATTCCAGGAGGTTTTAAATATGGAGAAAAAAGAAATGTTATATGAAGGTAAGGCAAAGCAAATTTTTGCATCAGATAATGAAGATCAGCTGATAGTTCATTTTAAAGATGACGCAACAGCATTTGATGGCCAGAAAAAGGGGCAGATTGCTCAAAAGGGGATTATAAATAATAAGATTTCTAATTTCTTTTTTAAATTATTAGAAGAAAAGGGTATTAAAACACATCTTATTAAAGAATTGAATGAAAGAGATTCTCTGGTCAAAAAAGTTGATATAATTCCACTAGAGGTCGTAATGAGAAATATTGCAGCAGGAAGTATTGCTAAAAGACTTGGCCTGGAAGAGGGTACAAAACTACCAGCCCCGGTTTTAGAATTTTATTATAAAAATGATGACCTGGGAGATCCACTTATAAACAGATCTCATATAGAGGTGCTTGAACTGGCAGATGAAGAAGAGTTAAGAATTCTGGCCGAGATGGCTGAAGAGATTAATAAGATTCTATTTGATTTTCTCAAAAATCAAGGTATTGACTTAGTTGATTTTAAGCTTGAATTTGGTAAAAACAAAGATGGAGAAATTATTTTAGCTGATGAGATATCTCCTGATACCTGCCGTTTTTGGGATAGCGAGACTCAGCAAAAACTCGATAAAGATAGATTTAGAAGAGATCTTGGAGATGTAGAAGCAGCATATCATGAGATGTTGAAGAGAATTACAGGGCAGGAAAGTTTATAATGAATATTTTAGCATTTTATTTAGATATTAAGGGGCTGAAAAAATAATGAGGGAATGCAATAATTTCTCTGAGAAGAAGATTAGAATATCCAGCAAAAATAATAAAAAGAATAAAGTTAGTATAAATCATAATCAAAATTATGCAGAAAAAAACTTTTATAATCAGGATAAAATGACAGAAGAGTGTGGAGTTTTTGGTATCTGTAATGCACATGGCAAAAGCAGTGCAGCTGAACTAAGCTATTTAGGTCTGATTGCACTTCAGCATAGAGGTCAGGAAAGTGCAGGTATTTGTGTTAATCATGAAGGTGAATTTAATCTTCAAAAAGGTATGGGACTTGTTGAAAATGTTTTTGAAGAAGATGATTTTGAAAAATTAAAAGGTGAGATGGCAATCGGTCATGTACGTTATTCCACCAGTGGTTCAAGTCTGCTGGCAAATGCACAGCCGCTTTTAATTAATAGTATAAAAGGTGATCTGGCTTTAGCACATAATGGTAATTTGGCCAATGCAGATGAACTTAGATATAATTTAGAAAGCAATGGCTCAATTTTCCATTCAACTCTTGATACTGAAGTAATTGCTCATCTTGTGGCTAGAGCCTTAGATGATGATATAATTGAAGCACTTGTACAGAGTTTACATCAGCTCAAAGGAGCATTCAGTATTGTCGGAATGACAGAAGATAAACTTGTAGCTATAAGAGACCCACAGGGTTTTAGACCACTTTCTATAGGTAAATTAAATGAAAGTTATGTTGTAGCTTCTGAGAGCTGTGCTTTTGATATAATTGGTGCAGAATTTATTAGAGATGTTGAACCAGGTGAGGTAGTTATTATTGATAAAAATGGTCTTAAAAGCAGAAAATACAGCGGTCATAATGAGAGCAGCTTATGTGTTTTTGAATATATATATTTTGCCAGGCCTGATAGCAATATTGCCGGGAAAAATGTACTTTTGGTTAGAAAAGAAATGGGCAAAAAACTTGCCGAAGAAATGGATGTTGATGCTGATTTAGTTATTCCAGTACCTGATTCAGGTATTGCAGCTGCACTTGGTTTTTCTGAGCAGTCAGGTATTCCTTATGCTCAGGGAATTTTAAGAAATCGTTATGTGGGCAGAACCTTTATTCAACCATCTCAAGAGATACGAGATCTAAAAGTAAGGTTGAAATTGTCTCCAATTAAAGAGATTATAGAAAATAAAAAGGTAATATTAATCGATGATTCAATAGTAAGAGGAACAACGAGCAGTCAGATAATTCAGCGGATTAAAGAAGCTGGAGCAAGAGAAGTTCATATGGCTATTTCATCTCCTCCAGTAGAATATCCCTGTTATTTTGGCTTAGATACCTCACGCCGTCAGGAATTAATTGCAAGCAACAATTCTGTTGAAGAAATAGCAGCAGAAATTGGAGCAGACAGCCTTCATTATCTATCTCAGGCAGGAATGTTAAAGGCAATTGATTCAGATGAAATTGGTGGTTACTGTACAGCTTGTTTTGATGGGGATTACC
This sequence comes from Halanaerobium sp., assembly GCA_018399955.1. Taxonomy (GTDB): domain Bacteria; phylum Bacillota; class Halanaerobiia; order Halanaerobiales; family Halanaerobiaceae; genus Halanaerobium. The sequence continues at coordinate 79,997 of JAGYNO010000002.1, read as the reverse complement.
CTATTAAAAATAAATATTTGTTTGAGGAGGAAAAGTAATGGGGCTCAGTTATAAAGATTCAGGTGTTGATATTGATGCTGGTAATAAATCAGTTGAATTGATGAAAAAAGCTGTTGAATCAACATTTGGTCCTCAAGTATTAACCGGACTGGGGGGCTTTGGAGGACTTTTTCAACCTGATTTGAGCGAATATAAAGAACCGGTATTGGTATCTGGAGCTGATGGGGTTGGTACAAAACTAAAGCTCGCATTTAAACTTGACAAACATGATACTATTGGGCAAGATCTGGTAGCAATGTCTGTAAATGATATTCTGGCCCAGGGAGCAGATCCTTTATTTTTTTTAGATTACCTGGCTGCCGGAAAAATTGAGCCAGAAAAAAATGCAGAGATTGTGAGTGGAATAGCTGCAGGTTGTAGAGAAGCTGGTGCTGCATTAATTGGTGGAGAAACAGCAGAAATGTCTGGTTTTTATAAAGAAGGAGAATATGATCTTGCAGGGTTTGCTGTTGGTATTGTAGATAAATCAAAAATCATTACTGGTGATAGCATAAAAGAAGGTGACCTTCTGCTTGGTATTAGTTCGGCAGGACTGCACAGTAATGGTTTTACTCTTGCAAGAGCAGCACTTTTTGATAGAGCTGGTTATAGTTATGATCAAGAGATTGAAGGTCTTGCAGACAATTTGGGTGCTGAACTGCTTAAAGCAACCAAAATTTACGTAAAGCCGGTTATTTCTCTTTTAGATAAATTTAATATTAAAGGAATTGCTCATATTACAGGTGGAGGTCTGCTGGAAAATGTGCCTAGAATTCTTCCGGAAAAATTAAAGGGGGTTATCGATAAAGAGAGCTGGGAAAAACCTTATATATTTGAGATTATTCAAAAAGCCGGAGAAATAGAAGAAAAAGAAATGTATCGTACTTTTAATATGGGAATTGGTATGGTATTAGTAGTAGAAGAGAGTGAAAAAGCGGAGATCTTAAGCGAGTTAAAGAGTTTTGGAGAAAAAGCCCAAATCATTGGTAAAGTTGAAACAGCTGAAAAGACTTTTCTTGAAATAAATTAAAGAAGGTGAGAAAGTGCTCAATATTGCGGTGTTTGCCTCAGGGCGGGGATCAAATTTTCAATCTATTATTGACAGTATTAAGGCTGGAGAGATTCCGGCAGAGATAAAAATTCTAGTAAGTGATACTCAAACAGCAGGTGCTCTCAAAAGGGCAGAGAGAGAAGATATAGAAAATATCTATATTAATCCAGATCATTTTGAGACTAAAAAAGATTATGAAGAAGAATTACTTAGTATTCTGGAAGGTGTAAATACAGATTTAGTTGTTTTAGCAGGTTATATGCGTATTTTATCTCCTCTATTTGTAAAACATTTTAAAAATAGAATAGTAAATATCCACCCCTCTTTATTACCTGCTTTTAGAGGGCTTGATGCTCAAAAACAGGCTCTAGATTATGGAGTAAAACACAGCGGCTGTACTGTGCATTTTGTGGACCAGGGAATGGATACAGGTCCAATCATTATGCAGGCAGTTGTACCGGTTAAACAGGATGATAGTGCAGATGACCTTGCTGCTAGAATATTAAAAGAAGAACATAGAATTTATCCAGAATCGATTAAGTTAATTGCAGAAGATAAAATAACTATTGAAGGCAGGAAAGTTAAAATCCTAAAGGAGGAAAATTAATTTTGTCAAAAATTAAAAGAGCTTTAATCAGTGTTTCTAACAAAGAAGGTATTGTTGAGTTTGCCAGAGGACTTAAAGAATTTGGAATAGAAATTATTTCTACAGGTGGAACCGGGAAAATGCTCAGAGATAATGGGCTAGAAGTAGTTGATATTAGTGATGTAACTAATTTTCCAGAAATGATGAACGGCAGAGTTAAAACCTTACATCCGGCTGTCCATGGTGGTATTCTGGCAGTGAGAGATAACGAAAAACATATGCAGGAAATTAAAGATGAAAATATTGAGGCTATTGATTTAGTTGTCTGCAACTTATATCCTTTTGCAGAAACAATTGCAAAAGAAGATGTAACATTAGAGGAAGCAATAGAAAATATCGATATTGGTGGACCAACAATGATTCGTTCTGCTGCTAAAAATAATGAGGATGTAGCAGTTGTGGTTGATCCGGCTGATTATGAAAATATTCTAGAAGAAATGCAAAAATCTGATGGCGGCCTGACAAAAGAGAAGAAATTAAAACTTGCATATAAGGCATTTCGTCATACTGCAGAATATGATCAGCTTATTCAGGATTATCTTGCTGATATTGCTTTAGAGGTAGAGGATAAAGAAGAAATGCCAGAAACATTACTGCAGAGATATGATAAGCAGTCTGACCTCCGCTATGGAGAAAATCCTCATCAAAAAGCTGCTTTTTATCTGGAGAGGGAACAGAATGAACCTTCGATTTCGACGGCAGAGAAACTCTCCGGTAAGGCTATGTCTTTTAACAACTATAATGATACTGATGGAGCACTGGAGCTTGTTAAGGAATTCAGTGAAAAGCCAGCTGCTGCAGTAATTAAACATGCTAATCCCTGTGGAATGGCAGAGGCAGATAATTTAAAAGAGGCCTTTGTTAATGCTCATGCTGGAGATCCACTTTCTGCTTTTGGCTCCATTGTAGCTTTAAATAGAAAACTTGATGCTGACACAGCTGCAGAAATCGCCGATGAAAATAAATTTGTGGAAGTTGTGATTGCACCTGATTATGAAGAACAGGCACTTGAGATATTAAAAGAACGTTCAGATAAAATGAGGATTTTAAAAACTGCTGAGTTAAACATCAATAGAGAAAAACCTGGTTACAGCATGAAAAAAGTAACAGGAGGACTTTTAGTACAGGATAGAGATCTGGCAGTAACTTCTGCTGAAGACTTAAAGGTTGTTACCGAAAAAGCTCCTACAGAAGAACAGATTGAGGACCTTCTCTTTTCCTGGAAAGTAGTAAAGCATGTAAAATCAAATGCAATTGTGATGGCCAAAGATAAGATGGTAGTTGGTGTAGGAGCTGGACAGATGAGTCGGGTTGATTCTATGATTATTGCCGGGCGTAAAGCAGAGGGGCGTCAAAAAGGTGGAGTTGTTGCATCAGATGCCTTTTTCCCATTTCCAGATGCTGTAGAAAAAGCAGCTGAGCTGGGTGTTGAAGCAATTATTCAGCCTGGTGGATCGATTCGTGATGATCAAGTTATTGAAGCATGTAATAAACTTGGTATTGCTATGGTATTTACAGGTAAGAGACATTTCCGCCATTAATAGCGGAATAATATTTTAGCTTGATTAAAATTATTAATGTTTGATATGAATCAGCTATTATATTTCAATGTTTTCTCAAAAAGTCAAAAAAATAGAAATTGAGTTTAAAATAAAACTCAAATAATATAAATTTCCCTAATCTAATTCTCCACCTTCTTGATTCAGCTCTCTACTGATGATAGGATGTGGAGAATTTTAATTTGAAGAACTATCTGCTATAATAATAATATTCCAAATGATATTTGAAAATAAAAATTTTTAAGCCGATCTGGCTTCTATAAGAGGGGATTTTATGACATTAAAAGTAAAAGACATTCTTGACATGAATTTTATGAAAAATGCAAAAATTATTGCTGGTAAAAAAGGTGCTGATAGAGAAATAAAATATGTAGATATTATTGAAGTCCCAGATATTGAAGGCTGGATTAATGAGGGAGGACTTTTTTTAACAACCGGTTATTCAATTAAAGATGATTATACCGCTCAAAAAAATATAGTTAAATATCTCAATGACCACAACAGTGCAGCTTTATGTATTAAAAGAGGAAGATATTTTAATAAAATACCTGAGGTTATCTTAAATACGGGTAACAAATTAAATTTACCAGTAATCGAATTATCAGTTAACACTTCTTATGTAGACATTCTACTGCCATTGGTTGGAGAAGTGTTAGAAAAAGAGGCATATCTGCTTAAAAGATCAGAGGAAATCCATAAAGAATTAACAAATGTAGTATTGATGGGGGGAGGTATTGACCATATTGCCCAGACTCTTTATAAATTAATACCTCGTCCAGTTTTAATTCAGAATAAAAACCAGGAAATAATGGCACTGGTCGGCAAACCTGAAGAAGAAAAACTAATTAAAAAATGTTTGGATATTCCTATAAAAGAAATAAAAAAGAAATTAGACAATAATAATATAATTAGAATTAATGAAAATAATGATATTTCTCGATTAATTGCCCCAATTATAGTTTCAGGTCATATATTTGGCTATGTCTCTATTTTTGAGATTGGTATTAAAAAAATCGAAAAAATTGATTACAGGGCAGTTGAACATGCAGCTACCGTTATCGCTTTAGAGATCTTGAAAGAAAAAGAAAAAATGGAAACAGATAAAAGGTTGAAAACCGAATTATTAACTGATTTAATACAGCAAAATTATTCAGAAGCAAAAACTATTATAAAAAGAGCAAGATATTTTGGCTGGGATTTCAAAAAAGACTATCTTGCTGTTGTGATTGATATAGATGACCTAGAAAGTTATTATTTAAATCTAGATTATCAAGATGAAAAACATATACAGGAAGTCAAAGATAAAATAAAGGAACTTGTAAGATGGGAATTAATTATGGAAGGCAAAGAAATAATTTTGATTAACAAAAGTGATTCTCTTGTTATTTTCTATGGCTGTCAGGGTTTAAACTCAAAAGAAATACGCAAGAAAAAAAGTGTTGAATTCGCAGAAAAAATCAAAGAAATAATTTTGAACAGGCTCCCTCAGATTAATATTTCAATCGGTATTGGTAATTTTTATTCAGGAATATCGGGTTTAAGAAGCAGTTATAATGAAAGCTATCGAGCTATTAAAATGGGCAAAAAATTATACAAAGAAAATGGAATTTATCATTATGATGACCTGGGAATTTTCAAAGTGCTCGTGGAGTTAGAAAATGATCAAGTCTTAAGTGAATACCGCGAAGAAATATTAGGACCTCTTTTAGCTGAAGATAATATTGATTTAATAGATACTGTAAAAGCTTTACTTGGACACATGGGTAATAAGAGCGAAGCTGCAGAAGAGTTAAATATTCACAGAAATTCTTTGAACTACCGAATCAATAAATTTTCTAAATTGCTCGATATGGATTTAGAAAATAGTGAGAATTGGCTAAAAATATTTTTAGCTGTTAAAATACATGAAATATTATAACTAGTCATTATGAAAAAAATAATATGTAATTATAGTCAAAGTGCATATTTAATTTAATGCTTTAATATAGTACAATAAATTTATATTAAAATTCTGCTCAGGATTATGGAGGTTTAAAGATGAAAAAATTTAATGTTGCACTTATTCGAGTAGTAACCCTAACAGATGAAGATTTATTAAATAAACATGCTGAGATATTAAGCAGAAACTATTCAGGATTTGAAATAGAAACTTTTTGTATTTCTGAGCAGAACAATGGAATTTATAATGAGGAAACTCATTTAAAATCTATTCCAAAGATTATTGAGCTTGCAGAGAATATTGCTGATAACTTTGATGGAATATTTATTAGTTGTGCTGCTGATCCAGCAGTAGAAGAATTAAAGAAGAGTTTAAATATTGCAGTAGAAGGGGCTGGTAGTGCATCAGCGATATTTAGTCAAAATTTTGGTGATAAGATTGCAGTTTTAGGAATGGGTAATTATAGGCTTTCTGTTATTGAAGATCAACTTGCAGATAAACTTTTCGAATATAAATTCTTGGAGGAAATAAAAAATACACATGATTTTTCTAAAGAAGACAGCAGAAATATAATTAAAGAGGCTGTTCTTGAGCTTCAGAACAAAGGTGCAGATGCTGTTTTAATGGCATGTACAGGAATAGGCGCAATGGAAATCGCAGTAGAACTTAATAAAGAACTTTCAATTCCTGTCATTGATCCCATTATAACAGGAGGATTATTTTTATATGGTCAACTGCTGCTTGGAATAGATGATGGGGGGATATAGAAATGATTTTGAGAGAAGTTTTAGACATATATGATTTAGTAGATAAAGCAGATGCTAATGGAGAAGAAGTTGCAAGATTTCTAGAAAAAAATGGAGCAGATGAAGTTGTGGTAACCATTATTAAAGGTAAAAACGGCTCTACAGATGGCTTGAAGATTATAATATATGGTCAAGATTCTAGCGCACCAACTTTAGGTATTATTGGTAGATTGGGAGGGCTTGGAGCAAGGCCAAAAATAAATGGATTTGTATCAGATGGTGATGGTGCACTTACAGTTTTGGCTGCAGCCCTTAAGATTTCCAGGATGAAAAAATCAGGAGATCAGCTTAAAGGTGATGTTATAATTACAACTCATATTTGTCCTGATGCTCCAACCAGAGAACATAAACCAGTACCATTTATGGACTCTCCTATCGACATGGATGCAATGAATAAACATGAAGTTTTAGAAGAAATGGATGCAGTAATTTCTATTGATACAACAAAGGGAAATAAAGTTTTGAATTATAAGGGATTTGCAATTTCACCAACAATTAAAGAAGGCTACATACTTAAAACAAGTGAGAATCTCATATCAATAATGGAATCTGTTACAGGAAAACCAGCGGTAGTAATTCCTGTGACTCAGCAGGATATAACACCCTACAGCAATAACCTCTATCATATTAATAGTATTTTTCAACCTGCTGTTGCCAGTGATTCACCGGTTGTTGGAGTTGCAATTACAACAGAAACTGCTGTTGCTGGTTGTGCAAGTGGTGCCACACATTTTGAGGATATTGAATCAGCAGGAAGATTTGCTGTTGAGGTTGCTAAATATTTTACAAAAGGTGAATGTAATTTTTATGATAAGGCAGAATTTAAACAGATAATTTCTCTTTATGGAGATCTAAAGATATTTCAAACACCAGGATTAGATTAAAGTGAAAAATAATAAAAGAATTGCAGCATTAACGATTGGTCAATCTCCAAGGACAGATTTAACTCCTGAAATCAGGGGCTATCTTGGAAATGAAATTGAGATATTAGAAGCTGGTGCTCTTGATGGATATAATTATCAAGAGATTTTTGAACGGTTTTCTCCAAAGGGTGAAGATGATATCCTTGTAACCAGATTAAGGGATGGTAGTGAAGTTATTATCGGAGAAAAATATATCTCAGATTTATTAAATAAAAGAATAAAAGAATTAGAAAAAGAAAATTTAGAGCTTATTTTATTATTGTGTACAGGAAAATTCGCTGATTTACAAAGCACCAGTATTTTATTAAAGCCCCAGAAGATATTATATTCTCTTATATTAAAACTTGAGCTCAAAAATTTTGCTGTAATTATACCAAATGAAATGCAGAAAAGGCAGATAAAAAGGTCTTGGAATAACTTAAATATGGATCCTATTATAAAAAGTGCTTCACCTTATAAAGAAAATAATGATTTGATTTCTGCCGCTGAAGAAATAAAAAATCACGATATAGATCTTATTTATTTAGACTGTATGGGATACAGTAAAGATATGAAAAATGTTGTTGCTAAAATATCTAATAAAAAAGTGATTTTGCCAAGAGAAATGATTTCTTTAATTATTAAAGGCTTTTTTTAATGGAGGTGGTTAAGAAATTTAGGTATTTGAGTATTAAGTAAAGAGTATTTATACCAGAAAGGGGAAAAATATGAAATTTAAAAAAGTATCTATTATTTTGTTGGTTGTTAGTTTAGTGTTTTTGCTTTCTGTTTCTGTTATGGCTGCTGATGGAGAAATAATAGTTGGTATTGGGGAAGAACCTGATACTTTAGATCCTAATAAGACTACTAGATTTCATTCTTACATGATTTTAAGTCATATCATAGAACCACTATTTACGCTTGATAATGAGTATAATGTAGTTCCTCTACTTTTAGAATCATATGATTGGGCAGAAGATGGGTCAAAAATGACAGTAGAGTTAAAAGAGGGAATTAAGTTTCATAATGGAACTGAGATGACTTCTGAAGATGTAAAGGCTTCGTATGAGAGATATTTTGAATTATCACCTATGGCAAATTATCTACCAGGTGATAAAGGTGGTATTTACCAAATTGATACTCCAGATAAATATAAAGTAGTATTCCATTTTGAAAATGCAAAACCACTTGCATTATACCATATGGCAGATGCACATGTTGGTATTATGCCAAAAGAGTGGATTGAAAATACAGCAGATAATGAAATTGGGATTACAAAATTAGTTGGAACAGGACCTCTCCAGTTAGATGAATGGATATCTGGAGAAGAAATAATAATGAGCCGCTTTGAAGATTATAATCATGGACCAGACTTTATCAGTAATCAGGGTCCAACTAAAACTGCTAAGATGATATTTAGAGTAGTTCCAGAAGATGCGACAATGATGGCTGAGCTAATGTCGGGAAATGTTGACTTTTCTTTTGATGTCCCTCCAAGTTCTGTTGATGTATTATCCAAAAGAGATAACTTAAGAGTTGAAACAGCTCCAACTTACAGTGTACAGTATTTAGCTATGAATATGAAAAGAGAAATAATTCAGGATAAAAAAATGAGGCTTGCTGTTGCTCATGCAGTTAATAAAGAGCAAATTGCAAAAGCAGCCTGGTTTGGTGTAGGACAAAAGATTTATGGTCTTATCAATAAAGCAACAATAGGTTACTGGCCCGGTATAGAAGATGTAGCTTACAAATATAATCCTGAAGAATCAAAGAAATTATTATCTGAGCTGGGATGGGAAGATAATGATGGTGATGGTATTAGAGAAAAAGATGGTGAAGAATTATCACTTACTTTAATCACTTTCTCTAATATTGATCAATGGAGAAAAGCAGGAGAAATAGTTCAGTCACAACTTGCTCAGATTGGAATAAAAGTTGAACTTGAAACTGCAGAAGTTGGTGCAACTTATGATCGAGCTGAAACTGCAGATTATGATATTGGAATCTTTCGTAATACATGGTGGTTAGGACAGCCTTATCTGCGCTTCTTGACACACAGCAGTGGTATTGGCTCCAGTAATTATGGTCAGTGGTCAAGCCCAGAATTAGATAAAAATATTGAAACTGCAGGAGATAGTATGAGCCTTGAAGAAAGAACAGAAGCCTTAAATAGAGTGCAGGAGATAGTTGTAGAAACCGGTATCTGGGTACCATTAGTATCAAACGCAAAAATAATAGCAGCAAAAGATGATGTTGCAGGTTTAGATGAGTTATTATCTCATCCCTGGTGGCCGCCACTCATGAGAGCTCTTTTACTGCACAAACAATAAAAAAAATAAAGTTATGTTTTAGAGGCAGTTTTTGGACTGTCTCTGAAACATTTTATTAATTGGAGGTTATTTAATACATGCTTCAGTATATATTGCGGCGCACTTTATATATTATCCCGATATTATTAGGTGTAACAATTATCGTTTTTTCATTAATGCATATCTCTGGTGATCCGGTTAAATTAATATATGGAACAAATTTAACGGAAGAAATGCTGCAGGAAAAAAGACACGAACTGGGTTTGGATCAGCCAATCTACAGCCAATATTTTAATTGGGTAAGCAGTGCAGCAGTTGGAGATTTAGGTGTTTCTATTAGAACACATGCAAATGTCTGGGATATGATAAGGAGTAGAATTGGAGCTACTCTGGAATTAACAATAATAGCTCTTTTTATAACACTTTTAGTATCTATACCTGCGGGTATAATTTCTGCTGTAAAAAGATATACAGTTTTTGATCAGATTGCACGTATATTTGCACTATTCTGGGTATCTATGCCTTATTTTTGGCTCGGACTTATTCTTATGCTAATATTTAGTATTAATCTCAATATTTTGCCTGTTTCTGGTCGGGGTGGTCCACTCTGGACATGGGAAGGTCTAAAATATATTATATTACCGAGTCTTACTTTGGGACTTCCTCCTGCAGCACTTTTTATGAGGATAATTAGATCAAATATGCTTGAGATAATTAATGAAGATTATGTTAGAACTGCTAGAAGTAAAGGCTTAAGAGAATATAATGTAGTTATTAAACATGCTTTCAGAAATGCTTTAATATCGGTAGTAACCCTGCTTGGATTAAGAATACCCTGGCTTTTTGGTGGAGCAGTTATTACGGAGACTGTTTTTGCCTGGCCTGGTATGGGAAGACTGCTGGTTGATTCGATAATGAAAAGAGATTACCCTGTTGTCCAGGGTGTTGTTTTAATCATAGCTATTTTAGTTGTTTTATCGAACATAATAGTAGACTTTGCTTATGCTTATCTTGATCCAAGAATACGTTATGATTGATAGGAGGTTGAATTTTAATGGAGAATAAATTAAATACATCCAAAACAAAATCTCAAGCTAAAGAAAGCAGATTCTGGAGAAGATTCAAAAAAAACAAATTAGCGATATTTGGTGCAGCAATTATAATATTTATTATTTTAACAGCGATATTTGCTCCTCTTCTTGCTCCTTATGACCCTGCTTTTCAGAACTATGATAAATTATTAGAACCTCCTTCCTTTGAACATCCTTTTGGAACTGATGATTTGGGTCGAGATTTACTCAGTCGAGTTATTTATGGTTCAAGATATACTTTATTAGTTGGAATAGGTGTTGTTATTATTGTAGCAGTTTTGGGCTCTATTTTGGGATTTTTAGCTGGGTATTATGGAGGTAAAATTGACACAATTATAATGCGTATGGTTGATGTGATGCTTGCGATACCTGCTTTAGTATTGGCTCTGGCAATTGCTGGAGCATTAGGAGGAGGAATTTGGAATGTTATTATAGCTATTGGAGCTGTAGGCTGGACTCAATTTGCAAGACTTGTTAGGGGAGAAGTTTTAAGAATACGAGAATCAGAGTATATTCAGGCGGCTAGAGCTCTGGGAGCAGGTGATTTCAAAATTATTTCTAAGCATATTGCTCCAAATATGATGGCACCTGTAATAGTTTATATAACGCTATACATACCATCTGCGATTTTATGGGCTGCTTCTTTAAGTTTCTTAGGTTTAGGTGTGCAGCCTCCTTATCCAGAGTGGGGGGCATTGATTGCTAATGGTAGAAGTTATATAAGTTTTGCCTGGTGGATTGCAACTATACCAGGATTTGCAATAATGCTGACAGTGCTTGGCTTTAATTTTCTTGGTGATGGTCTTAGAGATGCATTAGACCCGAAAATGGCAAAAAATATCTAGAATTATATATATCTAGAAAATTATAAAGGAGTTGTATATATTGGCAGACAAAAAATATTTGGAGAGAAAAATTTTAAATTTAATTGATGAGGAAGCGGTCATTAAACTAGCTGCTGATCTTATTAAATTTCCAAGTGAAAATCCACCCGGAAATCTTAAAGAAATAACAGATTATGTATGTAACTATTTAAGTGAAAATAATATTGAATATAAGATTAAAGAGGCCGAAAAAGGCTGGCCAATAATAATTGCCGAGATGGAAGGTAAAGAGCCTGGGAAAACCTTGATTTTAAATGGTCATCTAGATGTAGTACCAGCTGGTGATAAAAGCAAATGGGAAGTTGAACCTTTTTCTGGTGAAGTCAGAGGTGAATACTTACACGGACGTGGTGCAAGTGATATGAAAGCAGGAGCTGCAGGCATTATAGCTGCATTTAAAGCGGCTTCACAGTTGGAAGACCTTCCTGGCAAGTTAATCTTAATGCTTGTTCCTGATGAAGAAACTGGTGGACATCTTGGCAGTGGCTGGATAGTTAAAGAAGAAGACTTTACTGCTGATGGTTGTTTAATAGCAGAACCTTCAAAACAGGATCCTACTATTGGGCAAAAAGGTTCCTGCTGGCTCAAGCTAGTTACTCGAGGGATCCCTGGTCACGGAAGTCTTTCCCCTGCTGTAAAAGGTAATGCGATTTTAGAAATGAATCGTGCAGTAGAAGCACTATATCAAATTTGGGAAGAAGATTGGGAAATGCCTAAAGAAATTGAAGAAATACTTGAGATATCTAAAGATTATTTAAGAGAAAATAAATCTACTCCAGGATTAGAAAGAATTTTAGATCATGTTACAGTGAATGTAGGAATAATAAATGGTGGAGATAAGGTAAACAAAATACCGGACTATTGTGAAGCTGAGATTGATATGCGGCTTCCCTTTGGAGTAAAAACTGAAGAAATATTGGCTTGGATTAAAAACAAATTTAAAGAAGAGGGTATAAAAGCAGAAATTGAGTCACTGCGCTGGAATAGTGAAGCAAATTATACTCTTCCAGATGAAGAAATAGTAAGATCTGTTGTAAATTGTGCTGAACGGTTTAGCGGAGAAAAATCAAGAGCTATGTTTCAGTGGGCATCTAGTGATGCAAGATATTTCAGAGAAAAAGGAATTGCTACTATTCAATTTGGTCCTGCAGAGCTGGATGGTATCCATTCATATAATGAAAAAGTAAAAGTAAAAGAAGTAAAAGATTATGCAAAAATGTATGGAGCTATTATTGTAGATTTTTTGGCACAGTAAAATATTAAATATAATTAATCTAATTCTCCACCTTCTTGATTCAGCTCTCTACTGATGATATGATGTGGAGAATTTTAATTTGAAAAGTAAAAAACCCGCTCCGGGAATGAGCGGGTAAAACAAGGAGAAAAGTATCTATTACTTTTATCTAGGTCAAAGCTGTAATAAGAACAGCTTTGAAAAAGGGAATTTATATTGCTTTCTTTATTACAATTATAGAATATCAGTACTTTATTAGAATAACTTTAAATTAAGATTAAAAATAAATTAAATTTTAAATTTTTTTAGTATTATTTAATACTTTAAAATCTTATTTTTGCTAAGAAATAAAATATAAATTCAATGATTAGTTAATTTCTACTTTTATTAAGGGAAAATAATTCTTAGTAGTAATAATTATTAATACTGATATAGCAGGGATCTCAACCAATTTTTTTACAAATAATCTTGACAAGAATGATTATATTATATATAATTTAATTGAAATTGAGAACCGTTTTCAATCTGTACAGGTTTTTAATTTTTTTGTTATTCTTTTCGGTTATCCTAAAAAGGAGAATTTAAATGGATAAGAGTCTTAGCCTTTCAAAATCATTAGAAGATTATTTAGAAGTTATATTTAGAATAATTAAAGCAAAAGGGTCAGCAAGAATTACAGATATTGCAGTTTCAATGAACGTTGCAGCTTCAAGTGTTAATGAAATGGTTGCAAAGCTAAAAAAGAAGGAACTTGTGAAACAGCAGAAATATGGACCAGTTAAATTAACAGATAGAGGTAGGAGATTAGCCGAAAAAATTGATTGTACCCATGAGATAATATTTAAATTCTTACATGAATTATTAGAAGTGAATAAAGAAATCGCTGATCAGGATGCATGTTTGCTTGAACACAGCATTAGTGATCAAACCCTTTTAAAACTTATTAAATTTTTAGAAAAAAATAATATTATTGATTCAGATAATAACTGCTATATTGATTATTACAACTTGAATTTGGGAGGACAAGAAAAGATGAAGACTGATAAAGTATCTTTATCTTTAGCTCAGCTCAAAAGAGGAGATGCTGCTGAAGTTATAAAGATTACTGGTTCAGGTAAAATAAAGCGCAGATTAATGGATATGGGTTTAATTAAAGATGAATTAATAGAGATTAAAGGTAAAGCACCTATGGGTGATCCGATTGAAATAAAAGTTAGAGGTTATAATCTAACATTGAGGAAAAAAGAGGCAGAAAAAGTAAAGGTGGTAAAAAAGTGATGCCATTAGCAATGATGAAATCAGGAGAAAGTGCATGTATAAAGAAAATAACAGGTGGAAGAACTGCACGCGGCAAATTGACCGGTTTGGGTTTAGTGTGTGGTAAGGAAGTTAAAATACATTCTGATAACAGCGGTTCTGGCCCTTTAATAATTGCTTTAGGAGATAATAGAATTGCATTAGGTAGAGGTCTTGCACATAAAATTTTTGTAGACAAAAAGGGATGTGAAAAATAGTGGCATTGAAGAAGAAAAAAAAGTGCAGTAATCAAATAAAAATTGCTCTAGCTGGTAATCCAAATTCAGGCAAGACTACGATCTTTAATGAATTAACTGGTGCAAGACAGCATGTTGGAAACTGGCCCGGAGTTACCGTTGAAAAAAAAACCGGCAGTGCTTATTATAATAATTGTTCTCTTCAGGTCGTTGATCTTCCTGGGACTTATTCTTTAGGTGCTTATTCTGAAGATGAAATAGTAGCCAGGGATTTTTTAACATCAGATGATTATGATTTGGTTTTGAATATTATAAACTCTGGGAGTTTAGAAAGAAACTTATATTTTACAGTTCAGCTGTTGGAGATGGGTGTCGATCTGATAGCAGTTTTAAATATGGCAGATGAAGCAAGAAAAAAAGGTATTAAAATAGATCACAAAATTTTAAGTAGGATGCTGGGTGTACCTGTAGTTGAAACAGTTGCTTCAAAAGGTAAGGGAGTGGAAAACTTACTTGCTGAGACAGTTGAAAATCAAGGTTTACAAAAAGATCAGTTAAAAATTAACTATGGATTTGAAATAGAGGATTTAATATCTCAAATTATTTCTCAACTAGAGAAATCCAATATACAGGATTCAGTAAATAAACGCTGGCTGGCAGTTAAGCTTATTGAAAGAGACCCAGAAGCAGTAAAATTACTGGAAAGAGAAGTTTCTAAAAAAAGTGCAAAAAAAATAAAAAGTTTAATAGCAAAAACAGAACTAAAAGCAGAATTGGATTTTGACAGTATAATAATCGATAAGAAGTATGAATTCATTAATAATATAGTAAGGAAATCTGTCACAAGACCAGCACCAGAGGAAGAACCGGATAATATCTCTGATAAGATAGATAATGTAGTGACTAATAAATATCTAGGGATACCTATTTTTATGACTGTAATGTGGGTCATTTTTCAATTAACATTTACACTTGGTGATCCACTAATTGGCTATATTGAAACATTTTTTGAATTTAGTGGAGCTTTGATCGGAAGTTTTCTTACTGGGTTTGGATTCTCATCTCTAATAGTTTCCTTTGTAAGTGATGGGATTATTGGTGGAGTTGGTTCAGTACTTGTATTTATTCCAAATATCTTTTTGCTCTTTTTGGGGATTGCAGTATTAGAAGATACAGGCTATATGTCGAGAGCCGCCTATGTTATGGATAAAGTGATGAGTAAACTTGGTCTGCATGGTAAATCTTTTATTCCTATGATTATCGGTTTTGGCTGCAATGTGCCGGGTGTTATGGCAACTAGAACATTAGATAGCAAAAGAGACCGAATTATATCTATTTTAATCAATCCACTTATGTCTTGTTCAGCAAGATTACCTGTATATGTTGTTTTTGCAGGGGCTCTATTTCCCAATCACGGAGGTCTGGTTGTTTTCTCACTTTACCTGATGGGTATTCTACTTGCGGTTATCATGGCAGGTGTTTTTAACAAGTTTCTTATCAAGGGAGAAAGATCTCATTTTGTGATGGAATTACCTCCTTATAGACTTCCAACTTTCAAAGGTGTGGTAATCCACATGTGGGAAAAGGTTGGGGCATTTATTAAAAAGGCTGGGACGATCATATTTTCAGTAGCTGTTTTAATCTGGGTAATGGCCAATTTACCTGTTGGAGTAGAATATGCATCTGCAGAAAGCCTCATCGGCCGTTTTGGTCAGCTGGCAGCTCCAATATTTGCTCCTTTGGGCTTTGGAAGTTGGCAGGCAGCTTCATCTCTTGTTTTTGGGATTTTAGCTAAAGAGGTAGTTGTCAGCACCTTAGGTGTTGTTTATGCAGCTGGTGAAGGCAGTCTGAGGACAGTATTGGCAGCTAATTTTTCACCTCTTGCAGCATATTCCTTTTTAGCAATGGTTTTAATTTATACACCTTGTGCAGCTACACTTGGTGCAATAAAATCTGAAACACAGAGCTGGAAGTGGCCGATCATTAGTGCGGTTTATCTCTTTGTCCTGGCCTGGGTCGTTTCCTTTATCATATATCAGGGAGGTCTCCTCTTAGGTATTGGAGTTTAAGGAGGTAATTATGGAAATACTATTTTTGGCTCTGCTCGGCATAGGAAGTTTTTGCTATATCGCAAAGAAAATATACGGGAGTTTGAATGGAACAGATAGTCCCTGTGCAGGCTGCAGTGACAAGGAGTGTCCATTTAGCGGTGGGGAATACGAATTTGAACTGGACTGCAGTTTGGAAGAAGATGAAAATGCTTGACTAATTTTTGAAAACAAATAATAGGGAGCTGCAGCAGCCGAGGTTTATGCAGTTCCCATATATTTTATATATATTTTAGGTGTACCTAAATTTTATAAAGATCATTTAACTTAGAGAAAAATAATATTTTTTTATGATAAGTTTAGGGTACCCTAAAAAATAAATTAATGTTAAATAGTCATATAAGTATCAGTATGAAATTTTAAAATTGATTTAGGAGGGGAGTAAATTGGATACTATTATGAGTGGTGAATTTGCAATTGAAGAAAAAGGTTTAACTGAGAGAAAGGCAGAGACAGTAAGGAATTTAGCAGAAGCAGAAACTGATAGAAAATATATGATAAAAAAGATTAAAAGCAGTGATGAAGAGCTTAAAAAATTTTTATTTACTTTAGGCTGTTATAAAGGAGAGTCTATAACTTTGATATCTGTGTTGGCTGAAAACTATATAATCAACATTAAGGATTCAAGGTATAGTATTGATAAAGATCTAGCTGAAGCTATTATTGTTTAATTTATATTTGAGGAATTTTTACTTTAATTAGTTCTACGCTCTTATTTTATCTCAAAAAGAATTCGGTTCAAAAGAAACGAATAATAAATTAAGGAGGAAAAGTTAAATGAATAATCAGAAAAATATTAAAGTTGCACTAACTGGTAATCCAAATAGTGGGAAAACGACTTTGTTTAACGCCATAACTGGTGAGATAGCACATGTTGGAAACTGGCCGGGTGTTACAATGGAGAAAAAAACAGGAGAAATCAAGAAAAAACTTAATACAAAAAGTATAAAAATTACAGCTGTTGACCTTCCGGGAGCATATTCAATGTCTCCTTTCACCTCGGAAGAACATATTACAAGCAGTTTTGTAAAAAATGAAAATCCAGATATTATAATTAACATAGTTGATGCAAGCAATTTAAGCAGGAGTTTATTTTTTACAACTCAGCTTCTGGAATTAAAAATACCAGTTGTGGTGGCTCTAAATAAAAGTGATTTAATGGATAAGAAAAATATTAAAATCGATACTGAGCAGTTATCAAAATTATTGGGATGTCCTATAGTTGAAACTGTGGCAACAAGTAGGAATGATAATGGTTTAAAAAATCTCGTTGCTGAGGTGGTTGAATTGAATGGTAAACAACAAAAAGCACCATTTGATGCTGGTGATATAGATCCAACAAATAAAAGTGAAGTTGAAGCTGCTGATAAAGAAAGATTTGAGTTTGTAAAAGCGATAGTTTCAAAGGTGGAAGATAGAAAAATAAACAGCAGTGCCCAAACCAAACAGGATGCTGCTGATAGGATTATAGCACATAAATGGTTGGGAATACCTATCTTTGCTGTAGTTATGTGGGCGGTGTTTTCGCTTTCTTTAACACATATTGGACCACTGTTTGCAGACATATTTGTTGGCTGGATAGATATGTTCAATGCCTGGGTAGGGGGATTACTCGGAGAAGGAGTATCAACAGTACTTGAGGCAATATTATTAGATGGTATTATTGGTGGTGTGGGAGCTGTTGTTGGTTTCTTACCTTTGATTATGGTATTATTTTTTCTGCTGGCATTACTCGAAGATTCAGGTTATATGTCTCGGGTAGCTGTTGTTATGGACCGCTATTTCAAAAAGGTTGGTCTATCAGGCAGATCAATTATTCCGATGATTATTTCTACAGGATGTGCTATTCCAGGTGTAATGGCAACTAGAACGATCAAAAACGAAAGGCAGAGAAGAACAACTGCAATGTTAGCTCCTTTTATGCCCTGTGGAGCAAAACTGCCTGTTATTGCTTTATTTGCGGGAGCTTTCTTTAATAATGCGGGCTGGGTAGGAACAAGCATGTATTTTCTGGCAATTGGAGTAATTGTTATTGGGTCTTTAGTTGTCAGAAATATAACCGGAGATAAGAGCACAAGGGCACCATTTATTATGGAATTACCTGATTATAGATTTCCAAGTATAAGTAGAGCGACTAAAACAATGTTTTCTAGAGCTAAAGCATTTATAGTAAAGGCAGGAACAATTATTCTTATTTCTAATGCTGCAGTGCAGATTATGCAGACATTTAACTGGCAGTTCCAAGTGGTTGCTGAAGGTGCAGAACAGACCAGTATTCTGGCGGGTATTTCTTCCCCATTATCCTTTTTGCTGATACCGCTTGGTTTTGGAACCTGGCAGTTAGCAGCGGCAGCAATTACTGGTTTTATTGCAAAGGAAAATGTAGTTGGTACACTGGCAGTTGTTTACTCGATTACTAACTTTATTAATCCAGATGAACTTGCTTTAGTGGCTGATGGTTCAAATGTTGCTGGTGTTATGGGATTAACTTCAGCTGCGGCATTATCCTATTTGGTCTTTAATCTTTTTACTCCCCCCTGTTTTGCTGCAATTGGGGCAATGAATGCTGAAATGGAAAGCAAAAAGTGGTTAATAGGAGCTGTTGGATTTCAATTTGGGATGGGATATACTCTTGCCTTTATTGTTTATCAGTTAGGGACACTATTTGCAACTGGCAGTTTTGGTAATGGATTTATACCAGGTCTAATCGCAACTGCTGCAATGATTGTTTATATTGCATATCTGATGAGAGAAGGCAAAAAAGAATTTGCAGCCGAATTAAGTATGGGTTCTTAGGAGGCAGCTATGACAAATTTAATTGTTGCTTTAGTTATCCTTTTAATCATATCCGGTGCAGCAGCCAAGCTTATTATAGAAAAGAAAAAAGGAGCTAAATGTATTGGCTGTCCTTACAGTAAATCAGATAAATACAGCTGCAGCTGCAGTATTGTAAGCGAAGAAACAGTTGAAAAACAGCCTAATTAAATTTTTGTTGTTCAGTTTGGTTTTTGTAGATAAGTTCACACTTATTTGAGTTTAGAAAGTTCACAACTTAAAATTAACTTAGTAGTTAAGAGGACTGCAGTCAATGAGGTCCTCTTTTTTATTGCTATTATTTGCCTTAATTGATATACTAAAATTAACTGTAGAAATTTAAGTATTTAAATGAATAATAATTTTATATTTCAAATATATAGAGGTGAGATTTGATGGACAACAAGAAAAAGCGTTCTAAAGAGGGGACAAGAATTTCTATTATAAGCCTGATTGCAAATGTATTATTGGCGATCATAAAAATAACAATTGGTATTTTATCAAGCAGTACTGCTCTAGTTGCAGATGGTTTTCATTCAGTATCAGATATGGCATCAACCATAATAGTTATGCTTAGTATTCGTTTTTCCGAAACTCCAGCTGATAAAAACCATCCTTATGGTCACGAAAAAGCAGAAGCACTTGGTACCAACATTCTTGCAGTTATATTAATTTTAACTTCAGCTTTTTTAGCTAAAGATGCGGTTGAAACTCTTATCAGTGGGGAAATTGCTGAACCTGGATCTGCTGCCTTAGCAGCAGCCTTTATTTCTATAGTAGTTAAAGAAGTTCTCTATCGTTATACTATAAAAATCGGTGAAAAAATTAACAGCAGAGGTTTAATTGCTGATGCCCATCACCACAGATCAGATGCATTTTCTTCAGTAGCAGCTCTGATTGGTATTGGTGGAGCAAAATTAGGATTGAGAATACTTGATCCAATTGCAGGATTAGCTGTGGCATTTTTAATACTAAAAGTAGGTTATGAGATTTTAAGAGATACTTCTTATGAATTAATGGACGGGAGACCGGAAAAAGAAAAAGTTGATAATATCTGTTATCTTGCAAAAGATATAAAAGGAGTAGTAGATATTCATGATATAAAATTGAGGAGTTATGGGCCTCGATATATTGTAGATTTAAAAATAGCAGTTGATGGTAAATTGACTGTAAAAGAAGGTCATAATATCGCAGTACAGGTAAAAAAAACCATTATAATGAGTGAAGATGATGTGAAAGATGTTCTGGTTCATGTAGATCCGAATTGTATTGATTAATTTTAAAATACTAAGCTAATTTTGAGGTGAGCTTTTTTATGCTTAAAATAGTACTAATAATTAATGACCTAATAGAGAAAGCTAAAATAAAGGCTTATCTTAATATCGCAAATAATACACAAAATTATTATAGATTTTCAATATCAGCAGAATTTAACAATAGTGATAAAGCGGTTAATTATCTTTATGAAAATGATGATATTGATATCCTTATTTGTGAAAACTCAGTATCAGGTACATTTAGTGGAGTGGATGTAATTTTACTTGCTGAAAAGAAATTTTCGAAAGTAAATTCCATTTTAATTTGTGAAAATGGTGATGAACTGCATCTTGCAGAACATAGGGTTAATAATTTAAGTGCGGTATTAAGTAAAATCACAACAAGTAATACATTTTTGAATTCTCTTTTTATGACTTCAGTAAAACAGCAGAAGCTTAAAGAAAATATTGAAGAAGAAAAAAGAAAATTAAAAGATTATAGAGAGATAATTGATTATACACATGATGCAATTTTTCTGCTTGATGTTGATAAAGAAAATAATGTTTATTATAGAAGGATAAACAAAACAAATCAGCAGAGAACTTCTTTAAAAAGTGATCAAGTTGAGGGTAAAACACCTGCAGAGCTTTATGGTGAAGAATTAGGTGCTAAGTTTTCAAAAAAATATTTAAAATGTATAAAAGAGAAAAGAAAATTAAAATATAGAGAAAAAATCTCATTAAAATCTGATGATATTGTAGCAGAAACTAGTCTTTATCCAATCATAGAAAATGGTAAAGTAATTAAAATTATAGGTACTTCTTTAGACATTACAGAATATTATAAAAAAGAAGAAGAACTTGAACACCAAAAAAAGCATGACAAAAAAACTAGGTTATTTACTAGAGATTATTTTATTGAGAGACTGAGTTATCTAAATAATAAAGGAGAACTGCCTATATTTATTATTTTACTGGAGCTTGACTCTTATAATATTTATAAAAATATATTTGGTCTTAGAAAAGCAGATAATCTCTTAAGCAAAGTGGTTAAATTGTTAAATTATACAGCTGGTAGAGATAGTTTTTTAGCTAGAATAGGAGAAAGTAGATTTGCCGTAATTATGCAGACTAAAAAAAATGAAGCAGCAAATAATTTTAAAGAATTGATAAATAAATGTGAAACGCTCACTATTGATTCTCTTGGATTTGATTTCAGTTCTCAGTTCTTTGAGCTTATGGATAAGAAAGTTAATATAATAAATTATTACGATTATATTAATGGAAAGCTAGCTGCTAACAAATATGAGAATAAATTTAGTTCAAATAGTGTTTTTTTCAATAGTTTAATAAGTAAATTGAAAAATTGTAGTTTTAATTCTGCTCAACATCGAAGCAGTTTAATAGACTTGACTAAAAAAACAATAGATTTTTTTGAAATTAAAGATAAAGAAAAAAAACAACTAATTTTACTGTCTAAATTATATGATATAGGTAAAATTTCTGTAGATTCACAAATATTAAAGAAAGGTAAAAAATTAAACAAAGAAGACTGGCTACAATATTTAACATATGTAGAAAAATCAGCGGCTTTTGCTGCTGAATATCATGATTTAAGCAGTCTTTATAATTTGCTATATCATCAGCATGAACATTTTGATGGGAGTGGATATCCTGATGGTCTTCAAGGAGAAGATATCCCATATCTTGCTAGATTGTTCAGA
This sequence comes from Halanaerobium sp., assembly GCA_018399955.1. Lineage (GTDB taxonomy): Bacteria > Bacillota > Halanaerobiia > Halanaerobiales > Halanaerobiaceae > Halanaerobium. Next base: position 58,142 of record JAGYNO010000002.1, on the reverse strand, counting down.
GTTATAAATTTTTATTATATGTTGAACTCAAATTTATTTTATCCTTTTTGCAAAGATAAATATTATTTTGCTAAATTAAGTGATGAAGAAATCAGCTTAGAATTTGAAAAATATAAGGGAATAGTTTTTGACCCTGTTTTGACAGAGCAATTTTTGGAGATGCTCAAAAGAAAATAAAAAATAGTGGATAACTCGGGTTTCATACCAACTTATCCACAACTTACCCACAAAACAGGTGTTTTATCCACAGTTGTTAACATATAATTAACAATTATTGTGGATTAAATCGTATACTTACCAACAACTTATCCACAAATTGTGGATATTGAAAATGATTATCATTAAAAATCTCTGTTAATATTTGATATTTGTTAAAATTTTCTAAGTCATTATTCTTGCAAAGGAGGTCAGCAGATGAGAAGATTTTCTCGGATTAAATCAAGTGAAATTGGACATACTCCTGGAGATCTGCATGGAGTTGAAAAAAATGGGGAATCAGAAATTGAACTAATAAGATATAATTCTGATAATTATATAAGAAAAAAGATTAAAATAATAAGCGAAGAATTTCTTCACGATAAAAACTATGTCAGCTGGATAAATATAACGGGTATTAGGGATGTTGAGGTTATAAAAAAAGTCGGGAAACTTTTAGATCTTCATCCTCTAACATTAGAAGACATTACAAATACTAGACAGCGGCCAAAAAAAGAAGAATTTGAAAATTATTTAATTACAATTATTGATATTTTAAGTTATAATGGAGATTATATACAATCTGAACAGGTTAGTCTTATTTTAACTGAAAACGTTGTTATTACTTTTCAGGAAGCTGAAGGAGATGATTTTGATCCTATCAGAAGAAGAATAGAAGAGGGTAAGGGACAGATTAGAAAGAGAGGATCAGATTATTTACTCTATTCATTATTAGATGCTGTTGTTGATAATTATTTTAAGATTTTAGAGAAAACAGAAGAACAGCTTGAAGAAATAGACAGAAATGTAGTTTCTGAAAAAGCTGGACCGGAAACTTTAGAATTAATCCAATCACTAAAACAGGAGATTATATTTTTGCGAAAAAATATTTGGCCTTTAAACAGTGTTTTCAGCAGCCTCTACAGAATAGATTTTAATCTTATTAATAAAGAAACAGACTATTATTTAAGAGATGTTTATGATCATGTTGTTCAGCTAATGGATGAAATTGAAGTTATCAGAGATATGCTTTCTTCGATGCTTGATGTTTATCTGTCCAACAAAAGCAATAAAATGAATGAAGTTATGAAAGTTTTAACTATTATTGCAACTATATTTATTCCCCTAACTTTTATTGCTGGAATTTATGGTATGAATTTTCAATATATGCCTGAATTGGATAATCAATTAGCCTACCCTGCAGTTATGATATTCATGCTGATCATTGCTGTTTTACAGCTTATTTACTTTAGGTGGAAAAAATGGTTTTAGATTTAACAGCGCTACTATCATCAGCAGCAACAGGGGCAGTTACAGGCTATTTAACAAATAATCTTGCATTAAATATGATTTTTAAGGAATATGGTCCATTTGGGGGAGTAGTAATTAAGACAAAGTCAGAATTTATCAGAAGCATCTCTGAGCTGGTTGAGAAAGATATTATTAATCATCAGACTCTCAAAGAAGAGTTTAACAAAAAAGAATTCAGAGAAAGTCTGAATAAAACAGCTTCTGATTTTATTGGTATCTATTTATTTAAAAGAAGCAGCACTAAAAAACTGTCTGATTTTAGCGGCTGGGAGCATAATTATGCAGCTTTAAGCAGTTATCTTGCAGATAGACTACCACTATTGTTCCATAAGTTTTTGAGTGATTTAGATAAGGATTATATTTTAGAAGATTTTATTGGAGAAGCAGATTTAAGATCTATAATTGACAATTTATATTTTTATCTTTTATCAGAAGCAGATAATAAGAAAATATTCAAGAACTTATTTTTTAATCTTTTTAAAGAAATTGGAGAAATTAAATTATCTGCTTTATTAAGTCAAGAAGCACAGGCTGATTTAGATAATTTCTTAAAAAAATTAACAAAAAAACTAAAATTAGAAAAAGAATTGAGTTTAACAAAAGAAGAAAAGCTAAAAAATGATTTGAAATCGATTATCAATTTAGATGATTTTATGTCAACTGTCTATACTGAGCTTAAAAAAATTAGAATTGATGACATACTAAAAGGCGAAAAAGAATTAGAGACTTTTTTTGAAGATAATCAATTTAAAAACCTTATTAAAGAAATTATTATAAATCTAAAAATAGAGATGAATAATTCAAATTTAGTAGTAGATGATTTGCTTAATGACGAAATAAAATCCCACCTTAATTCAGACATTGATAACAGTTTGGGAATTATTAAAAGACAGATTTCGGAATTCATTTTAAAAAACAAAGAAGAAATAAATTCTTTTATTTTTTCTGCAGTTGAAGAAGAAATTGAAAAGAGCAGTGGTTTTAAGGGTATGAGCAGGGCAGGTATTTACAATAAATATAAAGAAAATATTGATGAATATGGGAAACCTGCTGATTTAATTGTTAATTATCTCAATAAATATTTTAAAAATGATAATAATCTGCTTTCAGATACAGCAGATAGATTAAAAAAAATCCAATTTTCATTTTTAAGTTCATATTTTAATTCAGATAAGATTTCAGCTCAAACTACAGATATTATTATAGATCTATTAAAGAATAACCGCTCTTTAGCACTACTAGATGTTGTTTCGGAAGATATTATTACAGGCACTAAGTTTAAAGAAAGCGCTTATAATGTTCTTTTTAAATTCGTCAGAAATAGTTTAAAAGATCCAGAAATATTAAATATTATTAGCAATTATTCTTTTAATATGACTGTTAATCAAATATTAGATGATAAAAATAAAGCAAAAGTTTCAAAAATGCTGTCTGAATATTTAATATCACTGCTGAAAAATAATATAGAAATAAGAAATTATATATTTGATCATCTTAATAATAATTCTTTAGAACTGATTTCTGCTTATCTAAAAGATAATAAACAAGAAATATCAGAAAGTACAGCAGCTGAATTTATTAAAACTCAAAAATATTTTTCTGAGAAAAAGATTGAAGATATATACAAAATATTCCACAATAACCAGAGGAATGTAATTAACTTAACAGATTTTATTTCCACATTTTTATACAGTAATCTTCCAGAGATCTTAGAGGGTAGAATTGCTCAGGCAGCTTCTGCAAATCTAAACAGGCTCTCTGACAAGGAAGTTCAGAATGCTATTGAAGATTTTATGGGGAGAGAATTAAAACCGATTACTTATCTCGGTGCATTATTAGGTGCAGCAGCTGGATTGGTTTTTAGTATTAGTGGAGCTGAAGTATTTTTTAATTCAGCTGATCCTATCTTGTTAAAGTATTTCAGTTTTGCATTATTATATGGTGGTGTAGGCTGGCTGACAAATGTTTTGGCTATCTGGATGATTTTCAATCCTTATCAAGAAAAGCGTGCTGCTTCGATAAAGCTGCCTTTTACACCGGGAGTTGTGGCAAAAAACAAAGGTAGATTTGCACTTTCCATGGGTGATTTTGTTGAAAAAGAACTTCTTAAAGCTAATTCTGCATCTGAATTAATAGAAGAGAATAGAGAAGAGATAATAAAGAAATCTCTTGATTTTTGTAAAAAAGATGACTTTAATTTTATATTTAAGCTCCTAAAGGACAACGAACAGCTGACTGTTGAAATGCTTTATGATTTAACTAAAAATAGTATTGCTTCACTAGATTCTAAAAAGCTTGAATTAATTAATGCTAAGAGTAAATTTTTTCTACAAAAGATAATAAAAAAGAATTTAGAGAAAGTTGATTATAATAAAGAAATTTTACGATTACTGGAAGAAAAGGGATTTAATATTAATTTCCCAGATAAAAATCCATTTAATTCAGCTGATATTGGAACTTTAAGCAGTCTGGCAGCTGGAGATTATAGTCTTAATCTTAGTTCAGCTCGTTTTAAAAAGATAATTCAGGATAGAAGTCTTTTTCCTGTCTTTAAACAGCTTATACCATTTATATTCAACAAAAATGTTGATTTTAATATCAAAGATAGTGCAGTTAACTTATTTAGAGAAAATGAAAATAATATTTTAAAGCTTATTAAAGATTGGCTTTATTCTCAAGAAGAAATAACAGCAAAAAAAGTTAATTTTAAGAAAGATGAACTTTTAGAAGAAGAAAAAGAAAAAAAGGGTGGAATTCTTAAAAACACATTAATTTCTGGTGCATTATTTATGGCTGATTTAGATGAATTTGTAGATGTAGTTGTCAAAAGGATTTTCGATGAAAAACTTCCTGAATTTTTTGAGCATAAAGATTCAGCACTTATTGAAGAACTTGACAGTTTTGTACTTGAACTTCAAAAACTAGAGATTGAGAGTTTAGAAAACAAAGTCATTGCAAAAACATCAGCTGATTTTCTTCACTCTGAAAAAGGGAAAAAGTTAATTAACAAAGTCATTTATCTAAGTGAAAAAGAAATTGGAAAAATTATTAATTTGCTTTTAAATGAAGAGAATAATGAGCTTTTCAGATTACATTTAAGTATTTTTGAAAAAAAACTAGAAGATTTTATTAGAGCACATTTAACTTTAGAACAGAAGCTTAATATTCTGCTGGAAATGAAAAAATTAGTCAATGATAAAAAGTTAAGTAGAGAACTGAAATATATTTTAAAAACCAATAATCTTGAAGAGTTAAATAAAAGGCTTAGTTTTTTTATTGAAGAACTTAATTTTACAGATGAAGATTTTATTAATGCTGATCATCTAGATAAAGTCTTTAATAATTTAAATATTTTATTAGGAGATAAAAAGTTAGAAACTAATACTAAAAATATTTTAGAAGAAGAAATTATTTGTCTGGCTAATCATCTAGATGAAGAGATGGATACTGAGGGTCTTGAAGAACTGTTGAGATTAATTATAGAAAGTGGTATAGATAGTCTTAAAGTTAATTCAGAAGAGATGCTTGCTAGTTTAAATCTAAAAGAATTAACTGCTGATGAAGTTCAGGCTATGGATCCGGCTGAAATAGAGGCAGTATTTGATAGTTTTGCAGGAAAATATTTTGCTCATTTAAAGCAGTATGGTTGGTTTGGCGGAATTTTTGGTGTTTTACAAATTTTGCTTAGATCTATATTATGATAACAAATTAATTTTATAATAAATATTAATAAAAGGTGATAGAAGCTAAATTCTACTCGCAAACCTCGTGGGCTTGCCGCGAGGAAAGTCAAATCAATATATAAAATGAAGTACAAATTAATTACTTTGATTAATTTCTATAAAATAACACAATAGGGAGTGAAAAAGATGGTTAAATTTTTAAATAAAAAATTTATTTTGCTTTTACTTATTTTCGTTTTAACTTTATTTGCTTTTCCGGTTTATTCTTCTGCAGAAAAACCAGTGATTGCAGTTACGATTGTTCCACAAATTGAGATGATAAGAGAGATAGCAGAAGATAGGGTAGAAATTGTAGAAATGATTCCTGCTGGATTTAGTCCTGCTAATTATGCTCCATCACCTGCAGAGATTAAAGCATTTAATGAAGCTGAGATATATTTCTCTATAGGCGTACCAGCTGATATACAGAATATATTACCGAGAGCTGAAGAAAATGATGATCTTAAAGTGGTAAAACTATTTGAGTTAGTTGGAAATGAATTTCCCAATAGATATATGGACCACAGTCATGCTGATGAAAAATCACATAATGAAGATGCTCACGATCATGGTGAAGATATAGTTGATCATGAGGAAGATCAAGACTCAAGCCAAGAAAAGCAGGGACGTGATCCTCATATCTGGCTTTCACCAGAGAGAAGTGCTTATATTGTAGAAATTATGAGAGATCATTTGATAGAATTCATGCCAGAATTTGCAGATGAATTCAGAGAGAATACAGAGGAATACCTAAACAAACTTAAGACAGTTGATCAGAAAAATATGGAATTGCTTAGTAAGTATCGGGGAGAAGAGATTCTTGTCTATCATCCATCATACGGTTATTTTACTGAGCATTATGGTTTAGAGATGCTTGCTATTGAAGAAAGCGGCAAAGATCCTGGACCAAGACATATTGCAGAAATAATAGATAAAGCAGAAGAGGGAAATATAAAAACTGTATTTTATCAGGCAGAAATAGACAGTAATAAAACCAGAGCAATAGCAGAAGAACTAGATGGAGAGACTGTACAGTTAAATCCACTGGCTGAAGATTATTTAGATAATTTGTCTTATTTAGCAGAGACTTTTGCGAAAGTATTAGAAGAAAGAGTGAAATAATAGTGAGTTATGCAGTAGAATTAAACAATGTGACAGTTAAATATGACAGTATTGAAGCTCTTGATAATATTACACTCAAAGTAGATAAAGGAGCTTTCTTGGGTATTATCGGGCCAAATGGTGGGGGTAAAACAACACTTTTAAAAGTAATACTGGGTTTAATAGAACCAGAACAGGGAAAGGTGAAAATATTCAATGAAGATATTAAAGATGCAGTTGGTAAAATAGGATATGTTCCCCAGATCTCTGAATTTGATCGAAACTTTCCAATCAGTGTATTAGATGTTGTATTGATGGCACGACTTGGTTCTAAATTGAAATTATTTCACAATTATAAAAAAGAAGACATAGAAAAATCAGAAGAAATATTAAAAATGCTCAAATTATCAGATCTAAAAAATCGGCAGATCGGAAGCCTTTCTGGAGGTCAGCTCCAGAGGGTATTAATTGCCAGAGGACTTGCAGTAGAACCAGAAATACTGCTGCTTGATGAACCGACTGCTAATGTAGATTCTACTTCTACATCTCAAATTTATGAACTCTTAAAGCAATTAAATAAAGATAAAACAATCATTGTCGTTACACATGATCTTGCTGCTGTTTCCTCTTATTTTGATAGTCTGGCCTGTTTAAACTTAAAACTCTATCATCATGGTGGTAAACATTTGGATCAGGAAACTACAGAACATGTATTTGGCTGTCCTGTAGATTTAATTGCACATGGACAACCTCATCGTGTTTTTCCACCACACGGAGAGGAGGCTAATAATGATTGAAGCAGTTATTAAATATCAATTTATGCAAAATGCTCTGATGAGTGCAGTTATGGCAAGCATTGTTTGTGGATTAATTGGAACCATTATTGTTGAGAAGAAATTAGTTATGCTGAGTGGGGGTATTGCACATACTTCTTTTGGTGGGATTGGTCTTGGTTATCTTTTGAATATTGAACCTATTTATGGTGCACTTGGATTTGCTGTAGTTTCATCTGCTGCAATTGCATCAGTAAGGCGCAGAATTGGAACTGGTTCAGATACCTTAATAGGAATGTTCTGGTCATTAGGAATGGCTTTGGGTGTGCTTTTTATCGGGTTTACTCCTGGTTATCCACCTGATATTTCATCTTATTTATTTGGTGATATTTTAACTGTCAGAAAGCTTGATCTAATGCTGATGGCTGTATTGACTATTTTTATGTTATTTGCAGTAATAAGTCTATTTAATTACTGGAAGGCTTATCTTTTTGATGAGGAATTTTTATCTGTTTTAGGCATAAATGCAAGGTTTATGGAATACTTTTTATTTATTATGATTGCTTTTTCTATTGTTATCTTAATTAGAGTAGTTGGTATTATACTTGTAATTGCTCTTTTAACTGCACCACCGGCAGCCGCCAGATTGTATACAGATGATCTTAAAAAAATAATGATTTTAGCTGTTGTATTTGGACTCGTTTTCTCGTTATCAGGACTTGTATTTTCTTATTATTATGATCTTCCTTCAGGTGCTGTTATAATAATAGCTGCATCACTATTTTATTTTATTTCTGTGATGTTCAAAGGAAGGAAAGTTTAGCTTATTTAGCAATTACTTATCATAAAGAGCAAAAATTTGTGCTTGATTTTTAGTGGAATAATATTATAAGATAAAGATAAGTAATAAAGATAAACAAATTATAGGGAAAATTTTAAATTTAATTTATTAAAATTAATTACAAATTAAATTATTTTACAACTGAATAGTTTTAAATATGGGTTATAATTATATTTTCTGTGTTTTCAGCAGTTAAATATAATTATATTAAAACGGGAAAGAGGTTAAAGTCCTCTGCGGTCCCGCCGCCGTAAGGTTTTTAAGCAGTCAATTATACCACTGGGAAACTGGGAAGGTAGACTGTTTGTTATTTTTTTATAAACCGAGCCGGAAGACCTGCCTGTATTTGAACACCAAAATCTCACGGGATATGAGGGGGTGTATCATAATAAAATGGTATTAGTGTATATTTAGCCCTTCGTGATTTTTACGGAGGGTTTTATTTTTGCTGAGAAATTATAGTTTTTAATTTGTTATGGAAAATTACTTTTAATTTTTTAGTGAATAGAGCTGTATGTAATTTATCCAAAAATATAGAGATTAAAGAGCCATATATTCAAAGCAAAATTTGTAATAAATCAAATGGAGGCTTTATGATGAGTATAAAGTATGTAAAGAAAAGAGATGGGAAAAAGGTAAATTTTGATTCAGATAAAATAAAATCGGCTGTATTAAAAGCGGCTAAAGCACTAGATATCGAAGGAGAGAAGATAGCTGCTGAAATTACTTCTGAGGTACTCTCATATCTTAAAATATTTATTAAAGATGGAGAAGCAGCTGAAGTTGAACAGATACAGGATTTGGTTGAGAAAATACTTATTGAAAAAGGATATTCAGATATTGCAAAAGCTTACATATTGTACCGCGAACAGCACAGTAAGCTAAGAGATACAAAAAAGCTTTTTTCTGATGCTTTAAATGTGATGAATGATTATCTTGGCAAGAATGACTGGAAGGTAAATGAAAATTCAAATATGAGCTATTCACTGCAGGGCTTAAATAATTTTATAGCCTCTCAGGTTACAGGACAGTACTGGCTGCAGGAGATATATTCAGAAGAAATAAATAAACTGCACAAAAATGGTGATTTACATATTCATGATCTCGGTAACTTAAGTGTTTACTGCTGTGGCTGGGATTTAGAGGATTTACTGCGGACTGGTTTTAGAGGAGTACCGACAAAAGTGGAAAGTGCTCCACCCAGGCATTTTAAAACTGCTCTGGGTCAGATTGTGAACTTTTATTATACACTGCAGGGAGAGGCGGCTGGTGCTCAGGCTTTTTCAAATTTTGATACCTATCTAGCTCCATTTATAGCTTATGATAGTTTAAGTTATAGAGAAGTTAAACAGGCAGTACAGGAATTTCTGTTCAATATGAATGTACCGACCCGGGTAGGATTCCAAACCCCTTTTACAAATATTACGATGGATCTTGAAGTTCCCAATTATTTAAAAGACCAGTCAGTAATTATTGGTGGTGAATATCGAGATAAAAGTTACGGAGAATTCCAGGAAGAAATGGATATTTTAAATAGGGCGTTTGCCGAAGTAATGATGGAAGGTGATGCAAAGGGAAGAATGTTTTCTTTTCCTATTCCAACCTATAATATAACTAAAGATTTTGACTGGGAAAATAAAAAACTGGATCCGGTCTGGGAAATGACCGCAAAATATGGGGTCCCTTATTTCTCGAATTTTGTGAATTCGGATATGAATCCCGAAGATGCGAGGAGTATGTGCTGTCGCTTGCGTCTTGATAATAAAGAACTGCGTAAAAGAGGTGGCGGCTTATTTGGAGCTAATCCGATGACCGGATCGATAGGTGTGGTAACTTTAAATATGCCGAGGATTGCTTATCTTGCTCAAAATAAAGAAGATTTTATGCAGAGAGTATATTATTTAATGGATCAAGCTAAAAAAAGTTTAGAAGTCAAGCGTAAAGTGCTGGAGAATTTAACTGATCAGGGACTATATCCTTATTCAAAATTTTATCTAAGAGATGTAAAAAAGAGATTTGATCAGTACTGGAAAAACCACTTTAATACAATCGGCTTAAATGGAATGAACGAGGCACTTTTAAACTTTATTGGAAAAGATATTGCTTCTCCAGAAGGTAGAGAATTTTCTCTGGAGGTAATGGATGCTATGAGGAAAAGGCTGCAGAAATATCAAGAGGAAACTGATAACTTATATAATCTCGAGGCCACACCTGCAGAGGGAACAGCTTATAGGTTTGCGAGACTAGATAGAGAAAAATTTGGTGATAAAATAACAGCAGCCAATCAGCAGAGGGTCTTAGAAGAAGGAGCAGATCCATATTACACTAATTCTACTCAGCTTCCGGTAGGACTAACTGATGATATATTTACAGCTCTTGAGCTTCAGGATGAACTTCAGTCTGGATATACAGGTGGATGTATTGAAAAAGGAAACAAGGTACTTACTGATAAGGGCCTGATCAAAATTGAAAAAATAGTAAATAATTACAATGAGTTAAAACCAATTTATGTTTTAAGTTTTAATCCTGAAAAAAATAAATCTGAATGGGATCTTATTACTGAAGCTATTCCAATTGATGTTAGCCATAATGATAAGATAAGAGTCAGGGCAGAAAAGGGTTTAGATATCGTAACAAGTGACTGGCATCCATTTTTTGTTCTCGAAAGAAAAATGATTGAAGATAAATGTCCTGTATGTGGAGCAAAAATAAATGGTGACAGAGGATTTGCAGAACATATTAAATATAATAAAGACTGCCGCACAAATTATAATGAATTTCACAAATATAAGGTGATAGAAAAAAGAGCTGATGATTTAAAAGCTGGAGATTACATACTTCAAAATAGTGATAACCTCTACAGTGAGAAAGATAATGAGTTAACTGATGATTTAATGTGGCTGTTCGGATATTTTATGGCTGATAATGATATTTTTGAAGTTGAAACAGCTAAAGCAGTTAATTATGCTGCTGGACAATTGCTTTATAATTATCACAAGAAAGAAGAACATCTATTTAAAGCACAGAGTATTATAAATTTTCACTTTAAAAATGATTTAAATCAGCTTAGAAGTAGAGCTAAATACAGTTTTAAGAAAAATAAGAAGAAATCAGTTAACAATCTTTTCTTAAAAAATATATTTCCATTTGAAGAAGCAAATTATAAATCTGAGATACCAGAGGAGATAAAATCAAAGCTGAACAGCAAGAATGTTTACAGTTTAATCAAAGGAATGCTCGACAGCAGCGGTTCTATAAATGACAGTGAGGGTTATGCAGAATATTATACAAAACATAGAAAATTTGCTGATGATCTTCTTGAAATCTGCAGCAGGGCTGGTATTTCTGCATATGTAAAAGAACAGCCTGAAAATATATTTAGTGGAGAAAAGTATTTCATTATTAGAATGCCTTTAATGGAAATCATGAAATTAAAAACTGAAAGCCAGAGTTTTATCGAAGAAATAAAATCAGGTCTAGATTACTCCAATAATTCAGCAAATAAAATATCTGCGGTAAAGGTCAAAAATATTGATAAAGTAAATGTAGAAGATAATATGTTTTACGATTTAAGTACCGAAAAAAATCACAATTATCTGGCAGGTAAAAACACCTTAGTTTTTATCCATAATACTGTACTGCATGGATTTTTAGGTGAAAACATGCCGTCAGTTAAAAGCACAAAAAAATTGGTGAGAAGAATAGCCGAGAATTTTAAGCTGCCATATTATACAATAACTCCAACCTTCAGCATCTGTCCTATCCATGGTTATATAGCAGGTGAGCATCAGTACTGTCCTAAATGTGATGCAGAAGCTGCAGCAGAAGATGAAGAGATCGAAAAAAAGGAGGCAGCAAATTGAAAATCGCCGGATTAAGGAAGACCTCACTGATAGATTTTCCTGGGCGAATTTCTTCAGTTATATTTACAGCCGGCTGTAATTTTTTCTGCAGTTACTGTCATAACAGTCAGCTGATTTCTTTAGATGATCTGTCAGAAGTTGATTATTTATCAGTAAATAAGTTATATAAATTTCTTGAGAGCAGGAAAAAACTAATTGATGGAGTCACAATTACTGGGGGTGAGCCTACACTTCAGCCAGATTTAAAAAAATTTATACAGCAAATAAGTAATAATTATGATTTGGAAATCAAACTGGATACAAATGGCAGCAGACCAATTTTGCTCAAAGAACTACTTGAAGAGGAACTCATTGATTATTTTGCTCTTGATTTAAAAATGAGCTGGTCTCAATATTCTCTGCTGGCTCCTAAAAATACAACTGCTAAAATCAAAGAATCTTTAAAAATAGTCATGAATTCTAATATTGATTATGAACTAAGGACTACTGTTGTGCCGGGGCTTCATGATCAAGCAGAAATAGAAAAAATTGCAGCTTCAGCAAAAGGTGCTGCGAGATATTTCATCCAAAACTTTCGGCCCCTCAACACCCTGGATCCTGATTTTGAAGAAAAAAGACCTTTTACACCTCTTGAATTAGAAGCATTTAAAAATACTGCAGAAAAATATATTGAACATGTCTATATCAGAGATTGAATTTAGCAGAGATTTAATATGGTGTGAATTTAAAATATTAATGTAGTCTATTAATAACTGATTTTTATGATTAATTAGATTCTATGAGGAGGAAAAAAATGAAAAAAAGACAGAAATGTGAAGTGTATTCTCGAGTTGTTGGTTATCTTTCTCCAGTTTCAGATTGGAATAAAGGTAAAAAAGAGGAATTTAAAGACCGCCAGACTTTTGCTATAAATGGTGAAAAATCTGAGTAAAAAATTTCTTGAAATGCTATTTTTCTTATGATATAATATTCTTCAATGGGTGAAGTTTTAAATGAACGAACCCCAAATAGAATTATTCCTAGGGGGAATGTATTAATATGATTTACACAGGTAAAGTAAAATGGTTTGATGCGAAAAAAGGTTATGGATTTATTGAAAGAGAAGACGGAGACGATGTTTTCGTTCACTTCTCAGCTATTCAGGACGAAGGTTTCAAAACTCTTGAAGATGAGCAGGAAGTAGAATTCGAAATCGTTGAAGGCGATCGTGGTCCACAAGCCGAAAACGTTGTAAAGTTATAGAGTTTAAAACTGTATAAACTGACAACTTACCCCGACCTGCTGGTCGGGGTTTAAATATAGAAAATAAAAGACTCAAATTTTGGATCTTTAAAATTTAATAGATTAATAGAAGGAATTTTTATTTCCTCTGACAGTTATATTTTTTTAGCTGACAGGAGGATTTTTTATTTTAGGGGTATTTCTAATCTGCTTTAAATAAATATTTCTATTAAAATGCAGTTTAAGCAGCAATTTTCTGTAAAATTAAATATATTATGATAAAATGATAATATGTAATTTAAAATTATAGGTGGAGGTAGGAAAATGGATAATCCAATTATACTTCAGACATTTTACTGGGAGATGAACACCGGACAATATGCAGATGATTTTCCAGAAGAAAGTAATCTATGGAATCTTTTAGCTGCTCGAGCAGAGGAAATCAGTAAAGCAGGCTTTAATTTTCTCTGGTTTCCGCCTGCAAATAAAGGTGCTGCAGGAATACATGATGTTGGTTATGGAACTTATGATCTCTGGGATTTGGGAGAATTTGATCAAAAGGGTAGTCTAAGGACAAAATATGGTACAAAAGAAGAATTAGAAAATGCAGTTGAAAAGTTACATAATTTTGATTTAAAAATTCTTTATGATGCAGTTCTTAACCACCGACTTGGAGCAGATGAGAAAGAAAAAGTTCTTTTAAAAAATAATAAGGAAGCAGAAGTATGGACAAAATTTTTATTTCCCGGTCGTGGAGAAAAGTACAGCTCCTTAAAGCTAAATTGGCAGATGTTTGATGGTGTTGACTGGGATGAAAGAACCCAGAGAGCAGGAGAATATCTTTTTCAAACAAAAGAGTGGGATGATTCCTATGATGATGATTATCTTATGGGGGCAGACCTGGACTATGCCAACAAAATGATAAGTGAAGATGTAAAAGACTGGGGAGAATGGATTGTCAACGAAATTGATTTTGATGGTTTTAGATTTGATGCCAGCAAACATGTAGATAATGGTTTTTTACATGATTTTATAGAGAAGGTTAACAACAGTACGGAGAAAGATCTATTCTTTATTGGTGAAGCCTGGGTTAATGATGTTGAGCATTTAATTAATTATTTAGATGTAGTTGATCAGCATAAAATGCATGTATTTGATTTTCCGCTTAGAGTTAGTTTTGTAGATATGATGAGGGGTGAACTTGATATGCGGTGGCTGGGAGAAAAAGGGCTTATCAACCAGGAGAATTATCGCAATCGGGCTGTTACTTTTGTAGAAAATCATGATACCGAGAGAGATGGGGTTAATGAATATGGAACTGAAGCAATCCTGCAGAGAAAGCTCCAGGCTTATTGTTATATATTGATGCGCAGAGATGGAGTACCCACAGTTTTTTGGAAAGATTATTATGTGCATGGATTAAAAGAAGAGATAGATAAGCTGATTCAGCTGAGGAAAAAATATGCTTATGGAGACGCTTATGAGAGTGAAGCAAATGATGAGCTAAGCTATTCATATATACGCTCTGGTGATAAAGAACACCCAGGAAGTGGTCTTGTTATGATGATAACTCAACAGGAAAATGGTGATTTAATAGAAAAGAATATAAATACTGGGAAAGCTAATGCTTCTTATTATGATTATACAGGTAATATTGAAGGTTTAGTAAAAACTGATGAAGATGGTAATGGTTTGTTTAAAGTTAAGGGGAGTGCAGAAGAGGGTTATTCTGTCTGGATTCAGGGGGATAATAAATAATGCTTACAGGAGTAATCTTGGCTGCTGGTGAGGCAGAAAGAATGGGAGAATTGAAACAGCTTTTAGAGTGGGGAAAAAACAATACTATTCTCAGTCAGTCTATTAATAATCTTCTTGATTCAAAAATCGTTGCTGGTCAGCTGCTGATAATTACTGGTGCTGAATCAGAAAGAATAGAAAATTACTTAAAAAACAAATATACTGAAGAGTTAACTTCTGCTAAAATTAAAATTATTAAGAACCCTGACTATAAAAATGGGATGATGTCATCTGTAAAAAAAGCACTGCTAAATGTAGATAGTAATACTCGTTATATATTATTTACTTTAGCTGACAAACCATTTATCACTGCTGAAATTTATCAAAATATATATAAGGTCTTTCTGCAGAAAAAACCTGATATTTTTGTGCCTGAATATAAAAAGCAGAAGGGTCATCCTGTTATTCTAAAAAGAACACTGCTAAAAAAATCATTAAAAATCAGCGGCAGAGGTGGCCTGCGCAATTTATTTAAATTGATGCCTCACAGAGTTTATCATTTTCACTGTCCTTATCCACAAATAAGAACTGATATTGATTATAAAGAGGAGTATCAGAGATATAAAAGAAGAGAATTTAAGTTAAGAAAGGAGTAATTATGCAGCTTAATTATAAGTTGTGGCTTGAAGAAGATGAGAGGATGTTTGGGGATGGACCCTGTCATATTTTAGAACTTGTTGATCAATTGGGGTCTCTGCGTCAGGCTGCAGCAGCAATAAATATGTCTTACAGTCAGGCCTGGAAATTAATTAGAAAACTAGAAAATAGACTTGGCTTTAAACTGCTTGATAGACAGGCAGGCGGAAGTCAGGGTGGAGGTTCTCAACTTACTTATAAGGGGAGAATTATAACTGAAAGATTTTCTGAATTCAGCAAAGAAGCCGAACAGTACCTTGGTCAGCTTGAAAAAAAATACTTTGATAAAGAGTTCTATAAAAAACTGGAGCTCGATTAGTTAATAAAGTCTAATCATAATTATTATAGCCAGGATGATTTAATTGTAAATTTATGTTATAATGTATTCGTTATATGTAACCTCACATAACGATAATTTAAAATGGAGGGTCTAAAATGTTTAGATATGGAGAAAAAACAAAAATGTTATTAAAAGATGTGAAGAAATTTTCAAAAATTTTAATATTATCGCTAGTTATATTAACAGCTCTAACAGCTGGTATTAAAGCAGAAGAATTCACAGATATGATGGGACGTACAGTAGAACTGCCTGATCAAATAGAAAGTGTTGTTACAACATATAAATCAGCAACTCAATTTGTGCTCAGTCTTGGAGCAGAGGATAAGATAGCTGCTGTTTCAATAAAAACAGATAAACAAAAATTATTTGTGGAATTAGAACCAAGGCTTGCTGATCTGCCTCAGGTAGGTTCTAAACGCAATGGGATAAATATAGAGACAACTGCTGAAGTTGAACCTGATTTAGTTATCTTGTATCCGCATCGGGATGCTGTTGAGACTGCAGAAAAGCTTGAACAGCTTGGCATAGGAACAATAATTATAAATCCGGAGAGTCTTGGCTTAATTAGAGAAACAACTCTGCTTCTTGGAAAAATACTTGATAAAGAAGAACAGGCAGAAGAAGTTATTGCTGCCTATGATAGAATTGACGAATTGACAAAAAGAACTGCTGAGCTTGAAAATAAAAATAAAAAGAAAATATATTTTGCTAATTCTGAGTTTACTGATAGTGTAGGAAAAAACATGATGCAGACGGCATTAATAGAAAAAGCAGGTGCTATAAATCCGGCTGCTCAGCTTAAATCTGGATTTGTCAGTGTTTCTACTGAGAATATAATAGACTGGAATCCAGATCTAATAGTGGTTTCACAATATTTTAATGAAACTCTTGAAAACATAAAAAATAATCCTAAATATCAATCTCTTAATGCTGTAAAAAATGATAAAATATATCGTTTTCCCTCAGAGCTTGAGCCCTGGGATTTTCCTTCACCATCTTCTTATATAGCACAATTATGGCTTGCAGTAAGGACATATCCTGAATATTATGAAGAGATTGATTATAAATATGAAGTAAATCAATTTTACAAAACCCTTTATGGTAAAAGTTTTGAAGAATTAGGCGGAAGTTTTGAATAAAGTATCAGCTCGATAAAGGAGAAATCATGGAATACGATGTTTCCGAAAAAATAAAAGTGAGATTAATGTTTGCAGCTCTCTTCATATTATTCTTCTTATCTCTTTTTATAGGTAATTACAAAATAAGTTTAGAGCAATTAAGGGTTATTTTTTATAATTTGATTGGCCAATCAGCATCAGATATTAGTGATAATGCTGCCTGGTCAGTTTTATATTATATTAGGCTTCCCCGAGTATTGACTGTAATTTTAGTGGGGAGTGCTCTTTCGATAAGTGGGGCTGCTTATCAAAATATCTTTCGTAATCCATTAGTTTCACCTGATATACTTGGTGTTTCAGCCGGTGCAGGTCTTGGGGTAGCGATTGGACTTCTTTATACTGATGGATCAATATTGTATGTCTATTTTACAGCTTTTTTACTCGGCTCATTAGCTGTGTTTTTAACATATAGCTTGAGCAGGCTTGCAGATGGACAAAATAATATGCTTATGGTTTTATCGGGTATTGTGATTGCCTCTCTTTCTAATGCCCTATTATCTCTTTTAAAATACCTTGCTGACCCAATGGAAGAACTACCGGGAGTTGTATTTTATCTTCTGGGAGGATTTGCAAGAATAGGCTGGCAGGAGTTTTATTTACTTTTTCCGATAATTGTTATTGGAACATTTATTTTACTGATTTTAAGGTGGCAGCTTAACTTATTTACTCTCGGTGAAGAAGAAGCACTATCACTTGGTGTAAATACTGAACGGGTCAAGTTAGCTGTTATTATATTTTCGACAATGATGGTTTCAGCTTCAACTGCTGCTGCAGGTCAGGTGAGCTGGATAGGACTTGTAGTACCTCATATAGCTAGATTTATGGTGGGAACAAATCATAAGCACCTGCTTCCAGCATCAGCTTTTATGGGTGGGTTTATGCTGCTTTTAATGGACAATCTGGCCAGAAGTATTTCCGGTGCAGAAATACCGATCAGTATTATTACCGCTTTGATTGGTGCACCATTTTTTGCTTATCTAATTATTTCTCGCAGAGAAAGTGGGTGGAGTTAAGTGCTCAAAATTGAAAACTTAAGTTTTTCTTATAATAAAAGTACAATATTAAAAGAAATTAATTTTCATGCTAAAAATGGAGAACTAATCACTCTTCTTGGTGCAAATGGTTCTGGAAAAACAACTTTTTTAAAGTGTATGCAGGGATTATTGTCACCTGAAGCAGGAAAAATACTAATAGACGGCGAAAATATTATACAACTAGAAAAAAAGGATAGAGCACAAAAAATTGCTGTAGTTCCCCAGGAGCATAAAAATATTTTTGCTCATAAGGTGATTGATATGGTAGTAATGGGTGTTAATCCCTGGCTCAGTTTTAATGAGCAACCAAAAAAAGAACATTATCTGAGAGCAGAAGAAATTTTAGATGAACTTAATATATATTCTCTTAAAGATAAAAATTTCAATAGAATTTCTGGAGGAGAACGTCAGCTGGTTTTGATAGCAAGAGCTTTAATGCAGAAAAGCAATATTTTGCTTCTAGATGAGCCTAATTCTCACCTTGATTTCAAAAATATGCATCATATTATGGATATTATGCAGCAGTTAAAATTTAATAATAAGACGATAATTACTGCACTTCATGATCCAAATTTAGCCTATAGATATTCAGATAAGATTATTATACTTAAGGAAGGCAGAATACTGGCCCGGGGTGCGGCAGAAAAAGTAATGACAGAAGAAAATTTATCTGAAGCCTATAATATGAAAATTAGCACTGCCAAAACAGCTTTTTTAAGTTTTTTTCCAACTTCTAAGTTAAAAAAAGATGCTTAATCTAATTATCAATTATCTTCGATTTTAGCAGCTTATCAAGATATATACCTATTTAGAGAGAGGAAGTGAAGATAATGGAGAATTTTTTCAAAAAAGTAATGAAAGAACTAGAGGGTTCAAAAAGAATAATTACTGCTGTTGTGACAGATATTGAAGGTGAAGAAATTTCTGAAAATCTTTTAGGAGAAATGTTTTTATTTAATAGTGAAGAGATCATAGAATTTTCTTCAGACAAAATGGAAGAGAAACTTGAAAAATATTTACTTGAAGAAGATATAAAAAACCAGTTATTATCAGCAGATAAAACAGAATCAGAATTAAAAAAAATTAAGCTTGATAAAGATAATCAGATAGAGTTTTTTCTGGAGCCAGTTCTGGATAAACCCCATCTTACAGTCTTTGGAGCAGGTCATATTGCTCAGCCGCTTGTAAAAATTTGCAGTTTGCTTGATTTCAGTATTACAGTTGTGGATGATCGAGAAGAATTTTTAAACTTCAATAATTTTCCTAATGCTGACCAGCTGCTCACTTTAGCTTACAAAGAATATTTTGCAAATTCAAATATAAAGGAAAATGATTTTTTAGTTATTGTTACACGGGGTCATCAATATGATTATCAGGTTTTAAAAAATGTAATAGATTCACAAGCAAAATATATAGGGATGATCGGCAGTTCAAGAAAAATAAAAACTGTTTATGATAAGTTAAGAGAAGATAATATAAGTGAAGAAAAATTGGAGCAGGTTCATGCACCTATTGGTTTGGATATTGGAAGTGAAACACCTGCCGAAATTGCCGTGGCTATTGCAGCAGAGATAATTGCTGTCAGGAGGGATAGATAGTGAGGAAAGAGGTTTTAGAGAAGATTATTGAGTATAAAGAGAAAGGACTTAAAATTGCACGAGTATTTATTATTCAGGCTAAAAGTTCTTCTCCCCGAAATACAGGCACAGAAATGCTTGTGACTGAAAAAGGTGAAACCTTTGGCACAATTGGTGGGGGCAGTGATGAAAAAAAAGCTGTAGAACATGCTCAATATTTAATAGAAAAAAATTGTTCTGAGAAACTCAAACTAACACTTACCCGTAAAGATGCAGCGAAAATAGGCTGGGTTTGTGGTGGACAGATAGATATTTTTATTCAAGTTATTGAATAATTATACTAAAATAAATCATGATTTATTTTTTATTAGTAAAAAAAACCCATATATAAAATTGACAATTTTACTAAACATTGATATAATTCTAAGAAAATCAAGATTAAATGGAGGACAATAATGTATCCAAAAATTTTAATAACATCTTATAAAATACCAAGTTCAAAAATGGGTGAAAGTTATAAGTTATATGGTCTCGAATTTAGTGTTATTACTCAGGATTATTCAGATTCTTTAAGCCTTGCAGGTGCGATTCCAGTTTTGATGCCGCATTTAGAAGCGAGGATAGATGATGATGAGTATATTACAGAGGTTCTAAATGGTGTCGATGGAATTGTATTACCTGGAGGAAGTGATATTGATCCTGCTCTATATAATTCTTATCCACAGAAAAATCTTGGTGATATTTCACCAGAGAGAGATCGCTGGGAGCTTCAGTTC
This sequence comes from Halanaerobium sp., assembly GCA_018399955.1. GTDB lineage: Bacteria > Bacillota > Halanaerobiia > Halanaerobiales > Halanaerobiaceae > Halanaerobium. Next base: position 37,777 of record JAGYNO010000002.1, on the reverse strand, counting down.
TTGAAAAAGGCTATTCAGTTAAAAAAGCCAATTTTAGGTATTTGTCGGGGTTTTCAGCTGATCAATATTTATTATGGTGGCTCACTTAAGGTTGATGTCTGTGGGACAAATGTGGAAAGTAAAATTCCCCATATGGCAACAATGGTTCCTAAATATTATAAAACTCATAAAATCAATATAAAATCTGGAACCAGACTAGAAAAAATATTTAAAGGAAAAGATATTGCTGTAAACAGCTATCACCATCAGGCAGTAAGGGATGTCGGCAAAAATCTGAATGTTGCAGCAGCAGCACCAGATGGAGTAGTAGAGGCTGTAGAAGATCCTGATTACCCCTATATGCTTGGTGTTCAGTGGCATCCAGAAATGATGGCAGATAAAGATTCGAATCAATTAAGATTATTTAAAGACTTTGTTGATTTTGTTGATGCACAGAAAGAAGATAAAAAATAAAATTTTAAGCAAAACAATTCGAGGAGGTAGTATTATGAAAAAAAATTTTTTAGTATTATTATTTTTAACAGTATTTTTAGCAGCTTCATTTAGTACAGTTATGGCACAGGACAATGAGACTTTAGTCATGGGTATCGAAGATGAGATCAGTAATTTAGACCCTGGTGAAACAACAATTTCTGTAAATGAGCGTGTTGCATCATTAATATTTGATGGACTGGTGGAATATGGAGAAAATAACAGAATTGTACCAGGTATTGCAGAAGATTGGACTGTTTCAGATGATGGCCTAGAATATACATTTGATATAAGAGAAGGTGTTATGTTTCATAATGGTGAGGAATTAACTGCAGAAGATGTCCAGTACACTTATGAAAGAATTCTTGACCCAGATTTCGGTTCTGGACTGAGAGCAAAAGTAGCATCTATTGATGATATTGAAGTGATTGATGATTATACTGTCAAGTTTACTTTAAGTGAACCATATGCACCATTTATTCTTGGCATGACCTTTGGAATAGTTCCTAAAGCATATGTTGAAGAGATTGGAGATGAAGAACTAGGTAGGAATCCAATTGGTGCAGGCCCATTTAAACTTGAAGAATGGGATACCGGTAATAGAATGATACTCTCAGCATTTGGAGATCACTGGAATAAAGTTCCTAATCTAAAAACCGTTATCATTAGACCTATAACTGAAACTGCAACACAGGCAATGGAACTACGCAGTGGAGGAATTGATTTTGGAGTAAATCTTGATGTTGGTCAACTTGATTCTTTTATGAATAACGATGATTTTAAGGTTAAAACAGCTGCAGGTGCAGGTATAAATTTCTTAGGCTTTAATTTTGAGATGGGTCCTACAGATGAACTTAAATTTAGACAGGCAGTCTTAGAGGCTGTACCATTTGATCAGATGATTCCACAAATTTTTGGAGTTAAAGGAGAAAGAGCTTATTCAATGCTTCCTCCAACTCTCTGGCCTGATGATAGCGAATATCTAAAAGAAAATGCTGTTAAGTTTAATAAAGAGGCAGCAGCGCAAAAATTTGAAGAGTTAAAAGCTGATGGCGTTATTCCTGATGATTATGTTGCTGAGATTTATGTATCTAACAGCAGGCCAAACCAGGTTAAAATTGCAGAAGTAATGGTAACTGCTTTAAATCAAGCCGGATTAGATTCTGAAGTTAATTCAATGGAATTTGGTACAATGTGGGATATGCTTGGTAGAGGAGAAATAGGTATTTTCTTCCTCAGATTTGTGTCTGATCCAGACCCAGATTATTGGCTCTACCGTTTCTTTAAGTCTGATGGTTCTTTAAATAGAGCTTTTTATGAAAATGATGATGTAGATCAGTGGCTTGAAGATGCGAGAATGACTTCTGACCAGGAAGAAAGAGAAGAGTTATATACAAAAGTTCTGAGAAAAGTAATAACAGAAGATCTTGTGTTCCATCCATTAGCTCATTCAACACAGATTTATGTAATGCAGGATGAAGTTCAGGGATTAGAACCAGGAAACTCACTTTTAATTCCACTTGTGACTCCCACTGCAAATGTATATAAAGAATAGCTGTTTAAATTAAAAAATATATAGTATATAGCTATTTACAGTTCTTAAAAATAAGTATGCAGGTAGAATTTGCTATCTGCATACTCTTTTTTAGAAAGAGGTGAATTTCTTGTTTGCTTATATTATAAAACGCCTTTTATGGCTGATTCCGGTATTGATTGGTGTTTCTTTAATATTATTTGTGATTATGGAAATGGTACCGGGTGATCCAGCTTCTATTATGCTTGGGACAAATATTACTCCTGAGGCAGTTGAAGCGTTAAATGAAAAATTTGGTTTTAATGAACCTTTTCATATTCGCTATTTTTTAATGCTTAAAAATTTTATCACTGGAGAACTGGATTCTATATATTATAATGATCAGGTGTTAAATATAATTAGCCGCCGCTTAACCGCAACTATTGAATTAGGAATATTATCTCTGCTGATTGCTGTACTTGTTGCAATTCCAACTGGTGTGATTGCAGCAGTAAAAAAGAACTCTATTTTTGATCTGATCAGCATGTTTATTGCAACTATAGGTATTTCTGTTCCAGCATTTTTTACTGGTATAATATTTATATATATTTTTTCGGTTTACATACCAATTTTGCCTTCTTCAGGTTATGGTGGACGTATCTGGACATTAAGTGGTTTGAGGCATCTGATTTTACCGTCATTTGCTTTGAGTACGGTTATGATTGCCAGTACAAGCAGATTAACAAGATCAGCTATGCTTGACATTATGAAAGAAGATTATCTAGTTACTGCTCGATCCAAGGGAGTTGCAGAAAAGAAAATTATTTTGAAACATGCTTTTCGTAATGCTTTGATCCCTATTATTACAAATATAGGTAATCAGCTGGCAATGATGTTTGGGGGAGCAATTTTAATAGAATCTGTTTTTGCTTGGCCGGGGGTAGGTAGACTTGCAGTAAAGGCTGTAGAATATAGAGACCAGCCGCTGGTATTTGGTTCAATTTTAATCTTATCTATACTTTATGTTACCGTTAATTTGCTGGTGGATTTACTTTATGTGTTTATAAATCCACGTATAAGCTATAAATAGTCTTGAATCGGGGTGTAGAGATTTGAAAAAGAGATTGATTTATATAACATTATTAATCATGCAGCTGTATATTAATTACAAAAATTGGATTATTGGAGATAAAATATGGAGCAGTTTAGAGGTTCAGGTTTCTTCTATCACTTCAGTGATTATTATTTTAGCTCTGCTCATTCTGATTTTTAAAAAAGATCTATTTTCTTCTTTCAAGGAAAATGATCTCTTTCAAAAAACATGGAAAGAGTTCAACAAAAGTCTTGGAGGAAAAATTGCGCTAATTGTGCTTGCTCTTATATTTTACTCGGCATTTATGGCCCCTTTTATATCTCCCTATTCTCCAAACGCGATAGATTACAGCAATATGAATTACACTGCGCCTTCTTCAGTACACTGGTTTGGGACTGATGATTTTGGTCGTGATATATTTTCTCGTGTCCTGTATGGAGCCAGGATAGCTCTTGGGGTAGGATTTGCTGCTGTTTTAGTTAATGCAAGTCTTGGTGTTACACTTGGCCTGATAGCTGGATATTATGGTGGGAAAGCAGATATGATTATTATGCGCTTGATTGAAATCTGGAACTCAATTCCTTTTATACTGCTTGCTCTGGCAATAATTTCTGCTCTTGGTAAAGGGATGATTAATATAATTATTGCAGTTGGTGTGACAGGATTAATTAACTTTTCACGCTTAACCAGATCGATTGTGCTGCAGATAAAAGAAAAAGAATATGTTCTGGCTGCTAGAGCTATCGGATCAAGTGATTTTAGAATTTTATTTAAACATGTACTGCCAAATTCTATTTCTTCTCTGATTGTATTGGCTACATTAAGAATTGGTATTTCGATACTTGTTGTTGCTGGATTGAGTTTTTTAGGGCTGGGTATACAGCCGCCGACATCGGCCTGGGGAACAATGTTGAATAGGGGACAGGAATATCTTATTCAAGCTCCCTGGATGTCGATATTTCCCGGATTGGCAATCATTATAACGGTTCTCAGTTTTAATATGCTTGGTGATGCTCTTAGAGATGCTTTAGATCCAAGACAGCTTGACTAGCATTTTTACAGAAAGGATGTTTGATCGGATTTGGATAATACTTATAGTGAAGATAATAATTTAAATAAAAATTCTATAAAAAATGGATTTAAAGATGCTTTTCCTATTGTATTAGGATATTTGCCAATTGGCATGGCTTTTGGGATGCTTGCAGTAAAAAAAGGACTTACAGCTCTGCAGACTACAGCCATGTCCATTTTTGTTTTTGCAGGATCAGCTCAGCTTGTATCTATAGAGATGATTGATGTGGGGGCAGGGGCTGCAGCGATAATTGCCATGACTTTTTTAGTTAATCTTCGCCATCTTCTTTTATCTGCTTCTTTAAGTCTTCATTTGCGAAATCTACCTGCTTATTATTACCCTTTTTTGGGTTTTATAATTACTGATGAATCATTTGCTGTAGCATCTGCCAAAATAGATAGTCACAAGGATAAAAAAAGCTATTTTTTATCACTAGGTATAACTGCTTATTTGGGCTGGGTATTCAGTTCAGGTCTTGGTGCTTTTTTAACTGAATTTATACCATTTAGTACTGGTGGTGCACTTGATTTTGTACTGCCTGCAATGTTTGTGGTATTGCTTGTAATGCAGATCAGCAGTAGAGTAGAAGTTATTACTGCTTTTTCTGCAGGGTTACTTTCACTGCTATTTGCATTGACAATTGAGGGCAGCTGGAATATAATTTTAGCAACAGTTGCAGCAGCTTTTTTGGGGGTGTATCTGGATGGAGAGTAGTAGATATATTTATATGATTGCAGGTATGCTTTTCGTTACTTTTTTGCCGCGTTTTTTGCCCCTTATGTTTTTAAGCAATAAAAACTTACCAGATAAAGTTATTAGGTGGTTGAGTTTTATACCGGCTGCTGTACTTTCTGCACTTCTTGCACCTGCAGTTCTTCTTAATGATGGCAGACTATTTTTATCATTAGAAAATACGGCATTACTTGCTTTTATTCCAACTCTGGTGATTGCTTATAAGACGAAAAATATTTTTTATACAGTAAGTTGTGGATTAATTTTTTATTTAATATTAGATCTTATATTTTAATTATATTTAGATTCATTTTTAGGCATTGAACATCCAATTAGAAAATAGAATAAGCGATTAGGGGGAATATTTATGGAAATTAAAGTTGATCTTTTTAGTGATACTGGCACAAAACCTTCTCAAGATATGCGGAGATTTATGGCAGAAGCTGAGGTGGGTGATGAACAATTAGGTGAAGATCCCAGTGTGAATAGACTCTGCAGGATGGCTGCAGAAATGTTGGGTAAAGATGATGCAGTTTATTTACCATCAGGATTGATGGCTAATCAGATTTCCTTTGCAGTACATACTCAGCCGGGTGACGAAGTTATAATGCATGAAACTGCTCATCCCATTCATTATGAAGGTGCAGCTTTATCTGTTATCTCTGGAGCCTCGATTAGAACTCTTGGTGGTGAGGGAGGTATTTTTACAGCAGAAGACCTTAAATCTGCAGTAAGAGATGATGATTATCACAGTCCGCAGAGCAGTGTTGTTTCTATTGAACAGACCACTAATTTAGGTGGAGGTCGTATTTGGCCCTTAAAAAGAATAAAAGAAATTGCAGAAGCAGCTCAAGAAAAAAACTTAAAAATGCACATGGATGGTGCCAGAATGCTTAATGCAGCAGCTGCTTCTGGTGTAAATCCGCTTGAGTATGCTCAGTATTTTGATTCAGTATGGCTTGATTTGAGCAAGGGACTTGGAGCACCAGTGGGTTCAGTTCTTGCTGGATCAGCTGACTTTATAGAAAAGGCACGGTTTTGGAAGCAGAGATTAGGTGGAGCTATGCGCCAGGCTGGAATAATTGCTGCTGGAGGAATATTTGCACTTGAACATAATGTGTCTCGCTTAGCTGAAGATCATGAGCATGCGAAAATGCTGGCAAAAACTATTGCTGATCAACCTGGGCTGGAAATTGATCCCGAGAAAGTTGAAACTAATATTGTTTTATTTACAGCCGCTGATGGTAAAAGTGATTTATTTGCTGATGAACTGCTTAAAAAGGGTATCAGGGTCAGCAGACTTGAAGGTATGCTGAGAGCTGTTACTCATCTTGATATTAGCAGAGAAGATATTCGTTATACTGTTAAAACTATTGAAAAAACTGCAAAAGATATTTTTTCATAATAAATTTATTAGAAATAAGGCAGGATTTTAGCTTTTTGTCAAGAATATTTAAATATGACTTAAATATTAAAAATCAAATTTAATTTAATTAAAAAGAGGAGAGTGAGAGTCCAATGGAGCAGGTGTATGAACAAAAGCGTGAACAACTTCTTAGTGATCTCAGTGATATGAGTGAAGTAGCAGAGGATATGCTGCAGAAGGTAATTAAGGCTCTAGATAAAATTGATACAGATACAGCCAAAGATATAATCAATCGAGATGATATTTTAGACAATTACAAAATTACAATTGAAGAAGAAGTTTCACGCTTGTTAACCCTGGATCAACCCCTGGCATCTGATACCTGGTTTTGTATTGCAATGGTCAAAATAGCTGGTGACTTGGAAAGAATTGGAGATCATGCGACAAATATTGCGGAAATTTTACTTGAATTAAAACATGATGGTATAATGTCACCATTAGTAATGATTCCAGAACTTGCAGATCTTGTTACCGATATGCTCGATGTAGTTTTAGAATCCTTTTCAACCAGGAATGCCGATCTGGCTGAAGCAGCATGCAGGATGGACGAAAAGGCAGATCATCTCTATGAAGAGATATATTATAAAGGAATAAAAATGATGACAGATAAAGAAGATAAAAAAACCATTAAGAGAGTTGTAAAACATATTAATTTAGCAAAATCATTAGAAAGAGTTGGGGACCATGCAACAAATATAGGAGAGGAAACTATATTTATTGTTACTGGTAAGAGAGTAAAATATTAATTTTAAATTTTTTATTTGAGTATTGATTTTAGAAGCGAGAGAAAATAAATATAATTAAATAAATTAATAAGACTAAAAGGGGCCTGATATTTTAAAATATGGCCCTTTTTCGATTTTTTTAAATATGCGAGTAATAATATATAAATATTTATTTTTGTAATACTGAATTAATAATCGCTTTTTGTACAACATAAGCTGCAGCAGTTCCCACCTGATTAATATCTGCTTGAATTTTATTTGATGCAAGGGTAAATATAGTGTCTCCATCCAGCAGTGTATGGACAGGATAAATAGTTCTTGAGAGGCCGCTGTGGGCCATCATTGAAACCCTATTTGCTTCACTTTTATTTAAAACTGCATTTGTTGCAGCTACAACAAGAGTTGTGTTTTCTCGAATAAAACCAAGATTTAAATCATTATTATTTAGCATTAAATTTTCTGTATCAATAAATTTTCCTCTATCATTTTTTGCTCCTGCAATTATTTTATTTTCTTCTGGATTTTTTATATCACCAAAAGCATTTACAACTGCAAGAGCTGCTGTAATTAAGTTTCCATTTTTTACTGCTGCATGGCCAAGTACAGTTTTGCTTGCATTTTTGATTCCATTAATTTTGCCACATTTTGCTCCTGCTGCTGCACCGACAGCTTTTGCAGTCAATGGTCCATTTGAGGCATTTTTAGCTGCCTGATAAGCCATCTTTTGATCTGGTTTTTCATTTGATTTATATTCAAGGTCATAGATGGCAGCTGAAGGTACTATTGGAACAACACCACCTGCTGTTCTAAATCCAATATTTTTTTCAGCTAAATATTTCATAATTCCTCCAGCAGCATCAAGTCCAAATGCACTACCACCAGTAAGAAATACTGCATTAGCCTGTGATACAACAGCTTCTGAACTTGTTAAGGCAATTTCTCTACTTGCTGGAGCAGCTCCTCTTACTTCTGAACCAATAGTAAAATTATCTTTACAGAGCACTACAGTACAGCCTGTACCTGCTTTCATGTTTTCTGCATTACCAACTTTAATTCCCCTGACAGCGGTTAGATCATTATTCATAATATTCCCCCTCAAAAATATTATATCATTATAAAATTATTTAGCCAATTATAAAAGAATTTAACTCAAATAATTAAAGTAATATTGCTTATTTTAAGCAGGAAATCAGATATTTATATTCAATATACTAAATAGAAGAGATTATTTTAAAAAAATATGGAGGTGGCATTGTGAATTTCAAAAAATTATCTTTTGGTCTGATTACTCTGCTTTTAGTGATGGCTTTATCATTTACTGTACTAGCGGAAGAAGTGGAACTGCGTATTTATCACATTAATGATGTACACTCTAGAGTTGAAGAAGGAAGCTATTCAGGAATGGGTTATGCGAAAATATCAACTCTTGTTGATAAGGGAAGAAGAGAAAAAGAGAATGTACTCTTTTTAGATGCTGGAGATTCTTTTCATGGTCAGATTATTGCTAATATTAATGAGGGTGAATCAATTGCCTATATCTTAAACTTGATGAATCTTGATGCACTTACATTGGGTAATCATGACTTTAATTATGGCCAGGATAGACTTACAGAGCTAGCATCTACAACTGATTTTCCATTATTAGCTGCTAATTTAAGTAGAGATGATGGAAATGATATAAGCTTTAAAGATGACTATTTCATTAAAGAATATGAGGGTCTTAAAGTAGGGGTTTTTGGTTTGGTTACTCCTGAAACAAGATATAAAACTCATCCCAAAAATGTTGAAGGATTAATCTTTGGAGATCCTGCTGTGGCAGCTCAAGAGATGGTTGATGAGTTAAGAAATCAGGTTGATGTACTTATTGCACTTTCTCACCTCGGTATAAGTGAAGAAAGCGAATATACCAGTATAGATGTTGCAGAAAATGTTGATGGTATAGACCTTATAGTTGATGGACACAGTCATCATGAGCTTCCAAATGGACAGCTTGTTAATGATACAATGATACTACAGGCTGGAGAGTATGCAAAAAATTTAGGAATGGTTGACCTGATAGTTGACAATGGTCAGATAAAAGATATGAAAGTCTCGATGTATACAAAGGAAATGGCAGAAGATGTAAAGCCTGATCCAATTATAGAATTGGTTGTGGAGAGATTGAATAGAGCTAATGAGGCTATTACTTCTCAGGTAGTTGGTACCACAAATGTTGAACTAAATGGTGAGAGAGAAAATGTTAGAACAGGAGAAACAAATCTGGGTAATTTGATCACAGATGCCATGAAGTGGAAGCTTGATGCAGATGCTGCTATCACTAATGGTGGAGGTATCAGAGCTTCCATAGACAGTGGTGAGATAACTCAGGGTGAAGTAATTACAGTACTTCCCTTTGGAAATACAGCAATGGCAATCGAATTAAGTGGTGCTGATCTTAAAGCTGCCCTTGAGCACGGAGTTTCTCAGTATCCAGCTGAAGAAGGTCTATTCCCACAGGTATCTGGGATTGAATTTACCTTTGCTGGTGATGCAGAGCCGGGTAACAGAGTTCAGGAAGTTTGGGTTGGTGGAGAACCACTCAATGAAGATGAAAACTATGTAGTTGTGACAAATGACTTTATGAAAGCCGGTGGAGATGGATATTCAATGTTTACTGATGCTCCAATAGTTAGTGAAGCTGGTGGACTTGAAGAAGTAGTTATGGAATACATTGAAGAGACTGGACCAGTAGCTCCAGAAGTTGGAGGCAGAATCACCGCAGAATAGTTGATAAATAACTTTGAGTTTAAAATCATAAATTTAAGCTGAAAAAGTTAAAATTGAATAAAAAATATAAATTAGAGGGTGTTTGCTGGCAGATTTTGCAGCAGGCACTTTCTTTCTTTGTGATGATATTTCTGCTATAATAATAATACTTATGGGACAAATAAATTGAGAAGTTGTTAATTATAGATTTTATTGTCAGAAAATATTTTTAATAAATAATTATTGAGGAGTAAAATATGAAACAAAATGAAAAGTTAGATTATGAAAAAAAGAGAAATGCATTAAATAGAGATCAATTTATGGTTATTTCTAGGGCTGATATGGAAAAAAGAGGCTGGGAGCAGCTAGATTTTATTATCATCAGTGGAGATGCCTATATTGATCATCCTTCTTTTGGGACTGCAATTATTGCAAGGGTTTTAGAAGATGCAGGCTATAAAGTTGGAATCATAGCTCAACCTGATTGGAGAAATATACAAGACTTTAAAAAGCTTGGAGAACCAAAATATGCTTTTTTAGTAACATCTGGCAATATGGATTCTATGGTCAATCACTATACTGTTTCAAAACATCGAAGAAGTTATGACAATTATTCACCTGGTGGAGAAAGTGCTTTAAGACCAGATAGGGCTGTGATTGTTTACTGTAATAAAATTAAGGAGGCTTATGCAGACACAGCAGTAATTATTGGTGGTATAGAGGCAAGTCTAAGGCGTTTTGCATATTATGATTACTGGGATGATATTGTGCGGAGATCTATTTTATTTGACAGCAGAGCAGATCTTTTGGTTTATGGGATGGGAGAAAAACAGATTTTAAAAATTGCTGAGAATCTGGAAGCCGGTCTTGATATAAAATATATTAATTATCTGCCAGGGACTGCTTTTGTTGCTGAAAGTTTGGAAAATCTATATGACTATGAACTTATTCCTTCATATGAAAAGGTAAGAAAAAGCGAAAAACAGTATGCTTATGCATATAAACTAGAATATTTAGAGCAGGACCCTGTGAGAGGAAAAATGCTTGTCCAGCAGCATAATGACCGTTATTTAGTTCAAAATCCACCTGCTGAACCATTGAGCCAAGAAGAAATGGATCATGTTTATTCACTTCCCTATCAGAGAGATTATCATCCAGTTTATGAAAAAGATGGCGGTGTCCCTGCAGTAAAAGAAGTTAAATTTTCTCTTGTGAGTTCAAGAGGTTGTTTTGGTGCCTGTTCTTTTTGTGCAATTTCTTTTCATCAGGGGAAAATGATGACAGCAAGAAGCAAAGAATCACTGCTGGAAGAGGCGAAAAAAATTATAGAACTGCCTGATTTTAAAGGGTATATTCACGATCTTGGTGGTCCTACAGCCAATTTTAGACAGCCATCATGTACGGCCCAGCTTTCTCGCGGACTTTGTAAAGGTAAAGAATGTCTTTTTCCTGAGCCATGTTCTCAATTAGAGGTAGACCACAGCGAATATTTTGAAATTTTAAGAGCAATTAAGGAACTTCCAAAAGTTAAAAAAATATTTGTTCGTTCTGGTATACGATATGATTTTTTATTAGAAGATGATCAAAGCCGGAGTTATCTTAAGGAATTATCCAAAAACCATGTTAGTGGACAGCTTAAAGTAGCTCCAGAACATGTTTCAGATACAGTTTTGAATTATATGGGGAAACCTAATATAGAAGTTTTCGATGAATTTAGGGAGAAGTTTTATAAGGTTAATAGAGAACTTAAAAAAGAGCAGTACTTAATACCATATTTTATTTCTAGTCATCCCGGAAGCACACTCGAAGATGCTGTAGAACTGGCAGAATATTTGCGTGATATAAATCATCATCCAGATCAGGTTCAGGATTTTTATCCTACCCCAGGTACAATGTCAACTGCAATGTACTACAGTGGATATGATCCAAGAACTATGGAAAAAGTATATACAGCTAAATCTCTTGAGGCAAAAAAAATGCAGAGAGCCTTACTGCAGTATCACAAAAAAAGGAACTACAAACTGGTTAGAAAAGCTTTAAAGATGGCAGGAAGAAAAGATCTTATTGGCCATCATAGGGATGCATTAGTTCCTCCTGCTGGTTAAGAGATATAATTAGAGGATTTTTTTCTTGATTCAAGAATATATTTAATTAAGCAGATATATATAGTAGTTTTAAAAATAATATAAAATGACAGAAGATAAAAAATCAAATAAAAAAGGAGTATTAGCATGAGTACTTTAACTAAAGATGATAAATTTAAAATACTGCTGAATAATTTAAAAGAACTTTCTCCTTTTGTGATAGCTTTTTCTGGTGGAGTTGATAGTACATTTTTAACTGCAGCAGCTCAAAAAGCAGGTGCAGATTTTGAGGCAGTAACTGTAAATATACCATTTGTTCCTGATAGAGAATTAAATGAGGCAGAAAAAATCGTAAAGAATCTTGATTTTGCTCATAAGGAGATAGAAATTGGACTTTCTGAACTTGAGAGAGCTTTAAAAAATGATCCGGAAAGATGTTATCACTGCAAAAAGATAATATTTTCAAGAATAAAAGAATATGCAGGAGGAAGAATCATTATAGAAGGTTCCAATTTTGATGACAGTTCTGATTATCGGCCTGGAAGAAGGGCACTTAAAGAGATGAATGTAAAAAGTCCTCTGCTTGATGCAGGTCTTCATAAAAAGGAAATTAGGGATTTATCGAGAGAGATGAATCTTTCAACCTGGGATAAACCTTCTTTTTCCTGTCTAGCTACGAGAATATCATATAATAATAAGATTACAGAAGAGAATTTAGAAAAAATAGAGCTTGCTGAAGAATTAATGAGGCGAAATGGATTTGTAAATTTTAGGGTTAGGGACCACAATAACTTAGCAAGAATAGAGCTTGGTAATTCTGATAGAGAAAAAATACTTGATATTGAATTGATGGATAAAATATCGGACAGGCTGCAGAAGTTAGGGTTTCAGTATGTAACTTTAGATTTATCAGAATATGAGAGCGGCAGTATGAATAAGGAAATTCTGGAGGAGAAAAATGTATAAAAAAAAGTTGAAAAAAATATTAGAAAAAGTAAAAAATCAAGAAATGGAGGTAGATGAGGCTGCAGAATCTTTAAAAGATCTTCCCTACAAAGATCTCGGTTTTGCAAGGATTGATCACCACCGCAGTATTCGTAATGGTTATCCTGAGGTGATTTATTGTGAAGGTAAATCTCTTGATGAAATTGAAGGAATAGTTGAGGAAATGCTCAGAAACGAGAGCAATATACTCGCCAGCAGGGCAAATGAAGAGATATATCAGAGGATCAAAAAGTTGGCCCCAGAAGCTAAATATTATGAGCGGTCTAAAATGATTTTTATTGAAAAACAGAAGCTCGAGAAAAATAAGAGTAAAATTCTTGTTGTAAGTGGTGGTACCTCTGATATTCCTGTAGCAGAAGAGGCTGTAGTAACTGCAGAAGCGCTGGGGAACAATGTAGAAACCCTTTATGATGTTGGTGTAGCTGGTCTGCACCGCCTTCTGGGAAGTTTAGATAAATTGGATGAAGCGGAAGTTATCATTGTTGTGGCTGGTATGGAGGGTGCGCTGGCAAGTGTGGTTGGCGGTCTTGTTGACAAACCTGTGGTTGCAGTTCCGACAAGTATTGGCTATGGTGCAAACTTCGGCGGACTTTCAGCAATGCTGACAATGCTCAACAGCTGTGCCAGTGGTGTTGGTGTAGTAAATATAGATAATGGTTTTGGTGCGGCTTATCTGGCAAGCACAATAGTGCTGCAGATAGAAAAAGCGCGAAAGGAAGGTTAATAATGGCTAATATTTTATATTTTGATATTCATTCTGGGATAAGTGGAGATATGACTATCGGAGCTCTGCTTGATCTTGGGATTGATAAAGATGATTTTTTAGAAGAATTAAATAAACTGGATCTTTCTGGTTATGAGATAGAGATTACAAAGCTGCAGAAAAACGGCATCACTGCTTCGGATTTTAAAGTTATTTTAGAAAATGAAGAACATCCGGATCATCATGAAAATCATTCTCATCCTCAACATGACAGTCATCAAGAGGGCTGTGGAGGCTGCGGTAATCATGATCATCAGCATTCAGAACATCCTCATGCAGATCACGACCATGCAGGACATTCACATACAGCAAACGATCATCACCACAGTCATTCTAGTCATGCTGAGCATTCACATCACAGCCGTAATTTTAATGATATCAAGGCGATGATTACTAATAGTGAACTGAATGCAGATGTTAAAAAAATGAGTATAGATATTTTTAGGCAGGTTGCAGAAGCCGAAGCAAAGGTACATGCAAAAAGTATAGAAGAAGTTCATTTTCATGAAGTAGGTGCTGTAGATTCTATTATAGATATCGTTGGCACAGCAATTTTAATAGATATGCTGTCTCCTGAACATATATATTCTTCACCTGTACCACTGGGAACCGGTTTTGTTGATGCTGCTCACGGCAGAATCCCGGTACCTGCACCTGCAGCAGTAGAAATACTCAGGGGAGTTCCTGTTTATTCTACCGGCATCAGAAGTGAACTAGTTACACCAACCGGTGCTGCGATAATCAAAACATTAGCTGAGGAATTTAAAGCTATGCCCGAACTTAAGATAAATAAGATCGGCTATGGTTCTGGAAAGAAAGATTTTGAGACCGCCAACCTGCTGCGTATTTATCAGGCTGAAGAGTGTAAAAAAAAACCGAAGAAGATTTAATAATTTTAGAAACGAATATTGATGATATGAGTGGAGAAATATATTCCTATCTTTTCCCGAAATTACTGCAAAAGGGTGCGAAAGATGTTTATTTAAGCAGTATACTAATGAAAAAAAACCGTCCTGCAAATAAACTTAATGTTCTCTGCAGCAGAAAAGATCAAGAAAAGCTTGAAAAAATAATTTATCAAGAAACTACTACCCTAGGGATAAGAACTATCGATATTCAAAGGAGCAGCCTTGAAAGGAAGTATCATAAATTTCTTTCATCCTTAGGTAAGGTTACAATTAAAGCTGCTTATTATAATGGGGAGCTGATTAAATTTTCTCCAGAATATGATGACTGTGCCAGGATAGCTGCAGAAAAAGACCTGCCCCTCAGAGAGGTCTTTGCAGTTATAAATAAGGAGACAGCTGAAGAAGTATTTTAGATGATCAGAAAATCTGCAGTTTCAATAATGCGTGAAAATATAATAATTAAAATTGTCGATAAATCCTGTGTTTAAATGCAGGATTTATTTTTTTACATCCGATTTTGCAGGATAAAGGAAAGTTCTGCAGAACAATATTAGTAACACGAAATAATATTTTGTGTTACTGAATAAAGGGAGGTTCGAAAATTGTCTGAATTAAAGAGATTTGGGGTTTCTATTGAAGAAAATTTGCTGCAGAGATTTGATCAAGTAAATGCAGGTATCTACGATAACCGTTCAGAAGCGATTAGGGATTTGATCAGGGAAAGGATTATCGAGGCTGAAAATGAAGCAGAGGAAGAAACCGTTGTTGGAACGCTAACGGTTATCTATAATCATCACAAAAAAGGTCTGACAGATAAAATGAATCAGCTTCAGCATGATTATCACTGTTTGTTTAAATCAAATCTACATCTGCATCTGGATTCGGAATTCTGTCTTGAGGTGATAGTTGTAGAAGGACGTTATTATAAGCTAAAAGAGATTAGTTCAAGAATAATTGCCTTAAAGGGTGTTAAGCACGGTAAATTGACCGTGACAAATCTTAAGGGTGTGAAAAATTAATTATGAACAAAAAGAGCCTGAAAGTTAAAACGAAGATTCCATATAATAAACTTATGCTGATTTTTTTAACAGCGCTGTTCTTTGTTTTATTGTCTGTTTTACCTCTTTCCGCAGAAACTATCAGAGATCAGCTGGGCCGCAGGGTTGAAATCCCGGATAAAATCGAAAGGATTGCTGCAGTTGGACCTGGAGCTCTCCGGCTTGTTGTCTATCTGGAAGCTCAAAATATGGTAGTTGGGGTGGAAGAATTTGAAAAAAGAGATAATAAAAAGCCTTATCTGCTGGCTTATCCTGAGCTCGCAGAGCTGCCGGTGATCGGCCCCCAATTTGGTGGAGATGCAGAGCTAATAGCTGCCGCTGATCCAGATGTTATTTTTGCCTCATATCTGCCTAAAGAGGAGCTGAATATCCTCTCTGATAAGACAGCTATTCCGGTTTTATCTATAAATGATGGTCAGGCAGGTTCGATGACCGAAGAAGAGCTTTTTAAAGCTCTGGATTTCATGGCCCCTATATTAAATAAGGAGTCACGTGCAGCTGAATTTAAAGATATATTTTTAAATTATAAAAATGACTTAATTAATAGGACATCAAATTTTCAAGCTGAGAAAAATAACAAGAAATTTTACATAGGTGGAATCGGCAGCAGAGGAGCACAGGGTTTAACCTCTACTGAAGCAGGCTACCCACCATTTCAATACTTATCTTTAAATAATATTATTGAACTTGAAGCAAAAAGTAATTTTACTATAAACAAAGAGGAACTGCTTATCAGAGATCCCGATCTAATTTTTATTGATCAGGGTGGGATAGAGCTTGTAAAGCGAGATCTCAAGCGGGAGGAATTTTCCTACCTTAAGGCCTTTAAAAATAATGAAATTTATGAACTGCTGCCATATAATTATTATACAACAAATTTTGCCACGATGTTCGCTGATGCCTATTATATTGGAGAAATCGTTTATTCTGGTGAATTTATTGATCAGGAAGTTTCGCATAAAGCCGATCAAATTTACCGTTCTTTTCTCGGCAGAGCAGTTTATCAAGAGATGAAAGATATTTTTGGTGGGTTTAGAAGCTTTGACAGCTATTAAAATATTGTTTAGAGAAGGTGTATTTTATGGAGTCCTCAGCTCAGATGCAAAAAAAAGAACTGCTTAAAGCAGAAAAAAAGAGAAATATTAAAATATATATATTAACAGCTGTACTTGTTGTAATGATAATTACAGCTTCTTTTTACAGCATTTTTTTTGGAGCTGTAAAATTGGAGTTAAATCAAACTTTAAATGTTTTATTTAATGGAGGAGGGGGGAGTTTATATAATATCATTTGGAATATCCGTATACCCTCGGTGCTGACTGCTCTTGCAGCTGGAATGGGATTGGCCCTGGCCGGTGCAGTGATGCAGAGCATCTTGAAAAACCCGCTTGCTTCTCCATTTACTTTGGGGATTTCTCATGCCGCAGCTTTTGGAGCAGCATTTTCGATAGTGCTTTTTAATGCTGCAGATATCCCTCCATATTTCTCTTTTTTAGAGGGATTCTATCTACCTTCATTCTTTGCCTTTCTATTTTCACAGATGACTGTGGTAGTTGTCTTATTTATCAGCCACTCCAGGAGTGCAGCTGCAGAAACCATAGTTTTGGCCGGGATTGCCTTATCTTCTCTTTTCACTGCAGGGACTACGGCTCTTCAGTTCTTTGCTGATGATCAGGAGCTCGCCTCGGTGATATACTGGACTTTCGGTGATCCGGGAAGGACCAGCTGGGAACAGCTGTATATAATTTTATTTTTCTTGATAATAATCTTTTTATATTTTATATATAAAGGCTGGAATTACAGCATTTTAAATGTTGGTGATGAGGTTGCTAATAGTCTGGGGGTAGACTCCAAAAAAATGAGGCTCTATGCTATGACAGCAGCATCTATTTTGACATCTGTAATAATTTCTTTCGTTGGCATTATTGGTTTTATCGGGCTTGTAACACCACATATAATTAGAAAGATAACTGAGGGTAATCAGCGCCAGCTCTTTATAAATTCTGCTCTTGCAGGTGGTCTGCTTTTGATAATCTCAGATAATCTTGCCCGTACGGCTTTTAAACCTGTGGTACTTCCGGTCGGTGTGCTTACGGCTTTTTTGGGGGCACCATTATTTATCTATTTAATCCTTAAAGGGAGGCGTTATTGGTGATATTAGATATTAAAAAACTCGAATTTGGATATGGAAAAGAAAAAGTTTTGGAAAATATAAGCTTTTCTGCTGTTCAAGGAGAAGTGATTATGCTTATCGGACCAAATGGATCAGGAAAAAGCACCCTGCTTAAATGTATTACCTCTTATCTCAAAGCAGATTCTGGAGAAATTAAAATTTACGATAAAAAGATAGATTCATACAGCAAAAAAAAGCTGGCAGAAATTATCGCTTATGTGCCTCAGCTCAAGGAGTACAGTTTTTCGATGACTGTTTTCGAAACAATTTTGATGGGGAGAAAACCCCACAGCAGCTGGGCTGCTTCTGAGCAGGATAAGGAAACTACAGCTGAAATAATAGCTGCGCTAAATCTTGAAGAAATTGCCTTTAAAAATATAAATGAGCTGAGCGGTGGTCAAAAGCAGAAAGTTTTTCTTGCTAGAGCTGCAGCTCAGGAATCTGAGATTATTCTGCTTGATGAACCGACCAATAATCTTGATCTAAAACACCAGCTAGAGATTTTTGAGCTGATAGAAAAAGAAGCCGCTTTAGGGAAAACAGTAATCGTTACAATGCATGACCTCGCTATGGTGAGCCGCTTTGCTGAGAGGATTATTATGCTCAAAGAAGGTGAAATTGTATCTGATGGTGATAAAAAATCCCTAAGCGCTGAGAAAATAAATTCCGTTTATGGGGTTGAGGTAAGTTTAAAAGAACATAATGGGAATCAATTAATTATACCTGAGAAAATAGTTGTCTGAGAGGATGGGATAAAAGATGGAGATCAAAAAAATAGGTGAAGTAAAAAGTAAATATAAAGAACCTGTTGGCCCTGATGAGATGAGAAAGAGTAAAAGTGTTATCGAAATAGAAGCAGAATATATAGATGGACTTGATAAGATAGATGATTACGAATATCTTCAGATCCTCTTCTATTTTCATAAATCGGAAGGATTTGATCTGATTAGCAGGCGTAGAAAAGGACCGGAAAGGGGTCTTTTTACCTCTAGAAGTCCGCGCAGACCGAGTCCAATTGGTTTAACCACAGTAGAATTATTAAAAAGAGAAGGCACCAGCCTGCATGTTTATGGGCTGGATGCTGTCGACGGAACTCCGGTTATTGACATAAAACCATATACTTCTTTTATGGATCAGCCTTCATTATCTCTGCAGAAGAAGACACCCCGCTATAAAATCAATAAAATGCTAAAATATCAAAATATGCATGACCTGCTGCTTAAGGCAGGAGAACTGCACGGGCATTACTGTCCCTATCTTGCCCTTGGTGTGCTGGCTGCAGCAGATGCGCTCAGCAGCTTAGCTGGAGAAAATGATGGTATGGAAGACCTACTCGCTGTTGTGGAAACCAACAGCTGTTTTAGTGATGGTGTTCAATATACAGCAGGAATCACATTCGGCAACAATGCCCTAATTTATCGAGATTTTGGTAAGACCGCTGTTACATTCATCAACAGAGAAAAAGCGGATAAAGGTATAAGATATTACTTGAAGGATTCGGATTTTATCAGCCGAGAATATCCTGAAGCAGATGAACTTTTCAAAAAAGTTGTTGCAGAGAGGAAGGGTAATGAGGAAGAGAAAGAAAAGTTGAAAAAATTATGGCAGGAGATAGCTTTCGATATTATCGAAGAGTCACCCGATAAATATTTTAAGATTGAAGAAAATATTGACATAGATATACCAGATTATGCTCCAATTTTTAAAGATGAATACTGCAGCCAATGTGGAGAAAAATTGATGGCTGTAAAAGCTGTTAAAGAAGACAATAATATTTTATGTAGAAGCTGTGCTCGAAGCAGCTATTATCAGCTTGACGGTAGAGGTATAGTAGAAAAAAATATAAATAACTAAGCTTTTTTTGATATCAGTTTAAAAATTACAATTATAATAGAAAGAGCAGCTGTGATGATAATGATTTGTTCAGGTCTTGTAGAGTTTAACTGAGCAGAGATAATTCCAAAATATGCCCAGACTACAACAAAAGAGAAAGCTGTGTCTTTAAATTCATCGATTATTTTGATGGTTATATAGAGGCCCAGCAGCAGAGCAATCACAGCTGTGATAAGCAAAAATTTATCAGGCCAGTTCTGTTTGAAATAAACAAGGGTGACCATTAAATTTGCAAGTGATGCGATAGTTACCCAGGCTGTATAGATGCTGAAGGGGAGTTTTAGAGATATATATTCAGCAGAAGAATAATCAGAAAAACCGTTTGCTCTTTTAAAGATGGGAAATAAAAAGAGGGGGAGCAGTAAAATGACAAACATCGATAAGTATATATACTGGTAATGCCATGAAAAAATCCAAGCTATATTTGCGGCAGATGCGAGTATTAAATATGGCCCTGTACTGAAATTCTCTTTGATTTTCCCACTGCCGGTAAATTGATAGACTGCAAAGACGATTAACAATAAGTAGATTAAACCCCAGATAGAGAAGGTAAAACCAGCAGGTGTAAAAGGATTTTCATAATTAGCTGACACTTCTCCTGTATTCAAACCATTAATTGGGAGATAGTTTGCCAAAAAATTAACAAAAATTGTTAAGAAAACTGCAGTAGTATTTAAAATTTTAAGCATAAAGTTACTTTCTTTCATTTTATTAACCTCCAGTTTTATCTAAAATAGCCAAGAATAATCCATTTAATTAATTTTATTTATCTAAGACTGCCAAGAAAAATCTATCCAAGCTATGCATTGGATGGAGATAAATTGCTATTTAAAATTAATTATAAAGAACTGTAATTTGATCAATTAATTATAATTTAATTATATTATTTTTTTAGTAAAATGTAAATAAAATTTAAAGCTGAATATATTAATAAATCGAATAAGATTTAATCGCCTTTTGTAATATTAACCATAAATATTTACATGATTATAATAAATAATTCTTAAGAAATACTTAATCATTATTTTGCAATAATATTTTTTAAATTTTTCATAAATATTCTTGCGAAAACTCTTGCTAAATTAAATTATGAGTAGTATAATCTAATTGAACCGACTGATCATGAGCAGAAGAGTGAATTTGTAGAGTCGGTGTTCTGTATTTATGGAACAAAGTAGATGTGCAGCGAGTATGTTCCCTCATCAATTAACTACTAAAGGGGGAATTACTAATGAAAAGTATTTTTAAGCACAGGCTCGTTAAGAGAAATGAAATTCGCGAATTTGAACAGCTTGAAGAAAGCGTAAAATATGACACAGATCTTAAACATGACAGACAAAAAGATAGTGCTCTAATCAATTATTACATGATGGGAGGCTATTAGTAATCAGTCGAAAATATTGATATTATTAACCGGGGCAATCAGCTCCGGTTTTTTTAAGTAATATAAGAAAAGGCATGGCTTTTTTTAGAAGAAATTTTGATAAAATTTACAATATCAGCTCAAGGAAGGGGTAATTATGCATAAAAAATGGTGGAAAGAAGCTGTGGTATATCAGATATATCCGCGCAGTTTTAATGACAGCAATAATGATGGTATTGGTGATTTAAGAGGTGTTATAGAAAAAATTGATTATCTAGAAGATTTAGGTGTAGATGCGGTCTGGCTGAATCCTGTTTATAAGTCGCCAAATGATGATAACGGTTATGATATCAGTGATTATAGGGCAATCATGGATGAATTCGGAACAATGGAAGACTTAGAAGAATTAATGGAGAAGCTGCATGAGAGAGATATAAGAATAATTATGGATCTTGTAATTAATCATACATCAGATGAACATCAGTGGTTTGAAGAATCTAGAAAAAGCAAAGACAATCCCTATCGTGATTATTATATCTGGAAGGACGGCAAAAATGGAGGCCCTCCTAATAACTGGAGATCTTTCTTCGGAGGTCCAGCCTGGGAATATGATGAGCAAACAGATCAATATTATCTCCACCTTTTTTCTAAAAAACAGCCGGATTTAAATTGGGAAAATGAAAAGGTAAGAAGAGATCTTTTTGATGTAATAAAATGGTGGCTGGAAAAAGGAATAGATGGTTTTAGGCTTGATGTTATAAATTTGATTTCTAAAGACCAGAGGTTTTTAGATGGAACTAAAGAAGGTCCTCTTGGCTTTGAATACTTTGCTAATGGACCTCGAGTTCATGAATTCATTAAAGAGATGGCTGATAACACCTATAACAATTATGATGCGATGACTGTTGGTGAAACACCATTTTTAGATATAGATGAAGCCCTAAAGTTTGTTGCAGAAGATAGAGAAGAATTCAGTATGGTAATTCCATTTGAACATGTAGAGCTCGATAGAAAAGAAGGCTGGGCTGAAATAAACGACCTGGATTTGAAAGAACTCAAAGATTTGATGAGTGAATGGCAGTATAAACTGGAAGCTAATAATGGCTGGACAAGCCTCTATTTCTGCAATCATGATCAGCCGAGAATAGTATCTCGTTATGGTGATGATGGCATATACCGTAAAGAGTCGGCCAAAATGTTGGGGACTATGCTGCACACCTTAAAAGGCACTCCATTTATTTATCAGGGAGAAGAAATCGGAATGACAAATATCAACTTTAAAGACTTAAATGACTTTGATGATATAGAAACTCGAGGTTATATTAAAGATTTAAAAAAAGATGGTGATTTTAGTGAAGAAGAACTGCTGAGAATTGCAAATTATCGAAGCAGAGATAATGCCCGAACTCCCATGCACTGGAATGATGATAAATATGCGGGTTTTAGTGAAAGTGAACCCTGGATCAAGATGAATGATAATTATCCGGAAATAAATGTGGAAAAAGATCTGCAGTCAGAAGACTCGGTATTTAATTATTACCAAAAATTAATTTCACTGCGTAAAGAATATCCGGTTTTTGTAGATGGTAAATACAAATTATTACTGGAAAAAGATCAAGATGTTTATGCTTATTTAAGAGAAGGTAAAGATAATAATCTTTTGGTTCTGCTCAATTTCAGCAGTGAAGAAGTAAAAATAGATTTATGTAAAGAGTTTGAGATCATTGAAGAACTGGATTTCTCAGATGCAGAATTAATGCTTTCTAATTATCAAACTGATAAAGACCTTTCTTTAAAACTAAAATTAAAACCATTTGAAGCAGATATTTATAAGTACTAATCTAAATTGGATAATAATACAAATCTAGGGATTTTATTTAATTACTGCTTGACAGTGTAAAAAAAATTATATATTATAAATGTATGAAAAGTCAAAAAACTCCGAGTATTTAAAGCTAAAGCTTCTAAAAAGCCATGGTTTAAATACCGATAGGGTGTTTGTGGAAACACATCTGCCTCCCGGAATGGAAAGGAGTGATAGTGGTGATTAAATTTTTAAACGCTGATCCGCCTTAACTACTTCCGGTTAATTTACTATAAACCGGGAGTTTCTTTTTTGCTGCGAATTTATAACTATATTATACGAGGGGGATTACTTTGAGAAAAAGAATTTTAGTTTTATTATCTGTATTGATACTGCTTATTAGTGTTTCGACTGCCGCTGTGGCCCAGGAAAAACTTGTGATGGCTACTACAACAAGCACCGAAAATTCTGGGCTTTTGGATGAACTTGTACCACCTTTTGAAGAGAAATTTGATGTACGTGTTGATGTAGTTGCCGTAGGTACTGGGGCGGCAATTGAACTTGGCGAAAATGGTGATGCAGATATAATTTTTGTCCATGCCCGTGAAGCAGAGGACGAGTTTGTGGAAGCAGGTTATGGTGTTAATAGGCGGGATGTAATGTATAATGACTTTGTTGTTTTAGGTCCACCTTCTGATCCAGCTGATATTGAAGGTATGGAGTCTGCAGCAGATGTATTCCATACAATTGCAGATAGTGGAGCAGAATTTGTCTCTAGAGGAGATGATTCAGGTACTCATAAAAAAGAACTTTCGCTCTGGGATATGGCTGATCTTAATCCTGATGGTTCCTGGTATTTAGAAAGTGGACAGGGTATGGGGGCAAGTATTAATATGGCAGATGAAAGAGAAGCTTATATACTTGCAGATAGAGGTACATATCTTGCTTATAGTGGAGAAATTGATCTTGAGATTTTAAGCAGTGGAGATTCTGCCCTGTTTAATCCATATGGTATTATTCCAATTAACCCTGCTTATCATACTCACGTAAATTACCAGATGGCGATGGCTTTTGTTGGTTATGTTACCTCTCAACAGGGTCAGGGAATAATTAACAGCTATTCAAGACAGGGAGAACAATTGTTTTTCCCAAGTGCTATTGAAGCTGACGAATTAGAAGAATAACATATTAAACGTAACTTTTTAGATTATTAAAATATAATGTTTTTTAAAACTTAATTATTTAAAGACTTACCACTCTAAAAAGGGTATCTTGCTAATTTTATAAATTTTTTCTGTTGAATAAGTTGGCAGATATCCTTTTTTAAAATCTTACATTTAGGACAAATGTCCTTATTTATAATAGATAAATATTATTCAGGGGGTAGAAATTTGAATTATTACATGGATGCTTTTGGGGAAGCCTGGAATTTAATTATAACAATGGATCAAGAGTTGTTGAAAGTAGTCTCTACGTCTCTTAGACTATCTACATCTTCAACTATAATTGCTTCATTAATTTCTATACCTGCAGCAGTTATCATATCGAGAACAGAATTTGCTGCCAAAAAAGTTTTTAATGTAATTTTAAATGCACTTTTAAGCCTGCCTACCGTTGTTGTTGGGATTACGGTATATTCTCTTATTTCTAGACGCGGGGTGCTGGGAGAATATGACATGTTATTTACCTTACCTGGGATTATAGCCGGTCAGGTGATTTTGATCATTCCACTTTTAACGGCTCTGGTCAGAAACACCATATTTTCCATCGATGAAAAGATGTATAAAACTGCAAAATCGATGGGGGCTAATAAAAAGCAGCAGTTCAAATTGTTATTAATGGAAGCTAGATATGGTATTATAGGGGCTGTTATAGCAGGATTTGGTAGAGTATTGGGGGAGATAGGAATATCTATGATGCTTGGTGGAAATATTAAAGGTGTTACAAGAACTATTACGACGGCGATGGCTCTTGAAACAAATAAGGGGCGTTTTGCTTTTGCACTGGCTTTAGGTTTTATTTTATTAATTCTCTCTTTTTCAATTAATTTTATAGTTTACTTTTTACAGGAAGGAGAGCAATATGAATAGAGGTAATAAAATATTAAAAGTAAAAAGATTGAAAAAGAAAATAGGGGAAAAAGAAATATTAAATATTGAACAATATTCTGTAATAAAAGATAAATTTAATTTTATTATTGGTGCTAATGGCAGTGGGAAAACCACTTTGCTAAATATTTTAAGTTTGGTTGATCGAGATTTTGAAGGAGAGGTCTATTATAAAGGTAAACTTCTTTCCAAAAATGGGGAATACTTAAATTTAAGAAGAAAATTTTCTGTTATTTGGCAGGATCCTTACCTTTATCGGGGGGATGTATATAATAATATTGCCTTACCTCTTAAATTGAGAAAAATAAACAAAAAGGAAATTCATAAAAATGTTAAGGAAATTGCAGAAAAAATAGAAATAACTGAACTATTAAATCAGTCAGTACATACTCTTTCTGGTGGAGAAAAACAAAAGGTATCTATTGCCAGAGCTTTAATCACCGAGCCAGAAGTTTTATTCGTGGATGAGGCAACTACAAGTCTGGATGAAGACAGCATACAATTTTTCAACTCGCATTTTGCTGATCTTGTAACAGATGATATGACAGTAATTATGGTTACCCATGACAGAAGACAGATGGAATTATTAGCAGATAGAATTGCCTTTCTCAAAAAAGGCAGGGTTGTTACATCTAAACCTGCAAAAAATTATGATTTTGATGATTTAGGAGAAGGAATTCGAGGCCGAGTAGAAGAAATAGTATAGTACGAGGTGAAAAAAATGGCAAAAATTATTCTTAAAAATGCTGAAATTGTAGATTATATTTCTATAAAAAAAGCTGATATTTTGATCGAATCTGAAAAAATTGCTGGAGTTGAAAAACAGGGTTATTTTAAAGATATGGAAAAGAAAACGGATACTAAAGTTATTGATTTGAGCGGTAAATTTATATTTCCTGGTATTATCGATGCTCATACCCATTATTCACTGCATTCGCGTGGTACCATAACTGCAGACGATTTTTTTTCAGGAAGTGTATCAGCTGCAGCAGGCGGAGTAACTACTGTTATTGATTATATTGATTTTCCGGAAGATGGTGATTTCCAAAAGGCATTTGATGCCCGAAAAAAAGAAGCAGCAGATTCTATAGTAGATTACAATTTTCATCAGGTTATTCAAGATTTTGATAAAAATATTTCTAAAAATTTAGCTCAGCTAAAAGAAATTGGACTTGCGAGTATAAAACTTTTTACAACTTATAAACGGGCAGGTTATATGATAGATAGAAATCTCTGGGGAAGAGTGTTGAAGAGACTTAAGGAATTGAAACTGCTGCCTACAGTTCATGCTGAAGACGATTCACTTATCCAAGAACTAGAAGCAGTGTATAAAAAAAGAGGACTTACAGAACCCGTCTATCATCCATTTATGCGGCCTGATGCTGCTGAAGCCTTAGCGGTTAGAGATATAGGAGAAGAAGCTCTTAAAAACGAAATTCCATTATATGTAGTTCATCTATCTTCAGCACTTGCTTTAAATGAAGCCCGCAGATTAAGAAAGAAGAATGCAGAACTTTATCTTGAAACCACCCCTCATTATCTAATGCTTAACCAGAGCAAACTGCACAGCAGAGATGCAGAGCTTTATTTTATGACTCCACCTTTGAGAACGAAATTCGATAATGAACAATTGTGGTCAGCTTTCAGCATCGACAATGAATTTCAGGTGATTGCAACCGATCACTGTGCTTTTAATAAGCAGCAGAAGTTCCAGTCTAATTCTGCTCTTGATATTCTTCCAGGAATACCAGGGAGCGAAACCTTACTTCCATTAATTTATACTTATGGAGTAAGCAGAGGTAAGATGAAATTAACCGAGATGGTTGAGATGCTCTCTGTTAATCCTGCAAAAATATTTGGTCTTTATCCTCAAAAAGGTTCATTTGAAGTAGGTACTGATGCAGATTTTACAGTATTTGATCCTCAATTAGAAAAAAAATTAACTGCAGAAAACTTACACTCTGCAGCAGCTTATAGTCCTTATAAAGAACTTAAGGTTGAAGGATATCCAATCATTACCATTCGGAGGGGAGAAATAATCTTTAAAAATGAACTGAAAACTAAAAAAGGAAGTGGAAAGTTTATTTTTGCTCACAGTTCTGATCTATTTCTTCATTAAATTCTTTATTTAACACACATGATAATTTACAGAGACCTTCATTTATATTTTGTTCTTCCAGAAGCACATTTTTTGGTACTTTTAATGGCACTTCTGTAAAGTCCCAGATTCCTTTTATTCCGGCCGCAACCAGGCGGTCGGTTATTTTTTGTGCTGCTCCACCTGGTACAGTAAGAGCTGCAATGTCAATATTTTCTTTTTTTATAAACTCATCGATTTTATTTACTGGTTTTACTATAATGTCATTTAAATAAAGTCCTATTAGTTTTGGGTTTTTATCAAAAATGCCTTTCAACTTATAATTTCTCTCTTCATAACCTTTATTATATGCTAAAGCCTGTCCTAAATAACCGGCACCTACAATAATCAAATTTTTTTGATAATTAAACCCCATTATGATACTTAGCTGCTGGAAGAGGCAGTAAATATCATAACCATAACTTTTTCTGCCAAAAGTACCAAAATAACTTAAGTCTTTTCTGATCAAAGAACTGCTTAAACCGGTTAACTTTGAGAGTTCTTCAGAAGATATATATTCTTTTGAAGATTCTTGAAGCTGTTTAAGATGTTTATAGTAGACCGGTAATC
This sequence comes from Halanaerobium sp., assembly GCA_018399955.1. Classification (GTDB taxonomy): domain Bacteria; phylum Bacillota; class Halanaerobiia; order Halanaerobiales; family Halanaerobiaceae; genus Halanaerobium. The sequence goes on along the minus strand of JAGYNO010000002.1, from coordinate 10,134 downwards.
TGCTTATTATAATCCCAGGTATTTCTTCAGGATTTTTTCCCATATTTAAAAACTCCTTTTTGAATTTAATATCTCTTTGTTAAATTATTAACATAACTTATTAGTATTTTAACTCATTTGATTTAAATTTTCAAATTTATTTAACTGTAAATAAGCAAAAAGAGAGCCTTCTTTATCTCCAAAACTAATTTATTCTTTTACACTAAGTAACTTAATTTCCCATTTTTTCACAAAATATTAATATCTATAAAGTAAGGCAGGAGATATCTGTTTTTTCGAGAAATATTCAAAATAAGTATACTTAAATTATTATTAAGCTAGATATCAACAAATAAGATTTATTAGTAAACTAAATTATTTTGATTTGAAGGAGGATCAGACATGGAAAAATATAAAATTCCCATTTCTAAATTAGATTATAGTTTTGATACAGATAAATTAGAATTTGATTCAACTGAAAAACTTTCACCCATTGAAAAACAGATTATTGGACAGGACCGTGCTGCTGAATCAATTGAATTTGGTATGCAGGTTAAACAGAATGGTTACAATATCTTTATGGCCGGAGAATCTGGTACCGGGAAGTCCAGTTATGCAGAAAGTCTAGCCAAAGATAGATCCGAAGAAATGGCCAAACCAAAAGATATTCTCTATGTTTTTAATTTTTCTGAAAAAGAAAAACCAAGAGTTATGAAGGTTCCAGCAGGTTTGGGTAATGATCTAAAATGCGATATGGATAAGATTATTGGTGAACTCCAGGAAGAAATTCCTCGTGCTTTTGAAGGTGAAGAATATGATAAAGAAAGGAAAGAAATTTTAAACCAATATCAGCCAAAATCAAATAAGATAATGAAAGAATTTGAAGAATCTGCTAAAGAACGCGGTTTTATGCTGCAAAATACTGCTCAGGGACTTGTTCCCGTACCTATTGATGAAAATAGTGAGCCTTTATCTAGAGAAGATTTTCAGGAGATGGATGAAGAAAAAAGAGGAGAAATAAGAAAAGAGAGTCAAGATATACAGAATGAAATTGCTCAGGTTATGCGAGAAATTCGTTCTATAAAAGAAGATGCACAGGAAGAGCTTGCTGCACTTGAAAAAAAGATTGGTTTATCTGTTGTACAGCCGATTATCTGCCATCTTGAAGATAAATATGAAAATTGTGAAGAGGTTGTAGAATATCTTCAAGAAGTACAGGAAGATATTGTTGAAAATATTGATCATTTTCGCAGCAGTGATGATGATAAAAAGCAAAATCCATTTCTACAGATGCAGATGGATGAAGATGGATCTTTCTTTACAAGGTATGAGATTAATATATTTGTGAACAATAATAAAACTGAGGGTGCACCGGTGATTTATGAAAAAAATCCTACTTATTATAATCTTTTTGGTAAGATAGAAGGGCGCAGTCAATTTGGTACTATAACAACTAATTTTACAATGATAAAAAGTGGATCACTTCAAAAAGCAGATGGAGGTTTTCTAATTGTTCATGCAAAAGATGTTTTAAAGAATCCATTCTGCTGGGATACTCTTAAAAGAGCGCTTATCAATGAAGAAATAACTGTTGAGAATATTGGAGAACAGTACAGAAGTGTACCGATTATAACCTTAAAACCTGAAGAAATTCAATTTGATGTGAAAGTGATAATGATTGGTACCCCTTATCTATATTATTTACTTTATAATTATGACCAAGAATTTTCCGAATTATTTAAAATAAAGGCTGATTTTGACACTGAAATGGAAAGGAATAAAGATAATATAGCTAAATTTGCAGATTTTATATCTTCGATTATCAAAAGCTATGAAATAAAAGAATTTAAAGCTGATGCAGTTTCAGCAATGTTAGACTTTAGTTCCAGATTGACTGGAGATAGAAAGAAATTATCTACCAAGTTTAATGAAATAATAGAAATTTTAGTAGAAGCAGATGCTTGGGCTGAACAGGATGGAGAAGAATATGTTAAAGCTGAATCAGTTAAAAAGGCAATTAGAAAAAAAGAGAAAAGATCAAATTTAATTGAAGAGAAAATTCAGGAACAAATCGATAGAGATCACCTGCTGCTTGATGTAAGTGGTAATGAAGTTGGTCAGATCAATGGTTTATCTGTATATCAGGCAGGTAATTATTCATTTGGACGTCCAACAAGGATAACTGCACGTACTTACCTTGGTAAAGAAGGTGTAATAAACATTGAGCGAGAAGCAAAAATGAGTGGACGCATTCACAGTAAAGGAGTGATGATCTTAACGGGCTATCTTGGCGGTAAATATGCTCAAGAGACTCCATTAAGTTTGACTGCATCTATTGCCTTTGAGCAGAGTTATGGTGGAGTTGATGGGGATAGTGCGACTTGTGCAGAAGTAGCTGCATTACTTTCTTCACTTGCAGAAACACCAATCAGACAGGATATTGCTATTACTGGTTCTATGAATCAAAAAGGTGTAGTCCAGCCAATTGGTGGAGTTAATGAAAAAATTGAAGGTTTCTTTAAAGTATGTCAATCTAAAGGATTAACCGGCAAACAGGGGGTTATTATACCTGAAAGGAATCTCGATAATTTAATGCTCGATCAAGAAGTTATAGAAGCTGTTCGAGAAGAGAAATTCAATCTTTACAGCATAGAAAGAATTGATGAAGCATTAGAGCTGCTTTTAGAGAAGTCTGCAGAAGAAATACATAAATCAGTTCAGAAAAAATTAATAGAATATGCTGAAATCGAAGAGGAAAATGATGATGAAGAAGAGGACGAAAAAAATAAATAAAATAAGGTCAATATCTGCGAATAAGCTAGTTTTTAGAAGCTAATTATATATAATATGCATTAAAGCTAAATTTAAACCATTGAATATTTTTGACCTTCTCTGACTTTAGTCTTATAATATAAGTAGAGTGAAAGTGATGATTTAAATCAAATAAAATTTTCGGAGGTGGTTTTATGTTTGATCTAGTACCTTTTAGAAACCGCAGTCGTAAAAGCTTGAGTGAAAGTAGAAGAGATCCATTTAACAACATGATCTCAGATATTTTTGATGATGTAATGGATTTTGCAGACAGAAGTTTTAGAGCAGATATTAAGGAAAAAGAAGATGAATATCTAATTGAAGCTGAAATGCCAGGAATGAATAAAGAAGATATTGAACTTGAAATTGATGAAAACTATCTCACAATAACTGCAGATCACAAAGAAGAAACTGAAGAAAAAGGCGAAAATTATATCCGCCGTGAAAGAAGACAGGGAAGATATGCACGTAGTTTCTATCTGGATAATGTAAAAGAGAATGAAATTAAAGCAGAATACAATGACGGCATCTTAACTGTTCATCTTCCAAAATCAGAAAAAACAGAGGTCAAAAGACGTACAATAGATATTGAATAATTATAGATAATATTATCTATAAATAATATTATAATCGATTCTGCCCAGCTATTTAGCTGGGTTTTTTCTATTCTATGCTGAAATTAATATGGATAAATATCATTTTCAGTGAATTGTAGAGGAATTATAAGATAATTGCAGAACTATTTTCTAAGAGAAGAAATTGTAAATTGCTAATATAATAGATATAATTATAGATGTTCAAAGATATTTTTTTAACAGGAGGTTTTTAAATGGGATATCCGATATTAGATATACATATCAAAAAAATAGAAGAAAATATAATAAAAATGAATAATATGTGTGCAGAAAAGGGGATTAAACTAACTGCTGTTGTTAAAGGTTTTGCAGGTGATTTAGAAATATTTAAAGCTTATCAAAGAGCTGGAATAAATAGTATAGCAGATTCGAGACTGCAGAATATAAAAAAATATAGAGAGTCTTCCTATAAAGGTGAAGCTGTTATGCTTAGAATACCAATGATTTCGGAAGCTGAAGAATTAGTAAAATATATTGACTGCAGCCTCATCAGTGAAATTGCTGCTGCTGAAGCAATATCAAGAGCAGCAGTTAAATTAAATAAGAAAATTTCTTTGATTTTAATGGTTGATTTGGGTGACAGACGCGAGGGGGTTTTACCATCTAAATTAAAAGAAACTGCAGCTGCAATTATAAAGCTGGAGGGAGTTGAACTTGATGGTATAGGAACAAATCTCGGCTGTTTTGCAGGAGTTCTGCCTGATAGAGAAAATACTGAAAAACTGATAAAATTAAAAAATGATTTGGAAAATAAATTTGCTGTAGATATTAAGTGGATCTCTGCAGGTAATACAGCGACAACAATATTATTAGAGCAGAAAGAACTAATGTCTGAGGTTAATAATCTCAGAATCGGAGAAGGTATACTTCTTGGAACTGATATTATTAATGAGAGATTTTTTGCAGATCTCAACCATTATAATTTCCGTTTGCGGGCAGAAGTTGTTGAATTACAAGAAAAACCTTCGAGTCCAGAAGGAGATATGGCTTTCGGAGGCCAGGGAAGAGATCAGGTTATTGAAGATAAAGGTATCAGAAAACGGGCAATTCTGGCAGTAGGTAAACAGGATATCGATTATCACGGTCTTTATCCGGTTGACAGTGGAATAGAGGTTTTGGGAGCAAGTAGTGATCATTTATTATTGGATGTAAGTGAATTAGAAAAAGATTTAAAGGTTGGGGATATTCTTAAATTTAAGATGAATTACAGTTCTATGTTGAGAGCAATGACATCAAAATATGTTGAGAAGAATTATATAAAATAACGCATAATTTTAAATGAATTATAAATTTCAATATATGTTAACATTTATTGAAAATTATTTAATAAGTTATTTATAGGAAATATTATTCATATTTTAAAGGTTCACAAAGTAATTTTTTGGAGGGGTTTTTTTGGATTTTTATTTAATTTTAATCTTTTTAGCTTGTGGGATTTTTCTGGGCTTTCAAATTGATGAGAAAAGTAATTTTTTAAATATTTCAGATAATATTACAAAATTGGGTTTAATTATTCTCTTGGCTGCAATGGGAGCAAATCTGGGAAGTAATGAAGAAATATTTATGCAGCTGGGTCGAATAGGTTTACAGGCTTTCCTTTTTGCATTAATAACTATAGTTTTTAGTGTGCTATTTATAGTTTCTTTTACTAAGATATTAAATTTAAATAATTTTCTTTTAAGTGGTAAAAATGAGCAGGTGGAGACAGAAGCTGTTGAGAGTAATTTGAGCTTGATAATTTTTCTGTCTGTTATAGTAGGGATTTTTATAGGCTATTTTTTACTGGAGCCTGAATATTACAGCTGGATTGATCCCCTGACAAATTATTCGCTGGCTGTACTGCTTTTTGGAGTTGGGGTTGATATCGGAGCCAGCCGAGAAATCATTGCTGATCTTAAGTTGATGGGATGGAAAATACTAGCCATTCCTTTTTTGATAGCTGCCGGCAGTCTTATCGGAGCTATTTTATTGGGATTAGTATTGGGTTTTGCTGTTTCTGAGTCAGCAGCAGTTGGAGCAGGATTCGGCTGGTACAGTCTTTCAGGTGTTTTGATTTCTAAGCTGCACAGTGCAGAACTTGGATCTCTAGCTTTTCTATCTAATGTATTTAGAGAGCTAATGACAGTATTTCTACTACCTTTTGTGGTAAAACACTTCGGCAGTCTGGCAGCTATTGCTCCAGGAGGTGCCACAACTATGGATGTTACATTACCTCTGGTTAAAGAATCAGGGGGAGAGGCTGTTGTCATACCGGCTTTTATTAGTGGTGCTGTACTTTCAACTTTAGTTCCAGTACTTGTACCATTTTTTCTGGGCTTATAATTTCATTTCATTTAATAAAAATGTTCATAATATTAGCTTCTAATTAAGATAAATGATAGAAGTTTTCTCTGCTTGCAAACTGCGGGGCTTGCTAAGAGAAGGATCAAATAGTAATTCTATCTAAAATAACGCTGAATATTAAGGAGAGTAGATTGATGAATAATAAAAAGAAAAGATATCAGGAGATGAATCAAGCTTTTAAAGCACTGTTGGGTGAAGAAAAAGATTGGCTTGCAAATCTTGCCAATAGTTCTGCAATTTTATATCAGTTCTTGGATGATATAAATTGGGCAGGTTTTTATCTCTGGAGAAATGAAGAGTTAATTCTGGGACCTTTTCAGGGTAAAACAGCATGTGTAAGAATTGAAGAAGGGAGAGGGGTTTGTGGAAAGGCTTATGCTCAAAGGAAGATAATGCTGGTTAAAAATGTTAATGAGTTCCCAGATCATATTGCCTGTGATCCAAATTCTAAATCAGAAATAGTAATTCCGGTAATTGCTGCTGGAGAAGTTATAGCTGTACTCGATATTGATAGTCCTAGTTTAGCCCGTTTTGATGAGATAGACCGCAGATATTTACAAGAATTTGTTAATATTTTAGTTGATAATACTAATTTCCTTCCTCTTATGGAAAAGCTGTCATAATTATAGATAATTTAATAATATTTTAGGGGGTAATTGAGCATTGTTTAAAAATAAAAGTACATTTCTTTTTGATCTAGATGGTACACTGCTTGATATAAATATTGATAGTTTTTTAGAATATTATTTCGATTCTTTGTCTAGAGAGTTTTCTGATTTATGTGAGAGCAGAGAAGAATTTATCCGTATTCTCATGGAGTCTACCAGAAAAATGATAGAAAATGATGGGAAAAAGAGTAATCAGGAAATTTTTATGGAAGATTTTTTAGCTAAAATCACATCAGGTGATCAGCAAGAACTTAAGAAGAGATTTGACCATTTTTATCAGAATAAATTTCCGAAACTGCGGAAGTATTTTGATTTTGACAGCAGTATTGCTTCTGAATTAATAAAATATATAAAAGGTAAAGATAAAAAACTGGTCCTGGCTACAAATCCGTTATTCCCCAAAAAAGCCGTTGTAGAAAGACTGAACTGGGCCGGTCTGTCTGAAGATGATTTTGATTTTATTACAAGTTATGAAAATATGAGTTTTGCTAAACCAAATCCAGATTATTATCTGGAGATTTTAGATAAAATCGACCAGGCTCCAGAAGATTGTCTGATGATCGGTAATGATATGGAAGAAGATACAGCTGCTGCAGATGTTGGTATTAAAACAGTTATTGTTAATGATAATCTGATAGAAGCTGAAGATAATGTTCATAAAATAGAGTGGAAGGGCAGTTTAGAAGAATTGGCAGAAATAATAAAAAGAGAAGTTTGAAATATATTTCAAATTTAAGCAAGATCAAGCTTGAGTTTCCAGAGATTTTTTAGTCAAATACTCTAAAAGAAATTAAAAAAAATCCCTTTTAACAGAAAATATTATCAGCTGATAATATTTCTGTTTTGAGGGAGCTTTATGATTTTAGTTATTGATTTATTATAGACCATCAGTCTCTGCTCAGTATTGAGCGGACATTGATTATTATAACTATTTGTATTAAATTATTTTTCAATAACTAGTTTCTCACTAGAAGTCAATTTATAATCATCTTCATAAACATTAATTATCAGTGCTTCTCCAGCTTCTAAGATGAATATTAATTTTTCTTTTCCGATTTTAACTTTTATTCTTCTGTCTCTAAAAACAATCTTGAAAGCAAAAGAATTCCAGGCTTCTGGTAAAAATGGTCTGAAGTAAGGTCTGTCATCTTTGACCTCAAAACCGGCAAAGCCTTTTACAATTGACATCCAAGTTCCTGCCATGCTTGTAATATGAAGCCCATCATCTGTATCATAATTATAATTATCAAGGTCAAGTCTTGCAGTTCTTAGATATAATTCGTATGCCTTATCTTCTCGATCAAGCTCTGCTGCAATAATCGAATGGATACACGGTGAGAGAGAAGATTCATGTACAGTTCTTGCTTCATAAAAATCATAATGTCTGGCAGTGCTTTCTTTAGTAAATTCATCTTTAAAATAATAAATTCCCTGCAGCACATCTGCCTGTTTAATATAAGTTGAGCGCAGAATCTTATCCCATGACCAGTTTTTATGAAGAGGAATATCATTTTGATCTAAATCTTTAACAGTTTTTTGCTCTTTATCTAAATAGCTGTCCTGTTGAGCATAAATATCAAATTCTTCAAGATAAGGATAGTACATTTTATCTATCATATCCTGCCAGTGCTCAAATTCATCCTTTGTTAAATTCAGTTCATCAGACCAGCTCTTATACTCTTCAGGGTAATTATTCTCAAGATAATCTCTATTTTCTAAAGTGTATTTTAAAGTCCAGGCCGCTATTTTGTTTGTATACCAGTTATTATTTACATTATTCTCATATTCATTTGGTCCGGTAACACCTAAAATCATATACTTGTTTTTACGTGGGTTAAAATGTGCTCTGTCAGCCCAGAATCGAGAAATCTCTGCTAATACTGCAAAGCCAAAATCTTTAATATATTCTCTATCACCTGTATAATCAACATAATCTTTAATGGCATGTGCAATTGCACCATTACGGTGAATTTCTTCAAATGTTATTTCCCATTCATTATGGCATTCTTCCCCATTGATAGTTACCATAGGATATAGAGCTCCATTTAAATCAAGTTTATCTGCATTTTCTTTTGCTTTTTCAAGATGTCTAAATCTGTAAAGGAGAAGATTTCTAGCAACTTCCTGACTGTGGGTTGCAAGATAAAAGGGAAGACAGTAAGCTTCTGTGTCCCAGTAAGTAAGGCCACCATATTTTTCGCCTGTAAATCCTTTTGGACCAATATTAAGATTAGGATCATGGCCGGTATAGGTTTGATTTAAATGAAATATATTAAAACGAATCCCCTGCTGTGCTGCTGGGTCTCCTTCAATTTTTATATCACTTTCCTGCCAGATTACCGCCCATGCTTCTTTGTGTTCAGCAAACAAATTTTCATAACCAGCAGAAGCAGCTTCATTAACTTTTTGAGCAGCTTTTTCAGGTGTTTCATCTTTTTTATAATCTCTGTTTGTACAGACTGCTGCATATTTATTTAATACAATTTTATCATTTTTTTCTGCTTTAAATGATATTTTATCAGCAATATAATTTTCACTGCTGATTTTATTTAATTGATAATCATTAATATTGATATCCCAGTCCATTGCTGTGCTTACTACAAAACCAGATTTCTTAGTTTCCATAGTTAATCTTGATATTTTCTTATTATTCATCTGTTCAATATTTTTCCAGAAAAAATCACCGTAATTTGCATCTTCATTCCTAACATTACCATCTAAATATGGTTTAATTTCAATTTCCACATCTTTATTTAGTGATTCAACACTATATTTCACGACAGCAGTTTCTTTCTTTTTCTGATTTAAAAATCTTATTTCCGAAATTGCCACCTGGTTATCATCAAGTATCAATGTAAATGATCTTTTTAAATAAGCTTCTCTCATATTTAAAACTCTTTTAAAATCACTGAACTGTTCTTTGCTTAAATCTACTTTAATACCATCTATTTTTAAATCAATTCCGATAAAGTTAGCAGCATTTGCAATTTTAGCGAAATATTCTGGATAACCATTTTTCCACCAGCCAACAATTGTTTTATCAGGATAATAAACGCCAGCAATATATGTACCCTGTAAGCTGTCACCAGAATATTCTTCGGCAAAATTTCCTCTAAGCCCCATATGTCCATTGCCAAGACTCATAATGCTCTCTGTGACTCGATTATAATTTTTATCAAAACCTTCTTCAATTACTTTCCACTCATCAACTTTAAAATGATCTCTCAATATCTGCACCACCTTTCTTTTAAAGTATATCAAATAGTAACTCATAATAAAAGAAGCTTGAATTATTAAAAATAATATTGTATACTTGCTTTAAGTATTTTATTAATAAAAATTACTGATACTAATGATATTTATAAAGACTTAAAGGAGGGATAATTTTAATGAGCACATTTATGTACAGTTTGCTAGCTGGAGCTTCAACCGCAATTGGTGTTATTATATTAGAGATATTTGGTGAGCCAAGCCATAGAGTGCTTGCTTCACTACTGGGATTTGCAGGTGGAATTATGCTTGCTATATCTGTGTTTGAACTGCTGCCGGAAGCCCTTATTTTAGGCTCTATGACAGTTGTAATTGTAGGGTTTTTATTGGGAGCATTAATGATGTATGGATTGGATAGATTTATACCACATTCTCATATGGCTCCATCAGATGAACCAAATATAGAGAACCCTGATAAAATCCATGTT
>JAGYNO010000019.1 GCA_018399955.1 Halanaerobium sp. | reverse complement strand
TGATTTTAAAGAGGTAATCTCCCCATTTTCTCCATATTCTTCTGAATATAAAGAAGGGACATATATGCCGGGGAATTTATTCAGTTCTCTCAAAATCTCATTTTTATTTAAACCTTTATTATTTAACTCTTTATATTTATTAAATAATTCAATTATAAAATCTTCTGCTTCTCCAATAAAAAATAAATCAATAAAATCTGCTATTGGTTCTGCATTAAAAACCGTAGATCCTCCAGCAATAATCAGTGGATCTTCCTCTTTTCTATCTGCAGAATATATTTCTAAACCACTTAAATCAATCATATTTAAAATATTTGTATAGCTCATTTCATACTGAAGAGTAAATCCTAAAATATCGAAATCCTTTATTTCATGATATGATTCAAGAGTATACATTGGTATATTCTCTTCTCTCATTAAGTTTTCCATGTCCTGCCAAGGAGCATATACTCTTTCTGCAAGCATATCAGCTTCTCTATTAATTAAATGATATAAAATTTTAAGTCCGAGATGAGACATCCCGATTTCATAAACATCAGGGAATGCAAGTGCGATTTTTAATTTCTCTGGTTTCCACTCTTTATTAACTGCATTCCATTCATTACCGGTATATCTTTCCGGACTGGATATTTTATATAAATTGTCTATTATTTTTTTCTTAAACTGCAAAAAATCACCTCATAAACCTCATTTAAAACATTAATTTATTTTTTCTTAAGTTTATATTTATTACTATTCCAACAGCCATTAAAGAAATAAGCATAAAAGTTCCTCCATAACTTATAAATGGGAGAGGAATTCCTGTGATAGGCATAATTCCCATTGTCATACCTATGTTCTCTAAAATATGAAATAAAAACATAGCTGTAATTCCAATAACCACCAAATAACCATATCTATCTCTAGCATCAGAAGCAATATTTAAAAACTGCCAGATAAGAAATAAAAACAAAAGTATTACTATTCCACTTCCAAAAAATCCAAATTCTTCTCCTATTACAGAAAAAATAAAATCTGTATGTTTTTCTGGTAAGAAATTAAGCTGATTTTGTGTGCCAGAAAACAATCCTCTACCAAATATTCTACCTGATCCAAGTGCAATTTTTGACTGAATAATATTGTAACCACTTCCATAAGGATCAATATCAGGATTTACAAAAACTATCAATCGATTCAGCTGATACTCATGTAGAAAAGGTAATGGAGTATCAATTAAAAGATGGGCAGATATTATCAATATAATAATTAAAAAACCTCCGCCAAAAACTACTGCCATATATTTAATATTACCTCCACCTGCAAAAAGCATAACAAAATAGATAAAAAATAATACTAAAGCAGTACCTAAATCATTCTGCAAAATAACTAAAACAAAGGGAATAAAAGCAATTACTGAGGGCCAGAACATTCCTTTGAGATATCCCATATCATCAGAGTTATTATCAATTACTGCTGCAAGCACCAAAACAAGCATGATTTTTGCAAGTTCAGCTGTTTGAAAATTTACCGGCCCGATAGAAAGCCATCTTTTACCACCAGCAACTGTTCTTCCTAAAAATAGTGTAATGCCTAATAATGCCAGCATAAGCAGATAAATTATTGGTGAATATTCTTTAAAAATTCTGTAATCAAAGGCCTGTATTATAAAAACGAGCAGCAGCCCCAATATTACTGAGACTGCCTGTTTCTGCATAAATACAAGAGCATTAGAATCAACTTGATTAATTTCTACAGCAGAACTAATAGCCAAAAAACCTATCAAAATTAATAAAATAACTGTCAGCGGTACATTATAATTTAAATAATGCAGAAATTTTTTATTCCAATTCATTAAAAAGCCCCTCTATTTATGGAATATAACCCTTATTTTGAACCCTTAAGGGGGAAATTTGCAACTAACGCTGTCATTTCTTCTTCTCTTTTAACATCCATCTCAATTTTCTGAGAATCAACATCTATATATTTACTTAATACCTCAATTAATTCTTCTCTCATTGAATCCATTTCATCTGGAGTTAGTTTTATCCTGTCCTGTACAAGTACAAATTGTAGTCTTTCTTTAGCAACATTTTTACTTGACTTATCACTATCACTCTTAAGACCGAGCCATTTTAAAATATCGATTTTACTCCCCCCTTATCTTAAGATAATCCAACTAATTTTTTAAACTTGGAAAAAAAGCTTTCACTTTCAAGTTTCATCATTGGTAGATCTTCTCCCATAATTCTGAGAGCTATGTTGCGATATGCTTCGCCTGCCTTAGATTTATCATTTAAAGCAATTGGTTCACCTTTATTTGTAGATACAACAATACCTTCATCTTCAGGTACAATACCCAATAAATCTATTGCAAGAATTTCTATCATATCTTCTATGCCCATCATATCGCCTCTATCCACCATGTCTTTTCTAATTCTGTTTATAATTACCTCTGGATCTCTGAGTCCTTCTGCCTCTAACAAACCAATGATTCTATCAGCATCTCTTACTGCAGAAATCTCTGGAGTAGTTACAATAACTGCACTATCAGCACCAGAAATAGCATTTTTAAAACCCTGTTCTATTCCAGCTGGTGAGTCAATAATAACAAAATCCATTTCATTTTTTAATTCGTCTACCAATTCTTTCATTTGAAAAGGAGTAACTGAGGTCTTATCTCTAGTCTGTGCTGCTGGCAGCAGATATAAACCATCATAACGTTTATCTCTAATCATCGCCTGTTCTAAACGGCAGTTATTTTCCACAACATCAACAATATCATAAACTATTCTATTTTCAAGTCCCATAACAACATCCAAATTCCTCAGCCCGATATCTGCATCTATTAAACACACTTTATTACCGTGCATTGCAAGTGCTGTACCTATATTAGCTGCAGAAGTAGTTTTACCTACTCCTCCTTTTCCAGATGTAACAACTATTGTTTTTCCTGGCAAATTTTATCCCCCCTGATATCTTAGATCTTTTCAACCATAATACTTTCTTCATTCATAAAAGCTCTTTCCGGAAGCATCTCAGAACTATCATTACTATCATCCGGAGACCTAGCAATTGAGGAAGCTATTCTTAATTGGGTTGGATCAAGTTTAAGTGCTGCCACTTGAGAACTTTGATTACCTCCAGCACCAGCATGGACAACACCTCTTAAACGACCAAATACTATTATATCACCACCAGCGATAACTTCAGCACCGGGATTTACATCACCAACTATTACTACACTGTTTTGATTTTTTATCTGCTGTCCTGAGCGTAAAGTACGATTAATAATCACTGCTTTAGACTTGTTTATATTAACCTTTTTTTCTTCTTTTATTTTACGAGCAGTAAAATAAATTTTATTTACTTTTTTATAATTTCGAACAATTTTCATTAGTTCTTCAAGCTGTTCATAAGCAAGCTCGAGCCCACTTAAATTCAGGTAAAGATTTACCCCGGTAAAAAATCCTGAAGCTTCAGATGCATGTAAAGTTACAGCTTTTTTGATACTGCCAAAAGTACTTCCATCACGAAAGTTCATAACAATACCATCTGAAACTGCTTGAAATGAAAAAACAGAACTCATAACATCTCTCCTCAATTAAAGCACTTATTTATTAATATTCTTGAATCTACTTTAAAATCCTTCATGAAGAATATTATATTTCTCTAATCTTTATTTTATCTCCACTAATAATTATCAGTTAAACTAATCTTCATTATCATAATAATAGACTTTTCCGGCTCCATTATTTAAATTCTTAAAACCAAAATAGTAATCCATTATTTCTCTTGCAATTGGAACTGTATAAGCACTTGAACCACCATTTTCTAACAAAACTACTACAGCTATTTCAGGATCTTCAAATGGAGCAAAACCAGCAAACCATGCATGATTGTTCAGTGCTACAGAAGTTTGTGCAGTTCCTGTTTTTCCAGCTATATCTACTGGATAATCTCTAAAGTGACGATATGCAGTACCATAATTTTTATTTACCACATCATACATTCCCTGTTTAAGAGTTTTGAATGTTTTTTCAGAAACCTCTTCTCTTAAATCTATATTAATTTCCTGCTTGTTTTCTTTTATAAGATCTCCCTCTGGTGAAACAATCCTATCAACTATCTTAGGTTGATAAGATTTTCCTTCAGATGCAACAACCGAAATAAGTTGAGCAATCTGAACCGGTGTTGTAAGCAGGCTTCCCTGACCAATAGAAAGATTTACTGAATCTCCAGGATACCAACCTTGATTTAGGTTTTCTCTTTTCCATTTATCATTAGGGACAAGACCGCTTTTTTCTGAAGGTAAGTCAATATTTGTTCTGCTTCCAAGACCATATTTTTTTGCATATTCAGATAATTTATCACCATTAAATTCTCTATATAAATCATAACCAAGTTCATAAAAAACAATATTATTTGATCTAGCAATCGCTTTAACAAAATTCAACTTTCCTTCTCCTACTGGGTTCCAGTTTCTAAAAGGAATTGACCAGTTAGGAAGATAAAAAGCAGCATTTGCATCATAAAAACTTGTATCTGCCCTTACACCTAATTCTTCCATAGCTGCAGTTCCAGTTACTAATTTAAATATAGATCCTGGAGGAAATGCAGACATAACTGTTCTATTTAACATTGGTTTTAATAGACTTCTAGATAAATCTAAATAATCTTCTGTAGATATTCCTTCAGCAAATAAGTTCAAATTATAATCTGGTATACTTGCACTAACAATTACTTTACCTGTATCAATATCCATTACAAAAGCAGCAGCACCAATTGGCATTGATCTTTCTTCATCCTCTTTAGCTTTAAGCCGTAGTTCTTCATAATTTTTCATCAAAGTTTTTTCTGCAGCCTGCTGCAGCTGAAAATCAATATTTAATATTAAATTATCTCCAGGTTCAGGTTTTTTTATACCAAGTGTTTTTATTTTAACTCCTCTGCTGTCAACTTCTATTTGTTCAGCTCCCTGTATTCCATCAAGATAGAACTCGTATTCTTTTTCAAGCCCACCTTTTCCGACGAAATCTCCCGGTTTATAGTCATAACCTTCATTATTAAATTTTTTTAATTCATCAAGGTTTATTTCTCCAATATAACCTGTAGTATGTACTAAGGTTTCAGGATGAATATAGTCTCTTAATGAAGATTCTTTAACAATTAAGCCGGGCAGCAGATCATTATTTTCTGCTATTATAACCATGTCTTCTTTAGAAAGATGGCGGACTAATAAGATCGGTTCAGCATAACTTTTTATCTCTTTGTTATTAAAATTATCAATTAATCTATCTTTAGAAATACTGCTTAATTTAGCTAATTTCATTAAGATTTCTTCTACGGAACTATCTGGTGGAATTTCATTCTGCATTAGATAAAGATTGTATGTTAAACGATTTGAAACAATAACCTCTCCGCGGCTGTCATATATTTTCCCGCGAGGAGCATTTATCGGACGAACTGAAATTCTATTACCTTCTGATAATTCTAGAAAATAATCCCCATTAAATATCTGCAGATAAGCTGCTCTTGATAAGAGCATTATAAATATAACTAAAACAATTATTTTGAGTAACTTTAGTCTATCCACTAACTATTCCGCCCTCCCCAGATATAATATGCTAAATAAGCAAAAAAAGCAATTAATGAATTTAAAGCAGCAAGTGGTAAAATAATATCTTTAAATAAGTCTAAATAGTTTGTATTAAAAAAATAACTTTCTTTTAACATTAAATATAAAAATTCGTGAATAATAGTTGCTGCAAAAACACCAATTGGTGGTATTAATAAATTTTCTGGAAAAAACCTCTTTGATAAAAGACCTGCCAAAAAAGCTACTGCTGTTTTAACTGGTGTAAATATACCAATAAAACTACCTAAAAAAGCATCTTGTAAAATACCTCCAGTAAAAGCATAAATCATTGCATTCCTTGAACCTGTCACTACAGCATTTAAAATAATGAAAATTAATATAAAATCTGGGATTAGATTGAGGGATGGAAAGATTATACCTAAAGATAACTGGCAGATTAATAATAAAATCATAAATAATAGTTTTTGCAAATAGTTTTTCAATTTAACCTCTCCAGTTTATAACCATAATTCAATATAATAATTAACTAGTTTAAATTTACTCTACGTTATGATCAACTTTAAAATTAGTAATTACCATTAATTCTTCTATAGTTACTCTATTAATAAACAACATTACTTCTGCTTTTTGGGATAATCCATAATTATCTACATCAACAGACTGAACTTCTCCGATTTTAATTCCTGAAGGAAAATTATCAGAAAGACCAGATGTATAAATAATATCTCCACTTTCTATATCAGCATTCCATGCTATATTATCCATTATACTAAGTTTATCACTGCGTCCAGATCCTCTTACAAGGCCAATCTCTCGAGAATCACTTCTAGAAACTATACCACCAACAACAAATTGATTTTCAGTAATAAGCCTAACCTGTGAAGAATTACTACCCGCATAATCAATCCTACCAACTAAATAACCATTATAAGTTATAACAGGCATTCTTTCAGCTATACCATCATTTTTTCCCTTATTAATTGTTATTGTTTGCTCCCAAACTGAAGGAGAATTTGCAGTAACATCTGCTCCTACCATCTCATAATTAACCTGTTCTTTAAAATCAAGCAGCTCACGCAGCCGCATATTTTCTCTATTTATATACTGTAAATACATTATTTGCCTCTCCAAAATCTGATTCTGCTCTTTTAATTCGGCGATTTCCTGATTAACTTCATTAATAGAAAATAATGTATGGAAAAAATGAAAGATACCACTATATAAATTATTAATAAAATTTAAAAATGGTGTAAGAAAATTATATATTAAATCTCCAAACCAATTTAAAATGCCGATATTAATATTAGTAAAATATAAAGATATAAATGCTAAAATTAAAACTAAAACTATAGCTGTGATAATAAGAGTGTTCCTGTCCAAGTTAAACAACAGGCACACCTCCTACGAAAGTTTTTTTGGCGTTATTAATATTTTCTTAAGCGAATCTATCTCTTCTAAGGCAATACCAGTACCTTCTGCAACACAGTCAAGCGGCTCATCTGCAATATGAACAGGCATTTGAGTCTGATCAATTAAAAGTTTATCTAATCCTTTTAGTAAAGCTCCACCACCGGTCAAGATAATTCCTCTATCCATAACATCTGAAGCAAGTTCAGGTGGAGTCTTTTCTAATGTCATTTTCACAGCATCAATTATATTAACTACAGGTTCTTCTAAAGCTTTTTGAATTTCCGCAGCATTAATCTCTATAGTTTTTGGCAGGCCACTCACTAAATCCCTACCACGAATTTCTTTCACACCTTCTGGATTATCAGAGTATGCAGCTCCAATATCAATCTTTATTTCTTCAGCAGTTCTCTCTCCTATCATTAAATTATATTTCCTTTTAACATACTGAACAATAGCTGCATCCATGTCATCTCCACCTATTCTAATAGAACGACTTGTAACTATTCCACCTAGAGATATTACAGCAACTTCTGTAGTTCCACCACCGATATCTACAATCATATTACCTGTTGGTTCATGTACTGGTAGACCTGCTCCAATAGCAGCAGCCATCGGCTCTTCTATTAAATAGGCTTCTCTAGCTCCTGCATGAACTGCAGCATCAATCACAGCTCTTTTTTCTACTTCAGTTACTCCAGAAGGAACACAAATAATTATTCTAGGTCTTACCATTCTGCTCCTCTTATGTGCTTTTGTTATAAAATAACGCAGCATACTCTCAGTAACATCAAAATCTGCAATAACTCCGTCTTTCATAGGTCTTACTGCAATAATATTACCTGGTGTTCTACCAATCATTCTTTTCGCCTCATTACCAACTGCTAAAACTTCATTTTTGTCTTTTTTGAGAGCAACAACTGAAGGCTCTCTAATTAAAATACCCTTATCTTTTATATATACAAGTGTATTTGCTGTTCCAAGGTCTACACCCATATCTCTTGAAAATGGTGCACTCAAAAATTTAAAAACCATCTATTTACATACCCCTTTCGAAATTTAAATCAACATATTAAATAATAATAAATATTTATATTAATTCTTGAAAACCATCAGTTTTTTTAGCTAATATTAAAAAATAACAATTTATATATTTCTAAGACATTAACAGTTAAACAAAAGATTTTAGACAAATTATTGTAATTAATAATTAAGGCTAAATTAAATTCTCCTCTTTGAAACTAAGATAATTTTCTCCAGCAATAATTATATGATCTACTACTTTTATACCAACAATTTCTCCAGTTTTTACAAGTCTTTTAGTAATGTTCAAATCATCAGCACTTGGTTTTGGATCACCACTCGGATGATTATGAACAAGTATCAGTGCTGCACTGCTCCGCCTAATAGCCTCTCTAAAAACTTCTCTTGGGTGAACAATAGAACTAGAAAGTCCACCACGAGAAATTTCCGGTACAGCTATGACATTATTTTTTACATCTAGAAGTACAGTTTTTAAAACCTCCTGTTTTAAAAATCGCATTTCTGGAGAGAGCAGTTCAACAGCCTTAATCGGACTATTTATTTTATTATGATTTTCATTTTTTAAAGCAGAAATTCTCTTTGCCAGTTCAACTGCTGCTGCAATTTGAGATGCTTTTGCTGTCCCAATTCCTTTAACAGCTTTTAATTCCTCACAACTTAAATCGACAATTGATTTTAAACCACCAAAATTATTTAGTATATCCTGTGCTAATTCTACAGCTGTTTTTTTCTTGCCTCCAGTTCTTATAATCAAAGCAAGAAGTTCTGAATTTGATAAATATTTGCTTCCTTTTTTTAATAGTTTTTCTCTGGGTCTTTCTTCTTTAGGAAGTTCTTTGATGGTAAATCCAGTCTTAGGATCCTCCATCAAAATTGGCTCCTTTCTCTTATAAGATTCCATAATTAAATTTATCTAAAATCTCTGCTAACTGATGTATAGGCAGACCAACAACCGAATAATAAGATCCTTTTATCACTTCAACAAATAAACCACCAAAACCTTGAATTCCATAAGAACCAGCCTTATCAAGAGGTTCACCAGTACTAATGTATTTATCAATCTTTTCATCACTCATATTTAACATTTTAACAAGTGTAATATTATTTTCAACATATACTTCACCTGTTTCTGAATATAAGACAGCAATACCAGTCATTACTTGATGTTCTTTACCACTTAATAATTTAAGCTGTCTTTTTGCTTCTGCATTATCTTCTGGTTTTCCCAAAATCTTATCTTCTAAAACAACAATAGTATCTGCTGCAATTATTAAAGCATCTTCAACCAAATCAGAAACAGATTTTGCTTTTTCTAAAGCAAGTATTTTTACTAATTTATCAGGATTTTTTTCTGTAAATTCACTTTCATCTATTTTGCCTGGTACAATAGTAAATTTTAGTTTTAACTGCTTCATAATTTCTTCTCTGCGGGGGGAAGATGAAGCCAGTACAAGTTTTGCTCTGCTTTTATTCTCAGTCATTTAATCAACTCCTGTTAATTGAAAAAGGCAAATAATGCAGTGTAAAATAACTAACCAATCCAACACTAAAACCAGTCGGTAAAGCCAGCAGAATTAAGAATGGTAGATAATAAAAAATTCCCTGATTGGAAATTATAAAATATGCTGCAGTTATCTGAGCAGCATTATGAGCCACTGCACCGATAATGCTAATCCCAATTAAGCTTAATTTACCTTTAAATAATTTATAAGTTATAAACATCATAAAAAAGCTGAATACTGCTCCACTAAAACTTAAATAAAAATTAATAGTCATAAAGGTCCCAGCAAGTAAAGAACCAAGAATAACTCTAAATATTACTACCTGAAAAGCAGAAGCAAATCCAAATAAAGAAATTGCAATTACAGAAACTATATTTGCCAGTCCTAATTTAGCGCCAGGTATTAATACAGTTAAAGGGAAAAAGCTTTCAACAAGATGAAGTACCAAACCTAAAGATACTAAAAGTGCAATAACAACTATTTTTTTTGTTTTCCTCATTTTACCAGCTCATCCCATCAATATCAGAATTATCACTTTCAATCCAGATGCTTAATTTATTGGGCACACATATTATTATCGGGCCTTCACGGTCTATCCAGCCAGTTTTTTCACATATTTTAAGTGGATCATTTATCGGAGCTTCTTTTACCCTAACTCTCCCATTAGTAACTTCAATTGTATGAATACCAATGGGACCTTCAACTTTGAAAATGATTGGCTCTTCATAGCTGTCAGCTAAAGGTATCTCCTTAACAATATCATTATTTTGCTGTACTAAAAGATAAAGTTTTTCATTTTCTTTTGAACCTAAAATAAATAGTGGAAATATAAGCATCACTAAACTGGCAATAATTATAATGGAAATCAAAATCTTATCATAAAATGTTATTATATCATTTATTTTCAAAAGTATTCACCACAAATTTCTTTAAGCTGTTATCACTATATATTTTAACATCTTTAAGTGCTGATGTCCACAATTTAAGTAAGCAAAACCCGACCAAATAAAGGTCGGGTCATCTATTTTTTAAAATTAACTAGATAATAATTCTGTTATTTACTATTGATTCTCTTTATAAAAAAGATCTACAGCACTAACATTACAAGCTTCATAACATTTTCCACACTGAATACATTTATCCTGAATAATTTCGTGCTGTACCTTTAGCTCTCCTTCTATTGCATCAACCGGACAAGCTTTTGCACATAAAGTACAGCCTACACAATTATCATTTATCTCAACTTTTTCGATAATTTGACCATCAAAATCTATTGTTCCAGTCGGACAAACTTCAGAACATTTCCCACAGCCTGTACATTTATCATAATCAATAACTGCCAGATTATCTTTAATTTCTATAGCATCAACCGGACAGGCTTTTGCACAAAGCCCACAAGCAATACAGCCTACTTCACAAGTTTTTCGAACTACTTTTCCAGTATTATGAGAAGAACATCTTATATGAGTTTTAGCTTCATAAGGAGCTAAAAGCAAAATATTACGGGGACATTCTTCAATGCATTTACCACAACCTGTACATTTATCTGGGTTAATAATTGGCAGTCCATTTTCACCCATTTCAATTGCATCAAATGGACAAACCGACTCACAATCTCCAAAACCAAGACAGCTGTACTGGCAGACTTTCTCTCCACCATTAACTTGATGAGCAGCTTTACAGGTCTGAATGCCTCTATATTTACCTTCTTTTTTTGTTTCTTTGATTCCACCACCACAGATAAGTTCTGCTATAACTTTATCTGAGCTTTCACTATCTTTACCCATAATATCTGCAATATCTGTAGATACATTATCTCCACCTACCGGACAACCTCCAACTGGGGCTTCACCATTAACTACAGCTTCTGCAAAAGCTTCACAACCTGCATATCCGCAGGCACCACAATTTGCACCAGGTAGTACATCTTCTACTTTACCTACTCTGGGATCTTGTTCTACTTGGAAATGATGTGAAGCATAACCAAGACCTGCAGCCAAAAGAGCTGCAATACCTCCCATACTAATTAATGAATATAAATAAATTGGACTCATTTATTTTTCTGCCACCTCCACTACACAGAAATCATACCTGCAAACCCCATAAATGATAATGCCAAAATACCTGCAATGATTAAAGTAATAGGCACACCTTTTAAAGCTTGCGGTACATCTCCAAATTCTAAATTTTCTCTTAAACCCGCCATTAATACTATTGCTAATGTAAATCCAACTCCAGCACCAAATCCAAATACTACACTGGCAATAAAACTATAACCATTGAGGGGAATCAATAAAGCTAATCCCATAATTGCACAGTTAGTAGTTATTAAGGGCAGAAAAATTCCAAGTGCTTTGTATAAAACAGGACTAGTTTTTTTAATAAACATTTCAACAAACTGTACTAATGAAGCTATTACAATAATAAATGCTACATAGCGTAAAAAAGGCAGATTAAATGCTTCAAGAATAAAAGTATTAATCAACCAGGTAGCTGCAGCAGTTAAAGTCATAACAAAAGTTGTTGCAAGTCCCATGCTAAAAGCTGTTTCTATCTGCTTTGATACACCTAAAAACGGACAAATACCCAAAAACCTTACTAAAATAAAATTATTTACAAGAACAGTACTAATAAATAAAAGTACTATTTGAGAAAACTCTCCCATTATTCTACCTCCCTGTTAATGTGATTATATATTCCCACCATTAAACCTAAGGTTAGAAAAGCACCACCAGGGAGCAGCATAATAACCATAGGATTATACCATTCACCTAATATCTGCAGTCCAAAAACTGAACCCATACCAAAGAATTCTCTAATTATTCCAAGCAAAGTAAGTACCCAGGTAAAACCAATGCTCATTCCTACTGCATCTGCTATCGATTTATGTACAGGATTCTTAGAAGCAAAGGCTTCCTGTCTCCCAAGTATTAAGCAGTTTACTACAATAAGAGGTATAAAGATACTTAATGAGGCTGCAATGGTTGGAAAAAAAGCTTTTACAAAATAATCAGTAAATGTAACAAAAGTTGCTATTATCAAAATAAAACTTGGTATCCTAACATTTGCTGGTATAAAATTTTTAATAGTAGAAATAACTATCTCTGAAGATATAAGCACAAATGCTGTTGCCAGACCCATCGCCAGTCCATTTTCAGCTGAGTTTGTTACAGCAAGAGTGGGACACATACCTATAACTAATACCATAATGGGATTTTCTTTCCAAATACCATTTCTAAAAACAGAAAACAATTCTTTAAACTTAACGGCCATAATTATCTACCTCCATAAACAGTATTAATTTTTTCTACTGCATTTTCTACAATTCTAATTACTGCTTCTGATGAAATAGTAGCTCCAGCAATAGTCTGTACTTCCATAGGATCTGAAGTAGGAGTACCTACCCCAGTATAATCACCAAAGGGTTTGTTCTGATAATTAGATTTGTATTCATTCTCA
Organism: Halanaerobium sp.; assembly: GCA_018399955.1. Lineage (GTDB taxonomy): Bacteria > Bacillota > Halanaerobiia > Halanaerobiales > Halanaerobiaceae > Halanaerobium. The sequence goes on along the minus strand of JAGYNO010000019.1, from coordinate 12,786 downwards.
GTTATTCGGGCACCAAGACCTGGAGTTTCTTCATGACCAACAATACTAATATTAATGACCTCTTGACTGTCAAGATCAACTCCAACCATTACATCAATCATTCCATTATAACCTGCTCCAGAATGTTGAGCTGCTACTCCGATTTGCATACCTTGATTATCATAGGCTTCATAAAATATTTCTCCATCTATTTCTACTTCTTCAACTCTTTCCAAACCCGGAAGCACTTCATTAATTGCATTTCTTCTTTTTTCTGCCTCATTTGCAGCAATATATGGGCTTGTCCATTCAAATACAAATGTTAAAAGCAGTGCAGAAACAATACCAATAGTGGTTAATACTAATATCAAATTTAAATTGCTGTTCTTTTCCATTTATTTCACCTCTCCCAGGCTTCGAGGTTTTGTATACCTATTAATAAGTGGAACAGCTGCATTCATAAGTAATATTGAAAACAATACTCCTTCAGGGTATCCACCCCAAAGTCTAATTATTACCACAATAGCTCCTGCACCAATTCCAAAAATCCAGCGTCCATTTTTAGTAGTTGGACTTGAAACCATATCAGTTGCCATATATAAAGCACCTATCATTAATCCACCAGCAAAAATATGAAAGGTTGGATTTTCACCAAAGATATATGTGAGTACAAAAACTGTACTTATCATACCCAATGGAATTCTCCAGTTAACATAACCTTTATACAGCAAAAATGCGAAGCCTAAAAGTAGAGCAAGTGCAGAGGTCTCACCTAATGAACCACCAATCTGCCCTACAAATAATCGCCATGTATCAGTTGCAGCTCCCTCAGACTTCATCAATGCAAGAGGTGTAGGGCCAGAAACTCCATCTACACTCCAATCAGTCATTAAAACAGGATAAGCAGCAACTAAAAAAGCACGTCCTACTAAAGCAGGATTAAATGGATTATGACCAATCCCACCAAAAACCTGTTTACCAAGTACTATGGCCACTACTGCTCCAATAAATACGGTCCAGAGTGGGATACTTGGAGGTAATGTAAGTGCTAAAAGCATTCCGGTAACAACAGCACTACCATCATAAATTGTAATTTTTTTGTCTCTAACTTTTTGAAATACATATTCACTAATAACTGCACCTACCACACCTGCCAAAACTATGGATATAGCTCTCGCTTTAAAAAAGTATACAGCAGCAAATACTGCCGGAAGCAGTGCAATAACTACTGACCACATAATCTTGCTGACTGTATCTTCAGCTCTGACATGTGGAGATGTTGTTACTACTAATTCTGGATTATTCATCTTAACACTCCTTAATTCTCTTCTCTCTTTTTAGCCATTACCTGAGCTTTTCCCAATCTTAGGTAATGAACAAGCGGTATTTTTGAAGGACAAACATAAGAACATGATCCACATTCAATACAATTTAGAACCTGATAATCCTCTAATTCTTCTACCATTTCATTTTTAGCATAATTAACTAATGTTGTCGGCATTAAAAACATTGGACAGGCATCTACACATTTTGCACAATTTATACATGGAGATGGATCAAAATCATCTACCTCATCTGCAGACAAAACAAGTATTCCGGATGTTCCTTTAACTGCAGGTATATCAAGACTTTTTTGTGCCTGACCCATCATTGGGCCGCCAGTAATTACTTTTGCTGCATTTTCTTTAAGTCCACCCGCCTGCTCAACTAAATCAGACAGCTTAGTTCCAATTCTATAAATAAGGTTAGTTGGAGACTCGATTCCTCTACCAGTTATTGTAATTGATCTTTCAATAAGCGGTTTACCTTCTCTTACAGCATCTGCGACTGCTGCAGCTGTTGAAGTATTATTTACAACAACTCCAACATCTAGTGGAAGTCCTCCCACAGGGACTTCTCTGCCAAGAATAGCTTCAATCAGCATTTTTTCTCCACCCTGAGGATATTTAGTTTCTAAGGCCGCTATTTCAATATTATCATAATCTGCAGATGCATCCTGCATACTTTCTATAGCTTCCATTTTATTTTCTTCTATACCAATAATTCCCTTTTGAGCATCAACTGCCTTAATTAATGCATTAAGACCAAAAATAATACTCTTTGGTCTTTCAACCATTATCCTGTGGTCAACAGTAAGATAAGGCTCACACTCAGCCCCATTTAAGATTACATATTCAACATTTTTATCTTCGGGAACAGCCATTTTTACATGAGTTGGAAACATAGCTCCACCCATACCAACAATACCAGCTTCTCTAACAATATTTTTGATTTCTGAAGCATCTAAATTATCCAGATTTTCATGTTTTTCTAGTCCTGAATTCATTTTTTCTTCTTCACTGCTTGATTCAATAACAACTGCTCTAACAATATTTCCACCTGGATCAGTAACTTTTCTGATATCTTTAACTTTTCCAGATACTGAAGCGTGAATAGGTGCACAAACAAAGCTTTCACTATCAGCAATTTTTTGCCCTAGTTCAACCTGATCTCCTTTTTTAACTAATAAGTTTAAAGGAGCTCCTATATGCTGCTGGATAGGAATAATTACCTCTTCAGGCCGCAGTGCATTTTTGAGGGGTTTATCCTTGCTTAGATCTTTATTATAATTAGGATGTATCCCCTGTTTAAAAGTTAGTGCTTTCACTTTTTAATTTCACCCCTTAAATTTTTAATAACATCAAATAATATATTATAAATAAATAACATAATGCAAACTATTTATATTATATACTAACTGTTAAATAAATACAACAATATAAATTAAAAGAAATTTTAATCTCTAAATACTATAAATCCTTCATAACCTCTTCCTTCAAGCTGAGCCTCTACTTCCTCAGCTTCTTCTCTAGCTGCAAATGATCCAACTCTGATTTTATGTGGTTCACTTTCCGTAATAAAAGCTTTAAAACCTAAATTTTCCATTTCTTCTTTAAGAGAAATAGCACTATCAATGTTGTTAAAAGCTCCTATCTGAACAGCAAATGTTCCTGATAAATCATTTCCTTCAAATTGTGGATCTTCTGGAGTCTGCTCTTCTGGAGTTTCAGCATTTTGCTCGACCATTGTTTCATTTGTTTGTTCATTCAAAATATTTTCTTGAGAGCTTTCTTTATTTATTTCCAGCTGATTATTATCAGATTCATTAATGCCAACTTCCTGAATCTGATCAACTTGCTCAGCATCATTTTCTGCAATTTTGGTTTCCGATTCTTCAGTCATAAAACTAATCAGCCAACTTCCCATTATATAACCAACAAATAAAGCTGCAATTGACATAAATATCACTATAATTACTAACGAAAAACCACTTTCATTATTTTTCATTTCTTCCACCTCTAAATATTTTTGTCATAAAATTAATTCCTGACTCAAAAATAGTGTAAAAAGATCCTGCAGCAATTATCAAATCCTTTTTTTTACTATTTGCATATGAACTTTCAGCAGCCTCAGATAAATTGTCAAATGAATTATAGTCAAAACCCATTCCCTTAACTTTATTCTCAAGCATATCCAATTTTATCGTCCGGAAAGAGGAATTTTCAGCTAAATAAAACTCCAATTTCTTTTTGAATGAAAGAAAATTAATAAGCATTTCTTCGATATTTTTATCATTTAAAACTGAAAAAATAAAATGAATTTTATCAAATTCCTTTTCAGATGCTCTGATACTATCAGCTAATTCTTTAAATGCGGATGGATTATGAGCTGCATCAATAATAATTAAAGGATTCTCTTTTATTTTCTGCATTCTTCCCGGCCAAAAAACAGATGCTAATCCGTCTTTTATATTTTTTTCTGAAACTGGAAATTTTTCATTTAAAATATCTGCTGTCTTAACTGCTAAGGCTGCATTTCTAGCCTGATAAATACCCAGTAAAGATAATTCGTATTTTTTAGATATGCCATTTTTAAATAGTATGAGCTGATTATTATCTAAACTGCCAGAACTAGATATTTTATCATACTCTACATCAATTTTTATTAATTCTGAAGAAACTTCGGCTGTTTTATCTTCAATTACTTGTAAAGCTTTTCTATCTTTTACTGCTGTTAATATCTTCGATTTATCTTTTATTATACCTGCTTTTTCTGCTGAAATTTCTTCAACTGTATTTCCTAAAATTTTAGTATGTTCAAGATCAATATTAGTAATTATTGATAAAAGTGGTTTTTTTATAATATTAGTAGCATCTAATCTACCACCTAGTCCTGTTTCTAGTATTACTATTTCTGCCTGATGTCTCTTGAAATATAATAATGCTGCAGCAGTTACTACCTCAAAAAAACTTGCCTCTTCATGCTTATTTTCAGCTTTTAATTTATCAACAGCAGATTTAATCTCTACAATTATCTCTTTAAGTTCATAAGTTGAGGCAGCTCTACCATTTACTTTGATACGCTCATTGAAATGATAAAAATGAGGTGAAGTATAAAGTGCTGTTTTATATCCTGCTTTCCTATAAATAGATTCTATGAAAGCAGCTGTAGAACCTTTACCATTTGTCCCGGCTAAGTGAATAACATTTAAATTTTCTTCAGGATTTCCTAAATATGAAAGTAGTTTCTTTATTCTAGCTAATCCAGGCATATATCCACCTTTTTTTCCAAAAAATGATAAAGAATTGATATAATTAAATGGATCCAAAGTTTTTCCTCCTATAATAATTCTATTTGCAATAAAATATATAAATAAGATAAAATGTAATATGACAATATAAAAACAAATTTTTTTCAATGCTATTATTATTATACACAAGAATTTATAAAAGACAAAATATATGAGTTAATATTCAATGTAAATATTAAATTTAATATTTAAAAACTAAATTTCTTTTATTACTAAGAAAAGAAATTTAAGGAGGATAAATTATGTCTTTATTAGAAGTATCTATATTTTCTTTATTAACTGCACAATTTTTAAAGATATTTTTCATTAAACCTTTTAATTTTTATACATTTTTCACCTCCGGTGGAATGCCGAGTTCTCATTCTTCTTTTGTTTCTGCTCTAGCCATATCAGTAGGCTTAAAACATGGATTTTCTTCAGATTTATTTGCAGTTGTTACGGTTTTTTCTTTAATAGTTACTTATGATGCAAGTGGAGTCAGAAGAGCAGTAGGAGAACAGGCAAATGTATTAAATAATCTCATTCATCATCTAGAAGGAAAAGCATTTACTCAGGATAGAAAAATAATTACACAAGATTTAAAAGAATTAATTGGACATACACCTTTTGAAGTTTTTGCAGGCATACTAATTGGCGCATTAATAGCAATAATTAACTGGTATTTAATTATAATTTAAAAATCCGCTGAACCCATAAAAAGACATGAAGAAATGGGTGCCAGCGGATTTTCTATACTCTATCCTAATATTATTTAATTTTTAACTATATACTTCGTTTAAATTTACTAATCGATATTATTTTGCATATTTTATTATACTTGAAAAAAGAATAATTTTCAAGATTTTTTTAAAAAAAGAAAAATAGATGCTGGAACTATAATTCTCTATTAAATTTTTCCTCTATTTTAACTGCAATTTTTTCTGCATCCATACCAAGTTCTTTCCCTACTTCATTTCCTTTACCACTCAATCCAAACCGATCTAATCCAATTACCAGACCATCACTTCCAACTAATTTATACCAGCCTGATGTAATACCAGCTTCTACAGCAACCTTTAATTTTACATCGGGCAGCTTATAATCTAAAATATATTTTTCTAACTTTTCCCTTTCAGGTACTGACATTACTGCAGCCGTGATATTTTTCCGTTTTAGTAATTTAGCTGATTCTACAGCCAGTGATACTTCACTACCACTTGCAAATATAATTAACTCTGCATTTTCAGGATCATTTACAAAATATCCTCCTAAATTGAACTCTTTAATCCCCTTATATTTCTCAATATGAGGCAGATTCTGTCTGGAAAGTATTAGCGCAGTTGGCTGATCTTTTGTCTCAAGTGCTTCTACCCAGGCTGCCTTTGATTCCTCTTCATCAGCAGGCCTTATTACCTTTAAGCCGGGTATATTTCTCAATGATTCAACATGTTCAATTGGTTGATGAGTTGGGCCATCTTCGCCCACAAAGACTGAATCATGAGTAAATACATAAATAACAGGCTGTTTCATCAATGCTGCAAGTCTTACAGCAGGCCGCATATAATCAGAAAAAACCAAAAATGTTGCTGCAAATGGCCGCAGTCCCCCATGTAAAGAAATACCGTTTACAACAGCACCCATTGCATGTTCTCTCACACCGAAACGGAAGTTTCTGCCTCCATAATTACCTTTTTGTACCTCATCATATTTATCTAAATAAGTTTTGGTTGAAGGAGCAAGATCTGCTGATCCACCAACAAGATATGGAATTAAATCCGCAGCTTTTTTTAATGCTTCTCCTGCAGCTTTTCTACTTGCTGTCGGAGCCTCTATGTTTAAATCCATTATATCTTTTCTGAATTCGGCAGGTGTCTTTAAACTCTGTGCTGCATCCCATGCCTTTTTCAATTCTGGATTTGCTGCAGCCCAGTCTGCAAATTCATCTTCCCACTCTAATCTTCTGTCCTGCATCTTCGCAGCTCTTTCTCGAAAAAATTCTTTAACACTATCTGGTACATAAAATTTCTTATCTACAGGTAGATTGAAGTTTTCTTTTAAAGCAGCAACTTCATCTTCACCAAGTGGAGCTCCATGAGCTGAAGCAGTGTCCTGTTTATTTGGAGCACCTAAAGCTATGTGTGTCTTTGCCATTATCAAAGCGGGTCTTTCTTTATCCAATTTTGCCTGTTTTATTGCCTGACGTACTTCTTCAATGTCATGTCCGTCAACATCTTCTATAACCTGCCAGCCAAATGCTTTAAATCTATCTGCAGGTGATTCTGTAAATGCAAGTTCTGTATTTCCTGCTATTGAAATATTATTATCATCATAAATAGCAATTAATTTCTCAAGTCCTAAATGGCCTGCCAAAGAAGCTGCCTCAGAGCTGAGGCCCTCCATCAGACATCCATCTCCAGCAATGGTATAGGTATAGTGATCAACTATCTTTTGCTCATCTGTGTTGTAGCGATCTGCAAGCATTTTTTCAGATAGAGCCATCCCAACTGCATTTGCAAAACCCTGACCTAAAGGTCCAGTTGTTGTTTCTACACCAGCTGTTTCTCCATATTCTGGATGACCTGGAGTCCTAGAGTGAAGCTGTCTGAAGTTTTTTAAATCATCCATAGTAAGATTATATCCTGTTAGATGCAGAAATGAATATAGAAAGGCTGAACCATGTCCTGCCGAAAGTACAAAGCGGTCTCTATCCGGCCAGTCTGGTTTCGAAGCATCAATATTTATGATCTCCCCGAATAATAATGCCCCAATATCAGCACAGCCGATCGGCATACCAGGGTGCCCGGAATTAGCTTTTTCCACAATATCTGCTGATAATCCTCTTACTGTATTTGCAATTTCTTTTAACAAAATCTATCCCTCCTAAATATTCTTTTTCTCAGTTATTATTTTACAGCTAAAAAAAGATAATGTCCAGTCAGATTGACAATCATTATTTTCTATTTGCTTTTCTATAACTATAAATTGAAGCTAAATATATGCCTCCTAATATAAAAACACCTCCGATTATAGTTGTCAGCATTACTGATTCATTAAGCAGCAGCCAGGCCAAAAAAGTAGTTAAAATCGGTTCTCCAAGAATAGATAAAGCTACAACTGAGGTGGGTAGATAACGCACTGAATAATTTAATATTGAATGACCAATTAAAGTTGGCCCAAGTGCCAAAGCAAGAAATATTAAGTAGTTATTTATCCCATGCCCTAAAAAAGGAATTCTAAAAATAAAAACACCAACAGCTAAAAATATAGCAGCATAGCTATATAATATATAGAGGTATGGAAAGTAATCTATTTTTTTTCTTACCCCTCTACCAATAAAGAGATAAGCTGCAGCAAAAAGAGCAGCTGTTAAGGCCAACAGATTACCAAATAAATAACCACTCATCTGATAAAGATCACCAATACTAATTATTATGCTTCCTATTAAAGCCATAATAATGCCAATTACAGCACCTTCTCTGAGATCTTCTTTTGCAAATAAATATTCAAGTATTATTGTAAATAAGGGCTGTAAAGCAACAAATATAACAGAATTTGAAATAGCTGTATGATTAATTGAACTTATCCATAAAATAAAGTGAACCGCAAGCAGAAAACCGACCAGAACAGGTCGGTAATCCAAAAAATAATGCGCTTGCTTTCTAAACTTTAGTATAAAATAGGGTGTTAATATTAGAACAGAATAAAACATCCTATAAAAAGCTGTTATTAAAGGTGGTGCAGTAGATAATTTGATTAAAATACCGGAAAGAGATAGAAAGAATATACCAAAAGCTAATAATAAATATATTTTCTTTTTGAATTCCATATTTGCACCCATTTCTCTTTATATATAAATTTCTTCTGATAAATTACCTTCATCTAACTGGATAACTTTATCAAAATGCTTAAATTCAATTTTATCTCCAGAAAGCAAAAAGTATTTAACCTTATTGCTGTCAACTTTTATTTCAATCTGACTGTTCTTAAAACGAAGACGGAATTGGTATTCAGCCAAGTTTTCTGGCAGATGAGGATGAAAATATAATTTTCCATCAAACATTCTCATCCCAGCAAAGCCCTGAACTAGTGCAAGCCAGGTACCTCCCATACAGGCTGTATGAACACCTTGATATGCATTTTCATTATAATCATCCAGATCAAGCCTTGCTGTCTGCATAAAATAATTATATGCCTGTTTTTTATATCCTATTTCTGAGCCAATTATACTGTATATAGCTGGAGAAAGAGAAGAATCATGGGTAGTTTTTGGCTCATAATAATCATAATTCCTGATTTTTAAATCTCTGCTAAATTTATTACCAAGCTGCAGCATTAATAAAATTACATCTGCCTGTTTAATAACCTGATAACGCCAGATTATTAAAGGATGCCAGTTTCTAACTAAAGGAAATTCTTTTTCAGGTATATTGTCAACCTCAATTGGGTTTTTATTTAAAAACGAATCATCTTGAGGAATTATTTCTAATTCATCATTATAAGGAAGAAAAATATCTTCTGCTATCTCTTTGAAATTTTCTAATTCTTTCAAACTTAAATCAATTCTTTCTGTGAGTCTATTGTATTTTTCGGGTGCTTTTGTTCTAACAACTTCAGCCATTTTTACGGCAGTTTCAATGTTAAAATTTGCCATATAATTTGTATAAGCATTATTGTTTACACCTGGTTTATATTCATCTGGTCCACAGACCACATTAAAACAGAATTTATTGTCCTGCATTGGAATATAGCTTCCTAAGCTTACCCACATCCTTGCAGTTTCAATTAATATCTCCAGGCCAAAATTTTGCATGAATTCATCATCCTGACTAACCTGATAATACAAATAAACTGCATAGGCGATATCTGCATTAATATGATACTGTACAGTTGAACCCATAAAAAATCCTGAGGCCTCTTCTCCATTAATTGTTCTCCAGGGATAAAGTGCTCCTTCTAATTTCATTCTTTCAGCATTTTTTCGCGCTTGTTCTAAAGTATTATATCTAAAAAGAAGTAAATTCCTCGCTACTTCAGGTCTCTGAAAAGCATAAAATGGAAGAACATAACTTTCTGTATCCCAAAAATAATGACCCTCATAGTATTCTCCGCTTAACCCTTTAGCTGCTGTACTTGTAAGACCATTTTTACCAGCTGCCTGAAGAATATGGAAAGCATTGAAGCGAAAACCCTGCTGCAGTGCCTCATTACCCTTTATTATGATATCTGTATCTTCCCAATATCCCTGCATAAACTCTGTCTGTTCTTCAAATAAGTTATCAAAACCAGTTATAGCTGCTCTTGCAACTGATGCTCTTGCATCACTAATTGGACTTTCTCTTTCTTTTTTGCTGTGGTCTACTCCTACTAATTTATCAATTGTATACTGTTTTCCCTGATCTGCTTTAACTTCAAAAATCCAGTCAATTCTATTATCTGAAGAGCGTCTTTTTATTTCACAATCTTTTTCTGTATTCTCATCAAGTACATGTTCAACCACATAAGCAATATTGAAATTAGTAGTTTTAACTTTATGTAATAAATAACCCGTATTTGTATCAATTTCACTTTCTAATACTTCTAATGCTTTTTTATTGCGCAGATGGTGGTGATTGCAGACATCTCCATTAACAGCAGAATTTATACTTATTTTCCCAGAAAAGTTTAATGCTTTTACCTGATATCTAATAGCAGCAATATGCTCTCTACTCAATGAAATTAATCTAATTATCTTTATTTCTATTTTTCTGCCCTGCCTATCTTCCCAGATCATATTCCTGCGGAGAACTCCATGTTTTAAATCAAGTTCTCTATTATAACTGTGGATCTTTCCTTTTAATAAATTAAGTTTTTCTTCATTTATATAAAGATTTATTTCACTCCAATCAGCCAGGTTAATCATTGTCTGACCATTTTTAGGTAGATTTGGTGCAGTTTCACCGTAAATTATTTTTTCTTGAGCATAAACACCATTAATATAAAATCCGGGAGTTGTTGTTTCTTTACTTCCGGGATAATCTTCTTCAAATGTACCTCTTATACCCATATATCCATTAGCTAAAGCAAAAATAGCTTCATTATGATGATTGTTCTCAATCAAAAATTCTTTTTCAGATATTTTCCAGGGCTCATATGGGTAAATTGCTTCTTTTTCAAGTTTTTTTGCATGATATTTCCGCATCTAGTCAGTCCCTCCTTGTTCTAATCTTCCACATAAAGTGAATAAACTTCTATATTTATTTCTTTTACATTGATTCCAGTATTATTTTCCAAATGTGCTTTTAAAGCTGCCCTAAACTTATTTATATAATCTGGGATATTTATTCCATATTTAAGTTCCAGTAAAATATCAACAAAAAGCTGACTGTTTTTTTCTTCAACCCTCGTCTTTTTATGATTAGATATTGAGCTTTCGTGGTCTAATAAATAATTAATAAGGTCTACAAGAACTTTGTTGCTAATACTCAAATTTCCATAAAAGCTAAATCGCGGTCTAACTATACTTTTTTCATGTCTTACGGTCTTATTATCTTTTTTAAAAAAAAGTTCTAAAGAATGGAGTAAATAACCTGTAAACTGTTCTTCTACCTCAATTGTAGGAACTGGTATCACATGTTTACCTTTAGTATTACGTACTGATAATGCCTTTTCTATTTCTTCAGGACTTGATATGTCTTTTATATCAATATACTTATCTATATCCCCTAAATCAAGTCTTTCTACAATTCTTTCTACCATTCCTAAAGATGTACCAAGAATAAGAATTTTATCTTCTTCAAGTTTATCCAATGCGCTTTTTACTTCAGCAACCTGCTTATCATTAAAAAAAAGAGCTGTACGTATAGCTCCCATCTTACTTTCTTCTCTTTTAGCTGAACAACCTGCCATTATCTTACCAGAATGAATTAAAAGCCCATCATCTACAATTAGTGGAATCTGGTGTTCATTTGCAAGCAGTACTGCCCGATGGCTTTTACCTGTTCCACTTGACCCAACAAGAGCATATACTTTCATAATTACAATTTACCTTCTTTCTGATTTTTATATAAAAATAATAATAAAACTATAACTTTCTGCAAATTGATTATATAGTTTTTATAGTAAAATTTCAATTAAATCAATTATTATTTTGCTGCTGTCTTTCTTTAGATATCATTTAGTGAATATTAAAAATCCCCTATAAATACATATACAGGGGAAGTGATTTAATATGGAAATATGTTTTAATCAACGGTAATTATTGTACCGGCTCTGCCATTAAATGCTGCTGCAGCTTGATCAAGCGAGGTAATAATAGATTTTTTTCCACCTTCTTTTACAAACTTAATAGCTGATTCTACTTTTGGAGCCATACTACCTTTTCCAAACTGACCTTCTTCAAGATGTTTTTCCAGCTCGGAAATTGTTACTTTGCCAAGGGACTTTTCTGCATTGCTTCCATAATTAATCATAACATTATCAACATCAGTTAAAATGAAAAATAAATCGGATTTTGTGTCCTGGGCTAAAATACACCCAGCCTTATCTTTATCAATAACTGCTTCAACTCCAATTATTCTATTATTTGTTTCTATAACAGGAATACCCCCACCACCAGAAGCAATTACAATTTTATTATTGTTTATTAACTCATTTATAATATCTTTTTCTATAATTTCTAATGGTTCAGGTGATGGAACAACTCTACGCCATCCTCTTCCACTATCTTCAATCCATTTTTCTCCTTTATTCTGCTGCATTTTTTTGGCATGTTCTCTGGAGAAAAAAGGCCCAACTGGTTTAGAGGGAAAATCAAAAGCAGGATCAAATTCATCTACAAGCACCTGAGTAATTAAAGCTGTACTTTCTATGTTCAATTTTTTTTCTCTAAAAATATTCAAAAGACTATTTTGTATCATATACCCGATAAAACCCTGAGTTTGAGCACCACAAAAATCAAGTGGTAATTCAGGTATTTTTTCAGCAGCAGACTGCTGAAGCAGAATATTACCAACTTGAGGGCCATTACCATGAGTTATTATTATATCATGTCCTAATTCTGCAAGTTTAGCTATCTGCATACAGCTGCGATAAACATTTTTTAGCTGTTCTTCAGCTGCACCTTTTTGTTCTGGTTTTAATATTGCATTTCCACCTAAAGCAATTGTCAGTCTCATTCTAATAACCCCCATTAAATGTTGAAAATAGTCGAAAATTATTGG
>JAGYNO010000018.1 GCA_018399955.1 Halanaerobium sp. | reverse complement strand
CTTTTCCTTTTTCCAGCTTAAAACTTATATTTTCTAAAACATGATTTTTATCAAATTTTTTTGTCAAGTTTTCAGTTTTTAAAAGCATATAATCACCTCCAGTGAAAACGATTATCAATCTTATTTTATTAAAATAAACTCTTTATGTCAATCTTAGCTAGCTATATTATAGCATATTTTAAAGATGTTTAGATAAAGTATAATAGTTACTTTTAAGATGTATCTAAAAATGCTAATATTAATATTAGAAAGATTAGTTATATATTGACAAGTTATATTTAAATAATAACTGTTTAGAGGGGGTAAAATAATGAACTATTTATTTATATTTTCAATAATGATTCTTTTGCTCTTCACAGCTTTTAATACTGCTGCTCAAGATTCTATAATTCCTATAGATAAGAACATGGAAGATGTTGAAACTGAAACAGCAGTTTTTGCACTTGGATGTTTTTGGGGACCAGATGCAAGTTTTGGTGCACTTGAAGGAGTTGTTCGGACAAGAGTTGGTTATGCAGGTGGTACCACTGAGAACCCAAGTTATAAGAATATTGGAGATCACACTGAAACAATAGAAATTGACTATAATCCAGAGATTATCTCTTATAAAAAATTAGTAGAATTATTTTTTGATAATCATAATCCTTATACAAAGTCTTATTCAAGGCAATATGCTTCAATACTGTTCCATCACAATCAAAAACAAAAAGAAACAGCATTAAATATTAAAAAAAGACTTGAAGCAGAAAATGGTAGAACTATTAAAACAGAGATTAGAGAATACGAAAATTTTTATTTAGCTGAAGATTATCACCAAAAATTCAGATTACAGCAGCAGCCAGATTTTGTTTCTGTTTATCTTGAAAAATTGTCTATGGATGAATTTATTAATTCTACAGCTGCAGCAAGGGTTAATGGTTATATAACAGGAGCAGGTAAAAAAGAAGATATAATTGCAAATATCAATTTACTTGGTTTGTCATTAGAACTTCAAGAGAGGCTGCTGGAGAGAAATAATATAGATCCAGCAGAATGCAGTCCATGTCAAAATACTGCAGCAGCTGATGTTGAAATTAATGAAGAATTTACTGATAAAGAACTTAGAGAAAAATTAAGTGATCTTCAGTATAAGGTAACACAGCTGGATGCAACAGAACCACCATTTGATAATAAGTACTGGGATAACAAAGAAACAGGAATTTATGTTGATATAGTTTCAGGTGAGCCCTTGTTTTCATCAGCAGATAAATTTGAGTCAGGTTCAGGTTGGCCGAGTTTTACTAAGCCACTTGAAGAAGCTAATATAATTGAAAAGAAAGATAACAGCCTCTTTATGAGGAGAACAGAGGTTAGAAGCAAAAATGCAGATTCTCATTTAGGCCATGTATTTACGGACGGCCCAGAACCAACTGGTCTCAGATATTGTATTAATTCAGCTTCTTTAAAATTTATCCCAGCTGATATATTAGAAGAAGAAGGATATGGAGAATACAAATATCTTTTTGAAGAATAAAAAAATTTATTAGAAACTGCAAAAAGATATTATAAAGAAAATAAAAGTTCTAGATTTTAATAAATTATCAATAAAGCAGAGATATTATTTTAAATTCTAAGCCAGCTCTAATGAGCTGGCTTTTCTGATATATTTCTGTTTGTTTTATTCCTTATTATGATGTATTATTATATTGTGAATATAATTGATGAATATAAAAATGGTTTTTTATAAAAAGAAGATCTTGAACTTCAGAGTAAATATGACTTTTTTGTTCAAACCACAAATATAATTAATACAGATAATTTTAAGAAAAAAAGAAAAAATAAAAATGGAGTGATAATTTTGTCTGAGATTAACTGGTTAAATTTATTGAGCGGTACTGATGTAAGAGGAACGGCTGTAGAAAGCGAAATTAATGAGATTGATTTAACAGATGATGCAGTTAGGGGAATAGGCTACAGCTTTGCAGAATGGCTTGCAAAGAAAAAAGATAAAAACATTAGCGATTTAAAAATAGGAGTTGGTCATGACTCAAGAATTAGTGCTGAGAAAATAAAGAAATCTCTTTTTAGAGGTATTACAGCAAGAGGCTCTCATGTCTATAATACCGGTATGGCATCTACACCGGCCATGTTTATGTCAACAATATTGGATGGTCATAAATACGATGGAGCTATAATGATTACAGCAAGTCACCTACCTTATGACAGGAATGGGTTTAAATTTTTTACTAATATTGGAGGTCTGGAAAAAGAAGAGGTTAAAACTATTTTAAATACAGCATCAAAATCAGAAGAAGATATTATTTCTATTGATGATTCTGGGCAGGACAGCAGTTTAATAAGTGAAATTGATTTAATAAGTGACTATGCTTTACACATTAAAAACACTATAAGAGAGAAATTGAACCCAGAAGTAGATAAGCAGAAACCTTTAGCTGGATATAATATTATCGTTGATGCCGGCAATGGAGCAGGCGGATTTTTTGCAGATAAAATATTAAAAGATCTTGGAGCAGATATATCTGGGAGTCAGTTTTTAGAGCCTGATGGTAGATTTCCGAATCATATTCCAAATCCAGAAGATAAAACTGCTGTCAAATCAATAACAAATGCTGTGAAGCAGAATAATGCTGATCTTGGAATTATATTTGATACAGATGTGGATAGAGCTGCTGTTGTTGACAGCAGTGGTAGAGCAATAAATAGAAATCGTCTAATTGCTTTAGCATCTGTACTTGTCTTAGAGAATAATCCTGGAGCTGCTATAGTTACAGATTCTGTTACTTCTGTAGGTTTAAGAAAATTCATAGAAGATAAGTTGGGTGGAGTACATCATAGATTTAAAAGAGGTTATAAAAATGTTATAAATGAAGCAAAACGTCTGGAGGCTGAAGGTGTTACAGTTCCACTTGCAATAGAAACTTCAGGCCATGCAGCATTTAAAGAAAATTATTTTCTGGATGATGGTGCATATATGGTAGCAAAAGTTTTAATAAAGCTTGCAAATTTAAAAGCAGAAAATGGGGGATGTATTGGTGATCTCATTTCTGATCTTGAGGAAGCAGAAATATCTAATGAATACAGGATGGCTATTAAATTAGATAATTTTAAGAGTTATGGTACTAATATTCTTGAAAATTTAAAAACCCATGTTGAAGTAAAGGATAATTGGGAGCTTGCTCCAAATAATTATCAGGGAGTAAGAGTAAATTGTGGTGGTAAAGACTGGTTTTTACTTAGACAGTCATTACATGATCCAGTATTAGTTTTAAATGTTGAGTGTGATAGTAAAGATGATCTTAACTCTATTTTAGAGGAGTTAAAGGAATTTTTGTCTCAATATGAACATCTCTGTATAAAACTTTTAGACTAAAATTTACTTAAAAACTCAGATTTGGAGGTAATAATATGAAGTATAGAATTTTAGGAGATTCAGACTTAAAAGTTTCTGCTGTTGGATTAGGAACCTGGGCTTATGGAGATGATACATTTGGTTCAATTGAAGATCAGCAGGCTGTTAATGCTTTAAGAGCTGCAGTTGATTCTGGTATTAATTTGATTGATACTGCTCCAGCCTATGGTGATGGGCATTCCGAAGTTATTGTTGGGAAAGCAATAGAAGGTATTAGAGATAAGGTTGTAATAGCAACTAAATGTGGTGTTTATAGAGATGGTGAAGATTATGTAAGGGATTTAAGCCCTTCAAGAATTAGAAAAGATATTGAATTGTCTTTATCTCGACTCAATATTGAACAGATAGACTTATATCAAATTCACTGGCCTGATCCCGATATACCTTTAGAAGAAAGTGTTGAAGAATTAATCAAACTAAAAAAAGAAGGTAAATTTAAATACTTAGGTGTAAGCAACTTTGGCAGAGATCTGCTAACTCAAATTACTAACATGACAGATATTATAAGTTTGCAGCCTCAATATTCACTGCTTGAAAGGAAATTAGAAAATGAGATATTACCTTTTATAATTGAAAAGAAAATGGGAATTTTAAGTTATGGTACACTTGGCGGGGGTATTTTAAGTGGTAAATATACTGAAATCCCTGATTTTGATGATGAAAAAGACAACAGAAGTGAATTTTATCCATTTTTTAAAGAAGAAAACTGGTCTTATGTTCAGGAATTAATTCAGTTAATCAAAGAAATTGCTGCTAATTATGATAAAACTCCGGCTCAAATTTCTATAAATTGGTCTATCACTAGACCTGGTATCACTACTGCTTTAGTAGGTACTAAAAATAAAAAACAGGCTCAGGAAAATGCAGCCGCAGCAGATTTTCAATTGCCTGATTCAGAGATGGAATTATTAACAAGAAAATCTAATAAGATTATAAATCAAATGAACAGTTAAATATATTTAACTTAAACAAAAAATGCTCCCCATTTGAACAGATTTTTATTAATCTGCTCTTAGTTAGGGGAGTATTTTTTTTTAATATATATTTCTTTTTTTCGTAACGTAGAAAATTTCCAGTTAATCTTTAATCTTCATCAGTTTTTTCGGATTTAACTTTGTTGATTTTTTCAATCAAGTCAGGAACACTGTCAATTAGTTTGTCAAGAGATTTATTAGTGTGAACAGGCATCATCTCAACATTACCATCTTTAATTACTAAGATGGCATCTGGAGAAATACGACAGCCAAGACCACCTCCACCACCGCCAGATTTATTATCTTCTTCACCAATACCTCCACCTAAGCCAAAGGAAGCAGTAATAATTGGAATTAGTTTAACCTCACCCAGATCAATAACCTCACCTACAACAGTTTCTGTTTTTAAAAAATGGTCTAGTTTATCATACATTGACTGCAGAACTTCTTTTGTTGAATCCACTCAAAATCACTCCTTCAAATAATTATATTTTTAAATCTAAGTAATTAATTAGCTTAAGATTGGAACTCAAAGAGTTTTTTTGCTCTTCTGTTTTTCTTTTTATTTTTTATAAATTCAACTAATAGTCGGATACTCTGTATGGAAAAAATAAATTTAAATACAGTAAATAATATTTTAATGGGGATGACTTCTCCTTCTATTGTTGAATCAGTTTTAAATTTTGGCTCAAACCAGTCAACCTTAATTTTAAAATTTTCGAGTTTAAGAATTTCTTTAAATGAATAATAATAGCCTAAAATCAAACCATTATAATAAGGATCTGAAAAGGATAGATTGAGAAACAAACTAAACTTATCAGCTTTTAGTTCTTTAAGCAGTTCAATTATAAAGAAGAAGATGTGTTCTAAATTTTCTTTGCCTGCTAATGCAGCTCCAGTCTTAAACTTTTCTTTTATATCTTTTATTTTATTCTTCTTTTCTTTTTTCTTTTCTTCAGCTTTAGTTTTTTTCAGGGAAGAAGAAATTATTTGCTCATCTTTTTCTTTTCTCTTTATATATTCTTTTTTAATACCCAAAAAGTTAATGCTGGATTTTTTTATCAGGCCACTTTCTCCAGGATATCTTTTTAGCTGATAGGAGTAGAGAGATGTCGATATAAAAATGTATAAGATTAAGCTGCTGTCATATTCAATTTTTATTTGATAATGGTAGTCCAATAAAAGTGGTATAATAATAATCATTAAAATGATTAATATTAGTAAAAAAAGTATTTCTAACATAATTTATCCCCCTCCAGCTATATATTAATTATATAAAAAAATTCAGAAATTTACCACTATATTTTTCAATCAGTTTAAGAGAAAAAACAATTATTATAAATGGAAAATAAAAACATTTAAAAATATATTTAAGTATAGACATCAGAGCCTACTTTCTGTATAATAATAACTAATGATAATTGAATAAATAAGAATTTATAAATTTTTAAAATTGTTATATGGAGGTAGTAAGTATGGAGTATATTAGTACCAGAGGTAATTATAATAAAGTTTGTGCTGCAGAGGCAATTAGGCTTGGAATGGTTCCTGAAGGTGGTCTTTTTGTTCCTGAATCTGTACCAGCCCTTGGGCTTGAAGAAATTATTTCAAATAAAGATTTGAATTATCAGGAGATTGCTGTCTGGATCTTTGAAAAATTTTTAACAGATTATACTAGAGAAGAAATAGAAAAATCAGCTGCTGCAGCTTATTCAAAAGAAAATTTTCCGGTTGATAATGTAACACCTCTGGTAAAATTAGATGATAATACATATATATTGGAGCTGTGGCATGGTCCTACAGCCGCATTTAAAGACCTTGCATTACAGGTTATGCCTTATTTACTTGTAATTGCTGCAGAAAAATCAGAAATTAATGATGAAATAGTTATATTAGTTGCCACTTCTGGTGATACAGGTAAGGCAGCTCTTGAAGGTTTTAAAGATGTAGAAGGAGTTAAAATTATAGTTTTTTATCCAGAAGATGGAGTAAGTCATGTTCAAAAAGACCAGATGAATACAACTGGAGGCAGTAATACCGAGGTGGTTTCTCTTAAGGGTAATTTTGATGACTGTCAGAATGCTGTTAAAGAAATTTTTTCAGATAAAGATTTTAAAGAAAAAATGAAGAGGAATTCTTATCAGTTCTCATCTGCTAATTCAATAAACTGGGGAAGACTCTTACCCCAGCTTGTTTATTATTTTTCTGCATATTTCCAACTTTTAAATAGTGGAGCTATAGAGGCGGGAGAAAATGTAAATATTTCTGTACCAACAGGTAATTTCGGCAATATTCTGTCAGCATATTATGCTTCTGAAATGGGTCTCCCTGTAGAAAAATTCATCTGTGCTTCTAATGATAATAATGTTTTGACGGATTTTTTAAACACGGGAGAATATAATATTAATAGAGAATTTAAAAAGACAATTAGTCCATCTATGGATATTCTTATTTCTTCTAATTTAGAAAGATTTTTATTTGAAATAACAGGACATGATAGTGATAAAATAAATAAATGGTATAATGATCTTAAGCAAACAGGTAGCTTTAAAATAGATAAAAATACCTTAAATAAAATAAAAGAAAAGTTTGTAGGAGAATTCAGTTTTGAGTATGAAGCTAAAGCTGCTGT
The DNA here is from genome assembly GCA_018399955.1 of Halanaerobium sp. Taxonomy (GTDB): domain Bacteria; phylum Bacillota; class Halanaerobiia; order Halanaerobiales; family Halanaerobiaceae; genus Halanaerobium. The sequence goes on along the minus strand of JAGYNO010000018.1, from coordinate 20,337 downwards.
TAAGAGCAGTTATGAGAAATATAATTATTTAATTGACCCTCATACTGCAGTGGGAATCGATTCTCTATCAAAATACAGAAGTAAAACTGATGATTATACAACTGCAGTGGTAGACTCTACTGCTAGTCCTTATAAATTTAGCCGAGCAGTTTTAGAATCTTTAAAAAATGAAAATATTACTAAAGATGAATATAGAATTATTGAAGAACTTAATGATTTAACTGGATTTGAAATTCACAGGGCGATAGCAGGTTTAGAGGAAAAAGAAACTCTTCATAAGCGAAATTGTAAAAAAGATGAAGTAAAGTCAGAGCTTGAAGATATTCTAGAATTATAAAATAGGTTTTTAAAATATTTCAAATTAAATTCATAAAATTTTATTTAGAAATCGCTTTAGTATAATAAAATAATTTTCAAAAACTAAATTAAAGTTTTAGATATCCCTATAGTCGAACAGTGCCAGCAGCACTTTTTGTTATAGGGTTTTTCTTATTTTTATTAACTTATATTTATCTGGTGAATTCAGAGCAAATAAATTCAATCTTCTATATTGAAGATTCAAACACTATTTTATCTAATATGTAAAATATTTTATTTAAAAATAGTATTTAAATGTGATATCATTATTCTATCTTTAATGGGAGATGTTTTAATTGATATATTTTGGTGTATATTATCCAATCTGGAAAGAAGCATTAATTTTAGCCTGGCCAGTTATGCTTAATCATATATTTACAACTGCTATGCGGACAACAGATATGATATTAATGGGTTTTTTTGGTCCAGCTGCAGTAACGGCAGTTGGACTTGGGGATGTATGGGAAAGTATAATTTTAAGAATTGGTCTTGGTCTAGGAACCGGCAGCATATCATTAATATCTCAGGAAAGTGGGAGTAATTCACTGCTGGCAGATGTAAATAAAGATATTATTTTGTCACAGGTCATCTATGTAGCTTTTATTATGGGTATTCCCTTTATATTTATTGGTATTATTATTCCTGAAGAGCTGATAGCTGTACTGGGAGCTTCTTCTGAAGTTATCAAATTGGGAGCTCAATATCTATTAATTATTTTTGCTGCAGCACCATTTAGAATTGCAGCAATTATATCAGCTAGAGCATTACAGGGAAGTGGTGATACCAAAACACCAATGCTTGTAGAAGTTGCAGCTAATGCAATGAATATTATAATTTCTGCTGTACTTGCACTGGGACTATTTGGATTCCCAAGAATGGGGATAACTGGAGTTGGTATAGGAACATTTACAGCCAAGACTTTTTCTGCAGTAGTTTTTATTCTCATCTTTATGAGCCCAAAAAGCAAATTTAATATAAAAAACCCTATAAGACATTGGAATTTTACTATTATTAAACAATTATTTAAAGTCAGTATGCCGAAAATACTGCAGGGCTTCTACCAGAGTTTTATTACTTTTCCTTTTAATTCAATTATTTTATTATTTGGTACAGAAGCAGCAGCAGCTTTCCACATAGCAAGAAGGATTTTTCAACAGCTGATAGCTCCAATGCATCGCTCTTATTATACTGTAACGACAATAATGAGTGGACAAAAAATTGGTGGAGGTAAAGTTGATCAAAGTAAAAGAACAGTAGAAGCAATGATTATTTTAACTATTATTTCAATAGGATCTTTTTCATTTATGATATTCTTTACTTCACCATATTTGGTACAATTATTTGGAGAAAATGAAGCTAGTTTAAAAATGGCCGTTCAATTTTTAAAAGCTTTTAGTGTTGGTGGTCCTTTAATTACGATATACGGGGTTTTAGCTGGACACTTAAATGGGGCAGGAAATACAAAATCAGCATTGTATGGAAATTTGATCAGCCAGACATTATTAAAACTTGGTTTGAGCTATTTGCTTGCGGTTGTTTTTGATATAGGATTATTGGGAGTATTGATAGCTATACCATTTGATTTTTTAGGAAGAAGCCTTTGGGTTGGCAGAAAATATTTAAGTGATGATTGGATATTGGAAGCAGATTTGATGATTCAGGAAAGAAGATCAGAAAGTGCCGTGGATTAATACATATGGAGGTGTTATTATAAATAAAATTGAATTTAGATTTTATGCTGAACTAAATAATTTTATAGATATTGAAAATACGAATAATCTAGAATTAGCAGGAAAAACAGATAGCCCAATAGTTAATAATAAATATTATATTCATTATTACAGAGGGCATCCCAGCATCAAAGATCGAATTGAATCTCTTGGAATCCCACATACTGAAATAGCTCTTATTTTAAAAAATGGAAATCCAGTTGAATTTTCTTATCTGGTTCAAAAGAATGATCAATTTTCTATATACCCATATTTTTATAATATTAAATTACCTGAAGATTATAAGCTGCAGGAAGAATATCCTTTGAAACCAAAATTTATACTTGATGTCCATTTAGGTAAACTTGCCAGATTTTTAAGAAGATTTAATTTTGACACCTTATATAGTAATATTTACAGTGATAGTGAAATTGTAGAAATTGCCGAAAAAGAAAATAGGATTATCTTAACAAGAGATCTCGGTCTTTTAATGCGAAAAAAAGTTAAGTGGGGTTGTTTTATTAAATATGATGATCCTCAAAAACAGCTTAAACAGGTTTTTAAGCGCTATGATCTAGCTCAATACTATAAAAGAAAAGAGAGCAGATGTGTTAACTGTAATTCAGTTTTGGTTGATATAGATAAAGAAAAAATTATAGATAAACTCAAGGAGAAAACAAAAAAGTATTATGATGAATTTAAAATTTGTCCAGATTGTTCTAAAATTTACTGGCGAGGATCGCATTATTATCAAACAGAAAATATTTTAGAAGATATAATCAATATAAATTAATTAGATAATAATAGATTGTTTAAAAAGTAAATATATATAGTCATTAATTAAGATACTTCTTTTAAAGTAGTCCAATAATTAATTCTAAGCAAGCTGCTGTAGAGGAAGTATTTTAATATTTTAGAGGATTTTGCTTTAATATGGTGAAGTAATAATATAGTATTAATAAAAATATTGAAAATGATTTCAGTATTTTTTAATAATTTTAGGAGGTTATTTTTGTATGGATAAGGAAATTAAGTATATTGAAGAAGAAGAAAAAGAATTACAGGAAGAAGGAAGATTTTTAGTAGATAATTTTGGTGTAGACATGGATAAAATTTCATATATTCTTTTGGGGCCTTTAATTTTCCTTATCATATTTTTGCTGCCAATTCCCGGATTAGACTGGCAGGCAAGGGGCGGATTAGGAATTTTGATTTGGATGGCTTTTTGGTGGACAAGTGGTCACATTGCGGTTGCAATCACAGCTTTAGTCCCGATTTTTGTTACAACATTTATACCTGTAGCTCCTGTTGGAGAGATAGTGAGGGTATTCAGCCATAGAATAGTCTTTTTAATTGCAGGAAGCTGTGCAATGGGAGCAGCCTGGCAGAGATGGGGTATTGCGAGAAGATTATCACTCAAAATACTCTCGTTTTTTGGTAATAGTGCCCGCAAACAGATATGGGCTTGGTTTTTAATTTCGGCATTATTAAGCTCAATCATTGCTGATACTGTTACTGCAGCTGTCTTTGTGCCAGTAGCTGTGACATTACTCCACTATTTAGGTTATGATTCAAATACAAAAAGATGGAATAATAAAGCAGCAACAAATATTTTGCTGGCAATTGCCTGGGGAGCTTCTATTGGAAGTTTACCTACACCATTAGGTGGTGGACAGAATCTTTTGATTTACGAATTTCTAAATGAGGCTGTTGGCAGAAAAATATATTTTTATGAATGGACAATGAGAATGCTTCCATTTACACTAATGTTTATTCCATTTATTGGTTTTTACATAAGTCATATCTTACAATCTGAGGATGTAAAATTACCTGGCTCCAAAGAAGTATATCAAAAAGAGCTAGATAAAATGGGGAAAATGAAAAAAGGAGAGATATATTCTGCACTTGTTTTTGTTTTAGCAGTTGCTTCAGCTTTTTTAGAACCACTATATTCTAAATTATTTCCATTTTTAGATCCTGCTTTTGTATTTTTTAGTCTTGCATTTTTATTATTTTTTATACCAACAGAAGAAAAAGAAAATGTATTATCAATAAAAAGCATGGGACATTTTCCGATAACAGTAATGATAGTCTGGCCAAGTGCATTAGCACTTGCAAAAGTACTGGAATTTTCGGGTCTAGCAGAAATTATCGGTAATAACCTCAGCTTTTTTGCAAGTGGTTATGGTATTTTAACTTTTCTTGTTTTTGGTGGTGTAACAGCCTTACTTACAAATATATCTACTAATACAGCCTCTGCAGCTTTACTGCTGCCAGTAATAATCCAGTTGTTTATATCTCAGGGATTAAATCCTGTTCCAATTATATTACTATTGACTGTTTCTGTTAATCTGTCTTTTGCTATTGCATCAGGTAATGGCTGTCTTGCAGTAAGTGCAGGCTATGGTGTTAATTTAAAAACAATGTTTAAACACGGAGTAATTATTGCTGTGATTGGATTTATTCTTTCTACGGGGCTTGCCTATATTTTAGATCAATTTTTACCTTGGTGGGGAGTGCTCTAAATTTAAAAAATAATATCAATTTTCCTTATAATCATTTTTATCATGCAGGAAAAGTTACTATTATCAAGAACTATATATATATATATAAGTAGATTAAATATCCTCTATCTTTGTTTAGAAGGTTTATTTTTCTATAAATAACTGATATTATTATTAGCAGAGGTGAAAAATAAAGATGCTGTTTCGACAGGCAAAATTAGATGATCTCATAGTGATAATGGAGATTATAAAAGATGCAAAGAATTATTTAAAAAATAATAATATTGATCAGTGGCAGAATAATTATCCTGATAGAAAAACTATAGAAAATGATATCAAATCAAAAAATTCTTATGTTATAGAAAAAGATAAGAAAATAATTGCCTCTACAGCTTTTGTTTTTGGTGAAGATAAGACTTATCAAAAAATATATGATGGTCAGTGGCTTAATGATAATGAATATGCAGTTATTCATCGTCTGGCAGTAGCAAAAAAATATAAGGGCAAAAGTATTGGATCTCTGCTGATCAAGGAATTAAAAAAATTAGCTTTCGATAATGGTGTTAGTACAATAAGAATCGATACTCATCAAAATAATTTATCAATGCAGAGATTGATTAAAAAAAATGATTTTATTTACTGCGGCATAATTTATACAGATACAGGGTCAAAAAGGCTTGCTTATCAAATGATTTTTGAATTTAATTAATATATCTATCCTTAAGCAAATTCAACTAATCTTTAAAAGATATTATTATTTTAATTAAACTTTAGAATATTAAATGAGAGGAGTTTACAATGAATGAAATAAAATATTTAAAATTGCTTTCAGAGCAGTTCCCAAATATTCCAGCTGTAAGTACTGAGATTATTAATTTAAAGGCGATATTGAATCTGCCTAAAAGTACAGAGCTTTTTATAACAGATCTACATGGAGAATATGAAGCATTTCAGTATATGTTGAATACTGCATCTGGTGTGATTGAATATAAAATAAATCACATTTTTGAAGGAGAGATTTCTGAAGAAGAGCGGAGAGAACTTGCAGCTTTGATTTTCTATCCTGAGGAAAAATTAGATGAGATTAGAGGGAAAAAAGGTGAGATTTCCAAAGAAGATTACACCTTGTTTTTAAATAGAGCAATAAAACTTAGTAAAGAGGTTTCTGCAATTTATACCCGTTCAAAAGTGAGAAAAGCACTCCCAAAAGAGTTTGCTTATATTTTAGAAGAGCTGATGCATTTAAAAGAAGATGACATTAATAAAAGAGATTATCATGATAAAATAGTTTCAACAATCATTGAAATTGGACAGGCAGAAAACTTTATCATCTCTCTAGCTAAATTGATTCAGCGTTTTACAATAGATAAACTGCATATTGTTGGAGATATTTTTGATAGAGGCTCTCATCCCCACAAGATTATTGCAGAGCTTAAAGAACATCATGATGTAGATGTTCAGTGGGGTAATCACGACATACTCTGGATGGGTGCTGCTTTAGGACAAAAAGCACTTATTGCAACAGCAATCAGGGTGACAGTAAGATATGGTAATTTAGAGATGCTTGAAGAGGGCTATGGAATAAACATGAGACCTCTTGCAAGATTAGCAATGGATTACTATGATTATGATGATTGTGATATATTTTGCCCAAAACTAATTGAAAAAGAACTTGATGATCAAGAAGAATTAATAAGTTCACAGATGCAGAAAGCCATAGCAGTAATTCAATTTAAATTAGAAGGAAATTTAATTAAAAGGCGTTCTGAATTTAATATGAATGAAGCACTTTATCTTGAAAAAATAGATTATGATAGAGGAGTAATTAATCTTGATGGTAAAGAGTATGAACTTACAGATAAGCACTTTCCCACCATTGATCCTGATGACCCTTATAAACTGAATGCCCAAGAACAGGAAGTAATTAATCAGCTAAGTCATTCTTTTAAAAATAATGATAAGCTCCAGGAAGACATTAGATTCTTATTCAATAATGGAAGTATGTATAAAAAATACAATGGAAATCTTCTCTTCCATGGTTGTGTACCACTTGATGAAAATGGAGATTTTTCTTGTGTAAACATTGGAGAAAAAACTGCTAGCGGTAAAGATTTGCTTGATTTTTTCCAGGATATAGTCCGCCAGAGTTATTCTTATAAAGAAGGCAAAGTTGATCAAAGAGACTGGCTTTGGTATTTATGGAGGGGAGAATTTTCTCCTTTATTTGGTAAAGATAGAATGACAACTTTTTTGAGATACTTTACAGATGAAGATGATGAATCATTATATAAAGAAAATAAAAATCCATATTATTCACTCAGAGAAACAGAAGAAGTATGTAGGATGATATTAAAAGAATTTGATATGAATCCAAATAAGGGTAGAATTATAAATGGGCATACTCCTGTAGAAGAAAAAAGAGGAGAGAGTCCAATTAAAGGAAATGGTAGGCTGCTTGTAATAGATGGAGGTATATCAGCTGCTTACCATAAAAAAACTGGTATAGCGGGTTATACTTTAATTTACAACCACTCTGAACTGAGGTTGATTTCTCATAAGCCATTTATTTCAAAGGCGGAAGCTCTAAAAAACGGTAATAATGATACTGTAGATTCAATGAGGGTTAATCGTTTTGAAGAAAAATTAAAAATTAATGATACTGATAATGGAGCCAAATTACGAGAAGATGTAGAATATTTAATCAAACTACTTGATGCATATAAATCCGGTATAATTAAAGAAAAATATAATTAAAAGAAAAATAATCTTATCAATTAGAGAATAAAGCAAGCGTAGATAAACTTAAACAATAGTAAACAAAAATAATATATAGTATATTTTTTAAGAGGTGGTCTAAAATAGACCAGCTCTTTTTTTAAGTTGGACTTACTTTAACTGACATAATTGAAGATTATAAATTATGTCAGTTATCAAAACTGACATATATATATTTCTTTTTCTTGTATATTCAATAATTAAGCTGTAAAATTAAATTAGCGCTGAAACAAAGAGAAGGTATACCAAATATTTTAAGTGACAAATATTAATAATGTGAACTATCAATATTCTGACACTTAAAGCTTTTAATTTTTAGAAAACGAAAACAATTGAAAATTGAAAGTAATTACTCTGGAGGAATTGAAAATGAAAATAAGTTCTAGAACAAAAAAGATTCTAAAGATTCTTCTTGAAAATGATGATTATATTGTAGTTGAAAATATTGCAGATCAAGTCAAAGTAAGTTCGCGTACAATTTTAAGAGAGCTGCCTAAAGTGCAAAAATGGCTGAATAAACATAATTATAAGCTTGATAAAAAAAAGGGGACCGGGATTCGGCTGGACTGCAGTAAAGAAGAAAAAGCAAATATCAAAAACCTATTAAATATTGAAAATGTAGAAAATTATTATTCACCTGAAGAAAGAAAAGTTATCATTTTGTCTGAACTGTTAAAATCACAGCAGCCGACAAAACTATTTAATTTTACGATGCTGACAAATGTTTCAGAAGCAACAATAAGTCATGACTTAGATGAAATTGAAGATTGGGTAAAAGCATACAAATTAAAATTAGTCCGCAAACCAGGTCTTGGGGTATTTATTGAAGGTAAAGAAACAGATATTCGCCGAGCAAGCATTAATCTGTTATACGAAAATTTAAATCTTCAGGAATTATTTAACCTAATGCAGAATAAATTTTCTGAAGATAGCACAGAAACGACTCGTGAAAGTCTGTCTAGAAGCCGACTATTAAATTTAATTAGCCTTGATACTATTCATATATTAGATAGATTTATTCAAGAAATTGAAGAAAATCTGGAGTATAAGATGGCTGATGATTCTTATATTGCACTTATGGTTCATCTTGCTATTGCTTTAAAAAGAATAAAAAAAGGTGAAAAAATAAGCATAAAACCTAAAATCTTGGATGAATTAAAAAAGAATAAAGAATATGTAATAGCTTCAGGTTTAGTAAAATCTATTGCTAATGCATTTTCTGTAGAAATACCTGAAGCTGAAATTGGTTATGTAACGATGCACCTTAAGGGTAGTAAAGGACGTGGTGGAATATATAGTGATCAAGTTTCGATGACAGAAGATTACAGGCTTGTATTTCTTACCAGAAAAATCATAGAAAAGGCAGAGCTAGAACTTGGAATATATCTTGAAGATGATGAACAGCTTTTAGTTGGACTAGTAAGACATTTAGAACCAACGATTCACAGAATTAAACTTGATTTAGATATCCGCAATCCACTTTTGGATGAAATTAAAGAAAATTATACAGATTTATTTGCAGTTTCAAAAAAATGTTCTCAAATACTGGCAGAAGAAGAAAATATAGAAGTTCCTGAATCTGAAGCAGCATATATAGCTATGCATCTGGGCTCAGCAGTAGAAAGGAAAAGAAAACCGGTAACTAAATATAGAGCTGCAGTTGCATGTACAAGTGGGATTGGTGCTTCTAGATTATTAGCTTCAAGATTGAGCAGTGAATTTGACAATTTAGAAATTGTAGGTCTTATTTCTACAATAGATTTTGACAATCAAAAATTAGAAGATATGAATGTTGATCTAATTATTTCAACTGTGGATATACAGGATAGTAATTTTCCTGTAATTGTAGTTAATCCACTTTTAAACAATAAACATCAGAAGCAAATTAAAGAATTTATTCTTTCTCATAAAGCAAAAAAGAAACATAAGACAAATAAAATATCATTAAAAGAAAAATTAGAAATTATAAACAATTATAATCAGAGAATACTGGAAGTTTTAAATAATTTTGAAATCTATAACAATTATAAGCACGAAAATATTAATAATTTAATTAGTTTTGCTTCTGAAAAACTGGCAGATCATAACTCAGATATCAAAGAAATTGAAAATGATTTAAAAAGACGGGAAGAACTTGGGAGCACTATTTTGGAACATAAAAATATTATGCTGCTTCACTGTAAAAGCACATCTGTTCAAGAATTAAAATTTATAATAATAAGACCAAAAAATGAGTTTGAACTAGTTAATAAAGATAATAAAATAAATAAGATTAATATTGTTGTAGTTATGGCAGTTCCAATGCACAGAAGTGAACAGGGTAGAGAAGTACTAAGTGAGATAAGTCGATTACTAATAGAAAGCAAAGACTTTATTAAATCAATAAATTCAGGAGATAAAAATGAAATTTACTTTGAATTAGCGGAATATTTTGATCAATTTTTACAGGAGAAAAGTACAATGGAATATCATAAGGAGGAGAATTAAATGCAAAAAAGTAATATTCATGATCAAATACAGGGTTTTGGAAGATTTTTAAGTGGAATGGTAATGCCAAATATTGGAGCGTTTATTGCCTGGGGTTTAATTACAGCTCTATTTATACCAACAGGCTGGACACCTAATGAAAATTTAGCAGCTATGGTAGGACCAATGATTACCTATTTGCTGCCATTACTGATAGCTTTTTCTGGTGGACGTTTGGTTGCCGGAATAAGAGGTGGAGTAATTGGAGCAATTGCAACCATGGGAGTTATAGTAGGTGTTGATATACCAATGTTCATCGGTGCAATGATCATGGGTCCACTTGGTGGATATACCATCAAGAAAGTAGATCAAATGTTTGAAGGTAATATAAAATCAGGATTTGAAATGTTAGTGGCAAACTTTTCAGCAGGAATTGTTGGTGGTGCACTCGCAATTTTAGCATATCAGATTATCGGGCCAATTGTACTTAGCTTAAATACAGCACTTGGTGCTGGAGTTGAATGGATAGTAAGCAGAGGTCTGCTTCCTTTAGCTTCAATTTTTGTAGAACCTGCAAAAATTCTGTTTTTAAATAATGCAATTAACCATGGTGTATTAAGTCCTTTGGGAATACAGCAGGCTTCAGAAGTTGGAAAATCAATATTCTTTATGCTTGAAACCAATCCCGGTCCAGGTTTAGGTATATTATTAGCATACTGGGTTTTCTCAAAAGGCATGGTTAAACAATCAGCCCCTGGTGCAATTTTAATTCATTTCTTTGGTGGAATTCATGAAATATATTTTCCATATGTATTGATGAAGCCATCTTTACTGCTGGCAGTAATTGGTGGTGGAGCAAGTGGAATCTTTACATTTAATTTATTTGGTTCAGGTCTTGTTGCAACACCTTCTCCAGGAAGTATATTTGCTTATATGGCAATGACTCCTAGAGGTAATTATTTTGGTGTGCTTGTAGGTATTACAATCTCAGCAGTTGTTTCTTTCTTGATTGCTTCTTTCTTTATCAAAAGATCAGCTGATCGGGGAGAAGATATGCAGTTTGATTCCGCACAAAATCAGATTAGAGATCTTAAAGGGAGAGATCTGCATACTGAAAAGTCTGCAGGTGTTGAAGCAGGAGATAAAAAATACAGTGCTGATGAAATCAACAAGATAATCTTTGCCTGTGATGCAGGTATGGGATCTAGTGCAATGGGAGCAAGCAGACTGCGTAAAAAATTAGAACAGGCTGGTGCAGGAGATATTTCTGTAACAAACAAGGCTATTGAAGAAATACCACAGGATGCACAGATTGTACTTACTCATAAAAATCTTACAGATAGAGCAAAGAAAGCTGCACCAAATGCAGAGCATATCTCAATTGATGACTTTTTGCAGACTCCAGCTTATGATATGCTTGTAGATAGAATTACCAGAGAAAAATCTGAAGAATCTAAAACTAAAAAGACCAGTGATCAAGTAGATGAAAAAAACAAAGATGGAGAATTAGGTTCTGATGTTTTAAAAAGAGAAAATATTAAGCTAGGTTTAGAAAGTATTGCTAGAGATGAAGCGATAAAGATGGCAGGCGAACTGCTTTATGAAAGCGGCTATGTTAATGAAGACTATATAGATGCAATGCTGGAAAGAGAAGAAGATCTGACAACCTATATTGGTCAGGGTGTAGCTATACCACATGGAGTTGGGGCGGCAAAGAAAAAGATTAAAAAGACCGGTATCTCTATTCTTCAGTTCCCTGATGGAGTAGATTTTGAAGGCGAAACTGCTTATTTAGTTATCGGAATTGCAGGACTTGGTAATGAGCATCTCAAAGTTCTGGCAAATCTTTCTGAAATGATTGAAGATGATGATAATGCAGAAAAATTAAGAACAACAGATGATTTGGACTATATTTACAAAAAGTTCACTCTTTAATTTAAAAGATTGTAAACTTCAATAATAAATATAAGGTTATCTGGAATGCAGCATAGTTTAGATGTGGTGCATTCCAGATTAACAATAAGGCATAATTGCAATGTATAAGGAGGAAAAAAAATGAAAACAAGAGCAGTAAGGTTATATGGTGAAAATGACTTGAGAATGGAAGAATTTGATCTTCCTGAGATTAAAGAAGATGAAATCTTAGCAAGAATCGTTTCTAACAGTATCTGTATGTCGACATATAAGGCTGTTATTCAGGGTGCACGACATAAAAGAGTCCCAGATGATGTTGCAGATAATCCAACATTAACAGGACATGAGTTTTCTGGAGAGATAATTAAAGTAGGTGAAAAATGGAAAGACCAATATGAAGTTGGTCAAAAATTTGCAGTGCAGCCTGCATTAAACTATAAAGGCAGTCCATATGCCCCTGGTTATTCCTATCAGTTTTTTGGCGGCAACAGTGAGTATGCAGTAATTCCCCAGGAAGTAATGGAATTAGGTTATCTATTAAATTATGAAGGAGATGCATTTTATGAGGCATCACTTTCAGAACCTATGTCCTGTATTATTGGCGGCTATCATGCTGTTTATCACACTGAGGACAATAATTATATTCATAAAATGGGTATTGTTGAAGGTGGTAATGTGGCATTATTAGGTGCAGCTGGACCAATGGGTCTTGGAGCAATCGATTATGCTCTCCATGCAGATAGAAAGCCTTCTAAAGTAGTAGTGACTGATATAAATCAGGATAGACTTGATCGAGCAGCTTCTTTATTTACACAGGAAGAGGCAGAAGAACAGGGTGTGGAGCTGCATTTTGTCAATACTTCTCAAATGGATGATGTACCTGCTGAACTAATAGATATTACAGATGGTAAAGGTTATGATGATGTTTTTGTTTATGCACCTGTTCGGGCACTTGTTGAACAGGGAGATCAGATACTTGGCAAAGATGGATGTATGAACTTTTTTGCTGGGCCAACAGATAAAGAGTTCAAAGCAGAAGTTAACTTCTATAATATCCATTATACCCCCACAAAAATAATGGGTTCCACTGGTGGTAATGATGATGATATGAGAGAGGCTTTAAAAATGTCTGCAGAGAATAAACTTAATCCTGCAACTATGGTGACACATGTTGGTGGTTTAAACAGTGCGGCTGATACAATAATGAATCTCCCTGATATACCTGGCGGGAAAAAGCTTATTTATACAGGTATTGACATGGAATTAACAGCAATTGATGAATTTAAGGATAAGGCAGCTCAAGCTGAAATATTTGCTGATCTTGCAGAAATTATTGAAAAAAATAATGGCCTCTGGTCAGCTGAAGCAGAAAAATATCTACTAGAAAACTGTACACGCTGTTAAGCAGTGATGATATAGATTTTAAAAATTTTTCATCCCATACTTAAAACCCAGCTTACTCCAGGTATAAAGCTTTGAGCAGGCTGGGTTTTATCTTTTTTAAATAATTATTAAGTATGTTAATTTAAGATAAAAATATTAAAAACCTTTTTTTTGTCCTTCCCAGGGTGGTTCTTTGCCAGATTTAAATTCTTCTACACCTGGACCTCCTAGATTTCTAAGCCTCCAGATTCCATAAATATAACTTAAAATTAAGATCAAAATTGTAAAAGGCCAGCCGAGGAGTGTATTTGCCCAGGCAAGTATAATTGGATCTGCATTCCTGTAAAGTACTATTTGTGCTATTAGTCTAATTAAAAAGAATACTGCCCAAAATAGTGTTACTTCTCTATAGGCAGGTTTAACATCATCTCTCCAGAACCAATTGAGAGGCCAACTTCTCGAGAGACGGCTGGCCCAGGCAGCTAGTGGTTTACCTAAGAAAATAGATATAACAGCTGTTAAGAAGAAAAGAGAACTGTTAATTATTCCGGGAATAAAATAATTGCTTGCATTTTTTGTTATAAAAGCAAGACTGGATGCTGTAATAACTATCAAAAGACCTCCAATAGAGTATTTCCAGTCTTGTTTTTTTATAATTCTTAAAATCCAGAGAGAAAGAGCAGTAATAAGAGCAAAAATAACTGCAATATTTAGAGAAAATATACTGTTAGTTACTGCAAAGATAAGTGGAGGTAATAAAGCATCAAATGTTCTGCTTAAAAATATATTTTTTAATTCATCTATTATTTCTTGAAAATTTATTTTCATATTTTAATCCTCCCCAAATAATTATATAAAATTAATATATTTATTGAAGTTATAGATTTTTAACAAATGCAGAATAAATCTAAAATCTTTAACTACCTTTAATGATACACAAATAAAACTATATATATCAAGTAAAACTATTACAGTATCAATAAAAGATTTTTTACTAAATTAACACTATTTTTAAAAAATCAGCAAATAATAAATATAAATTCTGCAGTTTTTTTGACTAATCTTTAGACAATGATGTATAATTTTTAATTAAGAAGACCAATTTTAATGTAAAGAGATTATAATATTACTATGGGAGGATAATAATGGATATAGCTGAACTAACTCCAAAAAATATTCTTAAGGCAGCTGATATTTTAGAGCTGCATAAAAAAGAGTCACTTGAAGATATAAAAAATAAATATAGAATATTAGCAAAAAAATGGCACCCTGATCAGTGTCAGGGTAAACAGCAGGAATGCAGAAAAAAAATGGAAGAGATTTCATGGGCTTATGAGATTATAAAGTCCTACTGCAGAAATTATTTATTTTCATTTAAAAAAGGGAACATTATGGAAAATCTTCCAAGAGATATTCAGGATCAAGAAAAGCTCCGCAGACAGTTTGGTAATGATCCTCTCTGGGGATAATCAAATCTATTCACACCATATACATATATAAAGAGCTAAAAAAAATTCAAGCATGAATATGTATTATTGACATTTGTTCATAAATATTATACACTTTTTTAGAGGTGATATGATGAAATTGAAAATTGACTGTCTGCCCTGTATCTGCAGACAAACTCTGGAATCAGCAAGAATGGTTACAGGAGATGAAAATATTCAAAAAGATATAATGAAAAAATATGCTCAATTGATACCTGGAGCAGTAGAGAAAGATATAAGTGCTCCTAAACTTTCAGCTGATATTCAAGCCTATATAAAAAAAGTAAGTGGAGTAGATGACCCTTATAAAAAAGTGAAAGAAAATAATTTAATAAAAGCTGCTGAAATATTAAATGTGGTAAAAAAAGAAATTAAAAATGCAGAAGATCCTTTTTTAGCAGCACTACTTATGGCAGCAATGGGGAATTCTATTGATGCAGGTGTTAGTTTGAATGTTGAGATTGAAGAGAATATTGAGCGAGCCTTAAAACATTCATTTAAGGTCAGTGATTATAATATGTTTTTAGATGATATTGATAAGGCAGAAGCAATACTATTTATAGCGGATAATACTGGTGAAGCATTATTTGATAAACTGCTGCTGCAAAAATTAAAAAATTATGATTTAAATATTACATATGCTGTAAGAGAAGTTCCTATTTTAAATGACATAACAAAAAAGGAAGCTTTAGAAATTGGTATAGATAAATATGCTGATATTATTAGCAGTGGGAGTAAAGCACCTGGTATGCTTATGCAGACTGCTAATTCTGAATTTTTAGCGGCATATAATAAAGCAGATATTGTTTTAAGCAAAGGTCAGGGGAATTTAGAAGGTCTTTATCAAGAGGAAGAGGAGATATATTATTTATTAAAGGCTAAATGTGAATTGATTGCAAAAATTCTTGGTGTTGAAATTGGAGACTTTTTATTTATTTATAAATAATTTTATATTAAAACCAGCTTTTTTATAGGAAAAGAGTGGATATAATGAAAATTGATATTCCTAATTATGATAGTTTAGAGCTTGATAAGATAGTTTTTGATTTTAATGGTACAATTGCTGAAGATGGTAAATTGCTTGATGGTGTAGAAAAAGCTATTAATAATTTAGCTGATAACTTTGAAGTCAATATTATAACAGCTGATACATTTGGCACAGTTTCTGAGATTATTGATAAAATCAATGCTGAGCTTGTATTAGATAAAGCAGATGAAGGAGCACTTTTCAAGAAAAATTATATTGAATCAATTGGTAGTTCAAATGTGATTGCAGTTGGTAATGGAAACAATGATGCAGAAATGCTTAAGAATGCTGCATTAGGGATTGCTCTAATAGGAAGTGAAGGTGCTGCTGGAGATGCACTCAGAAATGCTGATCTTATTATTAGAGATATTAAAGATTTATTTGATATATTAAATAATGAGAATAAATTGCGGGCTACACTTCGGAGGTAAATATTATTTAGTTGATTTAGATTATTTAGAAGGCTGGAACCTTATACTAACAGGGTTTCTGCCTTTTTTTTGTAATTGATTAATTAATAAAGTATTAAAATTTGCAAAATTCTTGAAATAAATACTTGACATTTTAAAATTAATTGTTTATAATTTATGTAAACTAAATGTTAATTGTTAACATTAATAAAATTTAATATAGTTAAATCGTATGAAGCTTAAAGGAAAAGACTGATTTTAGATAATCAGTTGCCAACGGGGGAAGGAAGTAATACTTCTGAATCTGGCCAGGTATCGAGAACTTTAAGTGGACGAACCTTTGAACTGTAATTTTATGGGACTGAGGAAAACCTTTTTAAAAGATGGTTTTCTTCAGTCCCATTTTAATTTTTTGTGGTTTTCTTTCTTATTATTTGACAGTATTATAATGACAAAAATATTTGTTGGAGGTGATAGAAGCTAAAGACTGCAGACAAACAGCGGCGGGTTCCTGAGGAGGGTTCAAGAAAAAACATGACTAAATTTTTTACGTGTTGTCTAGAAGTCACTTTGTATTTCTTTAAATAATCAAAAATTTATTTTAAAAAAATTTAAAAGGAATGAAAAATATGGGCAAAAAATTATTGGAGCCAATTACTATTAAAGACATGAAATTAAAAAATCGTATTTCTATGGCACCTATGTTTACAAAATATGCGAGTGAATCTGGAGAGGTAACAGATAAATTTATAGAGTATATATTGAGAAGAGCCAAAAGTGGTGTAGGACTAATTATTTTAGAAAATACTTGTATCAACTGGAAACAGGGCAGAATTTATGGTAATCCAATTGCTATTCATGATGATAGATTTTTACCAGGCTTAAATGAACTAACTAAAAGAGTACACAGATATGGAACTAAAATAATACCAGAAATTCACCATGTTGGAAGACAGGTTTTCAGTTCAAATCTTGAAGGCAGATCTCCTTTAGCTCCTTCAGCTGTAAAATCAAAAGTTGGTGGAGATATGCCGAAAGCTATGACAGAAAAAGAAATTGAAGAAACTATTGAAGATTTTGCTGAAGCTGCATTGAGAGCTAAAAAAGCAGATTTTGATGGTGTGGAACTTCATGGTGCACATGGTTATCTAATTCAAGAATTTATCTCACCTCTTACAAATAAGCGTGAAGATAAATGGGGAGGAAATTTTGAAAATAGATGCCGTTTTGCTGTAGAAATAATACGCAGAATACGTAAAAAAGTTGGAGTTGATTTTCCACTTTTCTTCCGTATGAGTGCGGAAGAGTCATCACCTGGAGGATTGACTTTAGAAGAAGGTATAAAATATGCACGTGTTTTAGAAAAGGAAGGAGTTGACTGTTTAGATGTTACACATGGTAATTATGAAAGTTTAAAGCACTTTCCGATGCAGGGAGATCCATTTGATCAACTAGTTTATCTATCAGAAGCAGTAAAAAAAGAAGTTTCTATTCCGGTTATAGCAGTAGGTAGTCTTGGGTTTAATCCTGAAATAGCAGAAAATGTAGTTGAAGAGGGTAAGGCAGATTTGATTAATTTTGGTAGAGAACTGCTGGCAGATCCTGACTTAGCAGATAAAATAATAAATGAAAACTATGAAGATATAAAACCCTGTATAAGATGTAATGAATGTACTGGAAGTATAGATACAGGGAAATATCTAGCATGTGCAGTTAATCCTGAATTAGGATATGAGTATCAAGGTAAATTAGAAAAAACAGATAACATCAACAGAATAGTTGTTGTAGGAGCAGGACCAGCAGGATTACAGTTTTCAATTACCGCTTCAAGTCTAGGTCACAAGGTAACTCTACTAGAAAAGAATGACTATATAGGAGGACTTACTAAAATTGCATCAATTCCAGAATATAAAAATCCAGAATTTAGTGCTTTATTAACATACTATACTAAAATAATCAAAAAGCAGGGTGTAGATCTACATTTATCAACTGAAGCAGATGCAGGAATAATTAAAGAATTTAATCCTGATCTGGTTGTTCTAGCTGTAGGTTCAAAAGCTATAAAATCACCTGTTCCAGGAGCAGAGAAAAGTGAAATAGCAGTTGAAAAAATGCTCGATGGAGCAGAGGATCTTGGTAAAGATATATGTATAATTGGAGGCAGCGGAGTAGGCCTAGATGCTGCTATGTTTTTAAGAGAAAAAAATAAAAATGTTACAGTTTTGGAAATGAAAGATGAAATTGCTGAAGAACTTAGTCCGATGCTCGGCACCCATTTAAGAGAATTAGTAGCCGAGAATAATATAGAAATATTGACTTCACATCTGGTAAAAAAAATAAAAGATAATGCAGTAGTTGTTGAAAATAATGGTGTAGAAAAAGAGATTCAATGTGATGATGTATTAAGTGCAGTTGGCTTTAAAAGACTTGAAAATTCGGAACTCGTAGGTGAATTAGAATCTCATGGAAGTAAAGTTATTAGTTTAGGTAAAGGTAATGGGTGTGGTCATATAATGGAAGCTGTAAGAGAAGGTTATTGGACTGCCAGAGAATTAAAATGTTATTTATAGTTAATTCAAAAAATTTAATGTTTTGATTATTAGATTTATAAATTTTTTAAAACGCAAAAGCGTTAAAATGAAATTATGGAGGTAATAAAATGATTAAAAGAGGTAGAGATGATGTAGAACAGGTATATATTGAAACTTTAGGAGGTAAGGGCAAAATGTATATCACTCAATTTATGGGCAAAGACGAAGCTTTACCTGATCTTGATGGATTTCCTGATGATTTTGAGTCATCACTTCATTTTCTGCATGAATTAATTTTAGAACCAGGAACACAAATTGGTGAACATACTCATGATGGAAGTGAAGAAATATATTTTATGGTAGAGGGAAGTGGAGAGATGACAGTTGATGGTGAGCTGGTAAAAATGAAGGCAGGAGATGCCGTATTAACAGGAAACAAAAGCACACACTCATTTGTTGTAACGAGTGATAAACCTGCTAAACTTTTTGTTGTAGAAGCCGGAGTTGAATAAAAATTTAAATATATTTATTAGCCTGCCTTCGGGCAGGTTTACTTTTTTATTTATTTGTATAAAAATTCACAAAGTAAATATTCAAAAAACTTTAAAAAATTTTTTGACAAATCAGAATTATTACAGTATACTATATATATAATATATTAACAGTTAACAATTAACAGTGATTTTAAAGTTGCTTTTGATAATAGTTTTATATTATGTTATTATTGTTTAAATAATTTACTTCATATAATTTTGTAATAGCTTTTTAATAGATACTTAACTTTTTGCTGTATTATATAAAAACAGCAGATTAAATTTGGGGGATTTACAATGAGTACTATTGATATTGATCAAATTAATGAAAATATAAGTGAACTCATGGAAGATAAAAATGAGTTTTCTAATAAGATTGGAGAAGATTATAGAAATCTTGGTGAGCAGGTCTACAGTGAACTAAAAAAAATGATAATTTTTCATGAAATAGAGCCGGGAGAAAGAATTATTGATAAACATTTAGCTGAAGAAATGGGAGTCAGCAGAAGTTTAGTTAGACAGGCATTTACTATTTTAGAAAAAGAAGAACTAATTAAATCTGTTCCCAGAACTGGATTTTATGTTAAAGAAATATCTCTTGCAGATATTGAAGAAATATATGATATCAGAAAAGTTTTAGAAAAAGCAGCTACCGAGATGGCCGTAGCAAAAATACCTGAAGAAGAAATTGAAAAAGTAAATCAAATTTTTGAATTAGCAAAAGAAGATTTGGATAAAGAAAATGTTAAAATGTTTGTAAAAGCAGATACCGAGCTGCATAGGATGATTGTAAATTATTGTGGAAATAAAAGGCTTATTAAGCTTATTAATAATTATAATGACCGCTTTGTTTACTATAGAATAGTAGATCTATCAAGAGTAGAGCGAGCCAAAAATGCTTATTTTGAACATCTTGAAATATTTGAAGCTGTGAAAAATAGAGAAGTAGAAAAATCGGTAATATTGATGGGGCAGCATATTGAACATGCTAAAGATATTATTATATCAAATTTTAAAGAATACAATAATTTGTAAAATATTCTTCGATCTTTTTAGAATTGATTTTGAAGTATAATCTTGAATTTTGTATTTGTTTAAAGCTAAAGAAGCATAAAGATTCAATAAAGATAAAAAATATTTTGACAAATTAGTGCTATTACAATATAATATAAATGCTCTTCATATTTTAATTTTTATTTAATTTATTTAAATTAATTTATTTTTATGGTGTTACAAACATA
>JAGYNO010000017.1 GCA_018399955.1 Halanaerobium sp. | reverse complement strand
CTCTGATTGATTTTAAGCCCATAGCGATATCCTGGGTCAGCTCTTTTAATAGATCTATTTCTTCAGCATCAAAGAAGTATTTTTCTTCTAAATAAAGTGTCATTACACCCCAAAGCTCTTCCTCTACAATGATAGGAAAAGCTGCAGCTGATTTGCATCTATTTTCACTTGAAAAATCCGATAAATCTCCTGTTCTTTTGTCAAGTACAATATCATTAGAAACAATATATTTTTTATTCTCAACAGCAAGTAATGCTGGACAATTACCACCCTTATTAAATGTTTTTAAACTGCCTTTTTTAAAATATTGATTTTCTCTGGAATAATAACTAACTATATCTAGTTTATCTTTTTCAGCATTCCAGCTGCCAATCCAAGTATGGAGATAATCACCTTTTTCCACAGCTAATTTTACTATATCATCAAAATATTCACTTTTATCCTGGGTCCGGTTAATGATCTGATTCACATCTGTAAGCAGAGAATAGGCTCTGTTTATCCTTTTCAGTTTTTCTGCCATTTTAGAATTTTTTTCATTCTGTTTTTTTAAAGAACGTGAATGTTCAACAATAAATATTCCCGCAGTTATTAAAACAGCTGTTTCAATCAAAAGATCAGCAGAATCTGCCTCCAAAATAATAAAATCCTGAATAAATAAAAGCAAAATTGCAGTAGTTAAAGAAAACACTGCTCCCTTATAACTAAAGTAACTGCTGCTGAATATTACAAGAAGAATCAGAAATGGCTCTACAAGCTCCTGCTGAAAATAAGAAGCTGACATAAGAATAATGATAGACAAAATCACTGTAGAAATAATCAGTATAAACTTTTTATCTGTCAAAAAGTTATCTGCCATATCTAACCACTCCTATTTACTGTTTAAATTTCCTTTTCAGAGTATCATCTCACAATATAAAATGTCAAGTTTATGTAATTTTTAAATTTAAAAATACATATAAATCTGCTGCCAGAAAAGCAGTAATGTTAAAAAGATCGGAATCCAGAGCAGCTGTACTGTAAAATCCTGATAAACAAATTTGCGCAGAGATCTTGAAGCAGCAAAAATAGCTTCAATAAAAAATGTCTCAAAAATCTTCTCTGTATCCAATTTTATACTTTTACGGCTCATACCATATATAAAGCTGAGTGTCTGCTGGAAATAATTTTCTAAAGAAAGATTTTCTCTTGCCGCAACTTTAAAGAACTGATTATTATTGAAAATATAGGCGGATAATAATATAAATAATACTGTATCTCTAATTCCGCTTAAATTGTGAAAATCCTTTACTGCCAGTGATTCTAGTATTTGCCCCGGCATTTCAGGCCAGATAGAAACTGATATTATACCGAGCACTCCAATCAATAATGCAAGTAAATCAGTGCTGAAAATTGGATAATTATTTCTTCTTTTTTTCAGATCATTAAAAAAATCAGAGTAATCTTGCTCATTTATAAAAATCCAGTATATAACTCTTGCAGCATATAAAAAGCTGAGCAGTCCAAAAACAAAAAATACTGCAGTAGATAATAAACCTGGATTCTGAGCTGATTTGATAAGATATTTACTCTTATAACCTGCAGTAAAAACTAAGCCGCCAAGAGATAAAAGTGCGGTAATTGTAGCAATTGATGTAAATGGTCTTCTTACCAGAGCATCTTTGTAATCATAGATAATCCTGCTGTCAAACTCTTTCTGCCAGATACCTGTGCTAATAAATAAGGTAGTTTTTGCAAATCCATGTGCGATTATATAAAGCACAGCCCCTAAATATGCATATTCACCACCAGTACCTATTGCAATAGCAATAAAACCAAGCTGACTTACTGTACTATAAGCAAGCATTATTTTAAAATCAGCAGAAACAAGAGCCTGCCAACCTGCATAAGCAACCATTGCCATTCCTAAAAGAAATAAAAAGGTATTACCTGATTCCATGGGTATTATTTTAAGAAGGAAAATATATCCTAATTTAACAACCCATCCCGAAAGCACTGCACTTACAGGTGAGGGGGCTTCCGAATGAATCGGGGGCAGCCAGAAATGAAATAAAAAGAGACCACTTTTCATAGCAATTCCCATAATTAAAAGGAACTGCAGAGGTAGTGATTCAATTACTGTAATATCTGTATAACCAAGACCATTTGCTGCCAGTGCTGCGAAAAGCAGAATACTGCTGCCGCTGAACTGGATAACAAAATACTGTCTGACCAGTTTCCAGTCACTCCAGGCAAGCATAAATGTTGTAGCAAGAGTAACTAATTCCCAGCTGAAGAGAAAAAAGAACCAGTCATTTGTTAAAATTATAATAAGAGTGCTGACTAGATAAAGCAGAGTCAGCATATAATACCAGAACTTATTATTTTTTATGTACTTCCAAGCTGCTAAGGCAGTCATCAGTGTCAATATAACCCCTACTTCTGCCAGCAGTGGAAAATATCCTTCTAAAGAAAAATTGGCTGCTAACTGCTGAAATAAGTCCACACTTTAACCTCCCAACACTAAATGAATATATTTTTCAATATCAAATATACTTTTAATCGCCATATTCAGAGGCATATCTAATAATCTAAAAGCAATTCCAAAAACAATTATAATTGCTGTATAACTATATGTTATAAAACTAACTATTTTTTCTCTGTATAAAACAGAAATCAAAGGGCGGCTGAAAATTTCCATTCTTAATTCACCTTTATATAGTTTTACCTCTTCTAGACCCTTAGCAATATAGCGAAGGTAATATATAACAGCAGTTAAACTACCGAAAATAACTATAAAGGCACCAAAATAACTGCGTGCTTCCAGAAATGCCATTAATATATACCATTTACTCGCAAATCCAAGCAGTGGCGGCATTCCAATCATGCTTAATGTAAGTATAATAAAAGCAACAAAAACTTTGGTATCTCTGATCCCAACACCCTGAAAATCATCATAATGGTGAGTTGCTGTATACTGCAGCAAATAACCGAGAGCCACAAAAAGCCCGGCTTTCATAAACATATGGCTGATAATATGGAGAATCCCTCCATAAAAACCAGCTTCCGTATTCAACATAATTACAGCGAGAATCATACCAATATGTCCGATACTAGAATAACCCAAAAGTCTTTTAACATTATTTGACTGCAGGGCAAAAACATGACCCAGAAAAGAAGAAAATAGAGCAATATCCAGTATTAATATATCAAGTTTATAGGCGGTTAAGGTATCTATACCAATAACCGTCCAGACCAATCTAATGAATATGTAAAGATATACCTTTGAAAGCACTCCTGATAAAACAGCCGTTACTGGAGAAGGAGCTGTATCATAACTCTTAGGGAGCCAGAATAAAAATGGAAAAATGCCCATCTTTATTAATACTGCCGTAATAAATAATGAACTTATAAATAATTTAACACCATCTTCTAGCAAAGAAAAGTTATTTGAAATTTCCGCCATGTTTAGAGTTCCAAGATTAAAATAAATTAGCAGAACACCCATGAAAATAAATAGACCCGCAATAATATTATAAATAAGATATTTTATAGCTGCCTCACTGGCAGGGTGACTTCTTTTAAAACCTATTAGAGCCCCTGAAGTAATAGTAAGCATCTCAATAAATACATATAAATTAAACATATCTCCTGTCAGCAAAACTCCCTGAGCTGCAGCTGCAATCAAAAAATAGAGAACATAGTATTTACCCTCATGGTGGCCTACATAACCAATAGAATAAATAACAATTAAAAACAAACTGAGGGTAACAATACTTACGAATAAAAGACTCAGACTGTCCATAACAAGGTTAATACCATAGGGTGGATGCCAGCCTCCCAGATGATACTGCAGAAAAAAATCACCATCTATTAAGGAAGTATAGTTTTCAGTTATAATTTTTATAAGCAGATATGATTCTAGTAATATCCCTACAAGTACGAAAAAACGCCTCAATTTAGCATTAATTAAATCAACAAGTGGAATTGAGAATGCAAGAGCAAGAGGAACTAGAATCAATAATAAGATTTTTATATCCATTAATCATCCTCCTAAGACTAGATCTATATATTTTTGAGGATTTAATAATTCAATAATTGCAGTGTTTACAGGCATATCAAAATATTGAAAACTAAAGCCAAAAAAGATAATAAGCAGGGTAAAAACATAGACGATGGTACTCATCAGTTGATCCCCTTTTAAAAAGTGCAGTAGTTCAGCAAAATCAGCTGACCAGCTCGCGCTTTTCAATTCAGGGCTGACCTCAGCATAAGCTTTAGAAATATAGCGCAGATAATAAAATAATGCTATCAAACTTCCTAAAACAGTTACAAGGGCAGCAAAAAAATGTTTACCTTTTAGAAATGCGAGCAGTATATACCATTTGCTTACAAAACCCAGAAGAGGAGGCATTCCAATTGTGCCCAGACAGATGATAACAAATGCTCCAAAGGTAATTCTATTTTTATGACCAATACCTTCTAACTCATCTATATGATGAGAGCCTGCTGTTCGCAGCAGATAACCACTGCTCAAAAAAAGCCCTGACTTCATCATCAAGTGTGCTGCTATATGAAGCATAGCCCCATAAAATGCTGCCTGGTTATTGAGCATCAAAACTGCAAGAATCATACCAATATGGCCTATACTTGAATAAGCCAGCATCTTTTTAAAATCATCTTCCTGTAAAGCAAAAATATGACCTAAGAGGCTGGAAACAAGAGCCAGATCCATAATAAATGTACTTATATGTAGTTCTATTAAATAATCAAAAGAAATCATCGTCCAAAAAATGCGCATAAAAATATATAGATAAACTTTTAATAAAACACCTGACAATAGTGCACTGACTGGTGCTGGACATGCACTGTGAGCTTTTGGAAGCCAGAAATGAATTGGGAATATCCCCAACTTAATTATTAAAGAAAGTAGAAAAAATATGATAATTGTCAGCTGCATAGGTCCCGATATTTCGGAAAACCCAAGTGCAGTTTCTGCAATTTTTAAAGTACCAAGATTAAAATAAATTAAAATAATACTAATGAAAAAGAATACACCACCTATAATTCCATAATAAAGATACTGCATTGCTGCTTCTGTTGTCTTTTCTGTTTTTTTAAAAGAAATAAGAGGTGTTGTAAATACAGTAATCCCCTCAATAAATAAATACATTGTAAATAAATCAGCTGTAAGCACACTCCCCTGAATAGAAGCAGCAACTAGAAAAAAGAGTGCATAATATTTAGCTTTATTATATTTTATATAACTTGTAGAATAAATTATGATTAAAAATACAGCCATCGAAATTAAAAGAGAGAAAAATAGGCTTAAATTATCCATGCTGAAATTTATGATAAATGGACCACCAAAATAGTCAAAAGTATACTGCAGAAAAAAGCTGCCTTTTTTAATATCAGTAAAATTAGCAAAAAATAGAGCAGTTACAAAATATAAACTTAAAGAAGCACTTAAAATAACAAATATTTTGCGCAGCTTCTCATTTATTCGATCTAAAATCAAGATTATAGGAGCTGAAAAAGCGGGCAGAAGTATCAATAAGTTTAATTCTATATTCATCCAGCTCATCAATTATTCAACCCCTCTATCTCATCTCTATCTATAGTATCAGTAAATTTATTTAACTCAATAATTAAGGTTAAAAGTAAAGCTGCAGTGCTTGCACCAATTACAATTCCTGTCAGTGTTAGAGCCTGAGGAACGGGATCATTAAAGTTGACAGCGGCCTCATTAAGTTTATGTATAGCTACCTCTCCACCAATATCTGAAAAAGAAATAACCCAGAAAAAAACTGCAGCTTCCATAAGATTTAATCCTATTACCATTTTAATTAAATTTTTTTTAACAATTAAAGCATAAAAACCGAGTAAAAAGAGGATAATAAATACTGCATTAATAAACATTTATATCTCCTCCTTAAAAGTTTTTTGAATCATACTGTAAAAGATTATCGCAAGACCAGCTCCAACTTTAAGTCCTACTCCCATGTTTATATAGGGAATACTTCCTGCAGAAATTAATGTGCCTGTTTCTGCTGTTAAAAAACCAAGATTATGTAAAAAATAACCTTCCATAAAAATTCCAGCTATTCCAAGCCCCAAAAATGTTAAAGCACCTACAGTCTCAAAAGCAGTTTTCATCTGAGGGCTGTAGCGCCGATAATCAAAGGCACTTCCATAAACAATACTAAAGATTATAGAAATCGCTGCAAAAATTACTCCACCCTGAAAACCTCCACCTGGTGTTAGATGACCATGTGTTATAACATAAATACTAAATAAAGCAATAAAAGGTGTAATAATTCCAAGTGTTCTTTTCACTATAAAAGAAAGACCTCTTGAAGAAACAGGCAGCATTTTTCTAGATAAAATTAAAACAATACCACTAACTGCACCAAAAATAACAGTGCTTTCTCCAAGTGAATCAAAAGCCCTGTAATCATAGAGCACAGCTGTTATTAAATTGAGGGAGCCTGTTTCAGATAAACCACTGCGGATAATATAATCAGATACTCCTTCACCAAGACCTTTATAAGCAGGCATCAGCTGAAAATTTTCATAAAAAGCTATGCCCATTAAAATAAAAACAACAACTGCTGTTATATTTTTAAAATTCTTATGCAAAGTTATTCACCTCCGGCTGATCTTTCAGTCGGAATCACCATGTCTGATCTGACTGATAGCACTCATAAAAATTGCTGTGTTTAAACCTGCTCCAATAACCGCTTCTGCAAGTGCAACATCTGCAGCTTTATGAAGCATATATAGTGAAGTTAAAATTAGAGAAAATATAGACAAAAATATGATAGAAATCAACTCTTCATCAAATCTTACAGCCATTACTGCTGCTAAAACAAGAAATATTAAAAGCAAAAACTCAAGTATTTGCATTTTCATCTCTCCTCAGATATTCAGAATAGGCATCTATTTCATACTCTTCAGGTAGAGCAATATGTCTGCTGTAAGATGCTCGGGCAATTGCATGAGTTGCCATTGGGTTAGAGAAGAGAAAAAATATACCTATCAAAACTACCTTTGCACTCAAAAAGAACTCCCAAACATAAATTGCAGTGCCAAGAGTTATTAAAACACCCGATATCGTCAAAACAACAGCACCTGCATGAATTCTTGTATATACATCAGGGAATCTCAAAAGGCCAAGTACTGTAACAAGTGCAAAAAATGCCCCGGTAAACATTAAAAAATAAGAAATAACTAATCTTAAAGACATCATCTATACAGCTCCCCATGTTCAAAGTACTTAGCATAAATTAACATGTCAATGAATAGTAGTACTGCATAAGCTAAAACAATGTCAATCAACAGATAAAGATCATAGTGCAGAGCGATCATCAGCATTACAATCGACATAAATATACCTATTGTATCTGCACCTATTAACCTGTCTGTAATAGTAGGTCCCACTATCACGCGATAAGAAACAATTATAGACAGAACAGTGAAAAATATAGCAAGTCCGATGATCATCTAAAAATCACTCCAATCCACCTTTCAAAACGGGCAATAATCTTTTTTTTCATTTCAGCTTCCTCTAAAGTCTGAACATCTATCCAATGAATATAATATGCCTTTTCTACCCTGTCATAATCAAGAGTCAAGGTTCCAGGAGTTAAAGTGATCAAATTTGCCAGCAGGGTCAGTCCTGTCACATCTGTTAGTTCTGTTTTAACTTTAACAATTCCTGGGTTAAAAGAATGTTCTTTTTCAAAGGCATGTTTAGACACACTTAGAGCAGCACTTATGGCCTCATAAAAAAACACAGGTACAAATAATAATAATAAGGCAAACTTGCGCAGATAATGATACCAGGGAAGCTTTTGATGAACTTCCCTGAATAACATATCACTAAAAAATAAAGTTACTATTAAAGATGCTGCACTACCAACTATTAATACATCTACCGATATCTTGCCTGAAAAAATTATCCAAACACTAAGTAAAAAAACAAAGGCAGATATTTTCTGCAGCATTTGAACACCTCCGATTTATTCTAAAACACTTTTATAAATATTCAATACATCTTCTTTGTCCAATTTTACAAAATTACCCTGAGGTCCATTTTGAACAGCTTTTTCTGCCATTTCTTCAAGTCTATCAGCAGGAATATCAAGTTCCTTTAAAGTCAGCGGCATAGCAATAGAGACAAAAAACTCTTTGAGCTTCTTAATACCCTGTTCTGCTGTCCATTCAAGATCTTTAAAATCAGGATCTACATCCCAAACTCTAACTGCAAATTGAGCAAATCTTTCAAGGTCATGCTGATATACATAATCCATCCAGGCTGGAAAAATAACAGCTAGTCCAGCACCATGAGCAACATCATAAATTCCACTCAGCTCATGTTCAATTCCATGAGATGCCCAATCACCTATCCGACCCGTGTCCAGCAGATTATTATGGGCAATACTACCTGTCCACATAATCTCTGCTCTGGCATTATAATCTTCATTATTTTCGAGAACTTTTGGTGTGTTTGTAATAATAGTTTTTAAAGCTGATTCGCAGAGCCTATCAGTTAATTCAACATTATCTACATTTGTAAAGTATCTCTCCATAATATGAGCCATGATATCTGCAGCACCAGCTGCTGTCTGATAATCAGGCAGAGTATATGTGATTTGAGGATTCATAATTGCAAATCTAGGCCTGATCAGATTAGTATTGATCGAGCGTTTTAACTGACCATCCATTTTTGTAATAACACAGCTGCTGCTTGATTCACTTCCAGCCGCCGGAATTGTTAGAACAGTCCCAATTGGTAGTGCTTTTTTGATTTTTTCTTTGCCTTCAAAAAAGTCCCAGACATCACCATCATAGTAATGACCCACTGCTATTGCTTTAGCAGAGTCAATAACACTACCCCCACCAACTGCTAAAATAAAATCTATATCTTCTTTTTCAATAATTTCTATACCTTCTTTTACAAGGTCCAATCTTGGATTTGCTTTTACACCACCAAGCTCTACAAATTCAATCCCTGCTTTATTTAAAGACTCAACAACTTTATCATAGGTGCCATATTTCTTGATGCTTCCTCCACCATAATGAAGAAGTACCTTTGATCCATGTTTTTTTGTATATTCACCAACTTCTGCTTCAGTACCTTTTCCAAATATAATTTTAGTAGTATTTTGATAAACAAAATTACGCATTAATAAACTCCTCCTTAGGAAAATCAGCCATTATTTTATTGCTGTATATTGTTAAATTATTTAGTATTATAAATATTTGCTTTTAAGCTGTTTATTAATAAATCATTACTCAACAAATTATATCATAAAACAGACTTAGAATTCCATAAATTACAGTAATTAATCAGAAAATACATCTTCTGATATTTCTTCTGCCTTTTCACCCAGTTTCCTGACTCTATCGAAGAAATTACCAAATAACTCAGGATGGTCAGTTACATAGCCATCAGCACTGAACCAGGACATGATTTGAAATTGGCGGGCAGTATTAATAACATATGGAAATACAAACAATCCTTTTTTGTGTGCAGCTGCTATATACCAGGGGAAAACTGCATGCCCCTTTGCTCCCAAGCCATCTGCAGCATCTTCTGCGATATTAAGCCAGCTGTTCCACTGTCTTCTTACAACAATATTTCTTCTGGTGAGCAAAACCCTTGGCGATTCCGGTCTGAGTTCTTTCATAGTGCTTAAACTTGCAGGTGAAAAGGAAAAAAATAATACCTTTGGTTCTTTTCCCTCCTCTTCATGAAGATCTTTATCTTTTAAAGCTCCAATAATCTGCTCTTCTATATTTGGATAAAGATAAGGACTCTTTAATTCAAGTGCCAAGCCAACACCGCTTTCATCTGGATTAACAATATCGATCACTTCTTCTAATGTTAATATCGAGAGTCCAGTATAATCTTCATCTGCCCGATATGGATGACTATCATTAAACCAGCTGCCAAAATCGAGTTCTTTGAGTTCTGCTAAACTGAAATTTCGAATATAATAATTTTTTCTGTCTGGGAAAACTTCTTCAGCATTACTCAACCGCAGTAGATTATCATCATGAAAAATAACAAGTTCACCATCATTAGTTCTCTGCACATCCAACTCTATATAATCAATATTACTTTCTACTGCTTTTTTAACTGCCGGCATTGTAGATTCTGGAGCAGAATAAGATGCTCCTCTGTGGGCAATCAAGACTGGATAATCAAAATTATACTTATCAATAATATCTTTACCTAACTTAGAAGGCCTAATTAAATAATATAATTCAAAATAAATAAAAACTGTAATTAATATAATTAAGATAAACAAAAACAAAGTATAATTATTGATTATTCCACCTCCTTAAAAATTTCTCCCTTATTTATCATAAAAATCCTGCGCATATAATTAATAATTTCTTCAAACTCTTTTATTTTTTTATCCGATATTTGAACTTCTTTTTCATGGTTTTTTAAATAGCCAACTTTTTGCAGTGTATCAAGTTCTTTTATATAAAGCTGATTTTGATAAAAAATCTGAGGTGTCTCATGTAAAAATAATAAAGGTTCGTTTTTTTTCAAAAATAATGAATCACCTACAAATTGTTCTGGTAAAGATTTGAAATCTAGTAGATCCAGAATAGTCGGTGCAATATCAGTTGTAGTTCCTGCACGACTAATAATTTCGTTCTCAAGTTCTGGATGATGGATTATAAGTGGAATATGATAGGGAATTTTAACACTTCTCCAGAGAATAAATTCTCTGCCTGATTTATATTCTCCATTCTGTATTTCTGATTCATGATCAGAATAAATAACAACAAGTGTATTCTCCAATATTCCTGCTTCTTTTAAATTATCCATAAAATTCTGCAGTGATTGATCTAAAAAGTTGACCGATTTGAAGTAGTTCCTAAGAAGTTCATTTTCTACTTCTGCAAAATCTTCTGCTGCCTCTTCAGGATAAAAGTTAAACGGTGTATGACTGGTCAGAGATATTAAATAGGCAAAAAATGGATCAGATTCTTCTGCAGCTTTATTTATAAATTCCTCTGAATCTGCGAAGAAATCGTAATCATTTACACCTAGTCTTCTTTGCTCGGGAACTGGATAATAATCTTCATCAAAATCTTCTTCACTATAAAATTTATCAAAACCTAAATCGGGGTAAGCTTCTGCACGATTAAAAAAATTTTTATCATTATTGTGAAAAGCCAGAGTTTGATATCCCCTTTCTTTTAATAACTTTGGAAGAGTTTCAAAGCGGCTCATATCTATTTCTCTAAAAACATAACTTCTATTTACTGGATAGAGAGAGGTTAAAACTGATAAATCAGCATCAAAACTTCCATTTACCTTTTGTGCATAAAAATTATCGAAATATAAGCTTTTCGATTTGAGTTCATTTAAAAAAGGTGTTACTTCTCTGCCCCGATAACTGTAATCAATCACAGCTGCATCAAGCGATTCTACCTGAATTAATATTATATTTGGATTCTCAGCATTCAGTTTTTTAGAACTCAGCTGTTTTTGAGAGAGATAATAAGGTGCTTTTTCAAGTACAGGTTCAATCTTTTCTTCAGGCCTATTTAAATAAATATATATCTCCATTGTGTAAAGTGGTAAAATACCATAAACAGAAGCATAATAAGATGTACCTTCCTGATAAATATTTGTTGGACTTATCTCTTCCATAAAAGCTGCACCAGTAAAAATCTGAATAATTACAAGTATAATCAATATTCCAACAGCTGCACTTTTATTAAATGAGATATTTTTATAGATATTTTTTTCTTCTAATCTGAAATCATAAACAGAAATTGATATAAAACCAAGATAAGCTGCTGCAGCCAGATCAAGAATAAAAAATATATCCCAGACTCTAATAATCTGTTTTACCAGTATTTCGTAATAAGAAAAAGTACCTGTTGCTTCCCCAGAAAGAAGGTTGCTGAGGCTGAAATAATCTCCAAAATATCTGCTGTACCAGTAATTAGTAAAGAAAAATACGCTAAAAACCATAAGCAGTATAAATAACCTCTGCCTTATCTTTTTAGAAAAAAGCAGAGGCTCGATAAATTGCGAATAAAAATAAATAAACAAAACATTTCTAATCAGGAGTGTGATTATCGAAGGAGCTCCAAATATATAGAGCATTAATACATTATATTTAACTATAAATGATAATAGAATAATTATTGAGAATAAGTTCAGTATTTTCTTTTGCTTAATCGCAAACAACTCTGCACCCCCTGAATTAATTTCGTTTTCGCTTTAATATTATCAGATAATTTAATAGATTAAAAGTAATTTTTAACATTGTTTTAACAATCTTAAAAATCTAATCTTATTCTAATGCAAAAGGCAGTGAATTCCATTTTACCGAATCCACTGCCCTTTTAAATACTAAGCCATCTAAGCTGCCCGATTTTATCTATTTATTTTATAAAAATATAACTTAAAACAGATATTTCCATTCAATTAACCTCTTCTTCCATCTGCTTAAAGGAAACTGCATCACACTTATCAGCAAATAACTCTTTTAACTCATCATCTACTTTTGTTAATGTAACAGAATAACCGGCCATTTCCTGTGAAGTGAAGAATTCACCAATATAGTTCTTAACTATATCTATGCCCTTTTCTTCAAGCATATTATATACTTTTCGATAGGAAATATACATTTCGAGTGGAGCAGTAGCTCCAAGCCCATTTATTAAAACAACTACCTCATCTCCCTTTTCATATGGAAGGTCTTCTAGGACTATATTAAGCAGATCAGCTGTTACTTCATCATTTGTTTTCATAGTTTCTTTTCTTATACCTGGTTCTCCATGGTGTCCAACTCCGATTTCCATTTCACCTTCTGCTAATTCAAAACTAGGTTCACCATTTGTTGGCATAATACATGGTTTATGAGCAACACCCATACTGCGAGTATTAAATAGAGCTCTCTCAGCAGTTTCTTTCATATCCTCAAGATTGTAACCTCTTTCTGCCATCGCTCCAGCAAGCTTCCAGATAATTACCTCACCGGCAACTCCACGTCTATTTTCCATCTTTTCTTTGGGTGCAGAAGCAACATCATCATTTATAATAACTGTATCTACTTCTATACCTTCTGCTTCAGCCATTTCTGCAGCCATCTCGAAATTCATAATATCTCCACTAAAGTTACCTATACAGCAGAGAACACCTTCTCCACCATCTGCAGCTTTGATAGTTTCGTAGATGTGGTCAACTGAAGGTGAGGAAAAAATATCTCCTACAGCAACTGCATCTAGTGCACCTTCACCGATATAGCCCATAAATGCAGGTAGATGACCTGAGCCACCACCTGATACTACTCCAACTTTACCTTTGATAGGTGCTTCTTTTTTAGCAACAGCTCTTTCCGAAACTCTTTTAATCCTGTCATCATGTGACTTGACAAAACCATCGAGCATCTCTTCAATCAGATCTTCTGGGTCATTTAAATACTTCTCATAATTTGGATTAGCCATTAGCAATTCCCCCTTTAAATTATTTGAAAATAATTTAATATATATAACTAATTAACTGGAAATTTGATATCCTCAATTATATGGATTTAAAATTTGAACTAATCAAGTTGAATAAGCCGTATCTATTTGAGAAAAGCTGATTTATTCTTCAAGTTTTGCTTTTATATCTGCTATAGATTGGAAAACATAATCAGGTTCATTAGGGCTTTCCGCAACTGTTTCTCTTGTTGATTCCCCACTTAAAACAAGAATACTTGTAATGTCTGCATCAATCGCCATCTTTATATCAGTATAAATTCTATCTCCGACCATCGCCATCCTGTCTTTTTTAACACCCAGATTATCAGATACATAATCAACCATCAGAGTATTCGGCTTTCCAACCACCAGTGGGCTTTTGCCTGTAGATGTTTCGAGCAGGCTGATCATTGATCCACAGTCCGGCATACTTTTACCACCTTCAAGTGGACAGACATAATCGGGATTTGTAGCTATATATTCAACTCCATCGAGTATTAAATCATGTGCATCCCAAAGTTTATTATAATCCAGAGTTTTATCAAAACCTAATACTACAAAATCTATTTCTTCATTTTTATCTTTCACTATTTCTAATCCTGCATCTGCTAATTCCAGTTCTAAAGAAGGTGTTCCCAGTGGATAAACTTTTGCTCCTTCTTTCTGTCTTCTAACATAATCAGCAGTAACCTGTCCTGAATTAACTATTTTTTCTAAAGGTACTTCTAGTCCAAAGCGCTTCAATTTTTTTTGATAATCAAGGGTGTTCTTAGAAGAATTATTGGTAAAAAACACATAATCCTTACCCTGTTCATCAAGCAGATTGATAAAATCTACCGCTTTATCAATTAGTTTATTGCTCAAATAAATGGTGCCATCCATGTCAAGTAAAAAACAGTTGATATCTTTAATTTTAGTCATCTATTATCTTTTCCTTTAAGAATTTTATCTCACTTCTATTTTATCAAATTATAATTATATAACAAGCTTTTAAGAGTAAAATTCAGAATTTTTACTTTTAGACAAAAACATATCTTTCTAAAATAATTACTTTAGATCAGTTTAAACATTAAATTAAAGCTTTGCTTCTAGTCTTTCAATCGCATCTTCAGCCCAATCTTCCAGCAGTCCGGCCTGATTTAATAATGTCAGGATAGAGTAACGGACTCTAATTTCAAATCCATAATTTACAGCTTTTCTCAACCAATCTCGATTAAGTCCCTTTACATCTTCTCTATCAAAAAATCCAAAATCAGCAAGAATATCATTAACTTTTTCTAAACTCTCTTTATATTCTCTAATATAGGATTTTAATGCTGCTTCTTTTTCCAGGAGCTTTTCTTTACTAATCTTTTCATGTTCCCACCTCTGATCTAATAATTCCAAAATCTTTGCTGCTTTTTCTAAGTAATTTTCTTTAATAGCCTTTTCTCTAGCTTTTCTATCATGATTCAATTCAAGCTCAGCAAAGTCTGTTTCAAGTAACCTTAAATAAAATTCACTTGTAAAAACTGTCGCAGTTCCAACTTTAATTCCATGTGTTGGTACAGGCTCCTGAAAAATACCCGAATACATATCAAAAAAGTGTGATATCTGATGTTCTCCTGCAGATGCTGGTCTAGAGTTACCAACCATCATCATTGCAATACCTGAATAAATCAATCCTTTAGTTAAAGCATCAATACCCTCAATTTTACGATCAATAATTGTTTCATAATCATTGAAAAGATCATCTAAAACATTCTCTACCATGTCATAAGCTTCCTGACAGAAATAAGCATCTAATAATTCACGCTGCATCTTCCAGCCAAGCAGTGAAGTAACTTTACCCAGTAAGTCACCTAGACCTGACTGAATTAACTTCCAGGGTGAATCAGCAAGCACATTGAGGTCTGCTGCTATAAAATCCGGTGGTGTAATATCGTATGATTTCTTAACACCTTCATAAGTAATAGAAGCAATTGAAGAAGCATAACCGTCCATTGAAGGAGCTGTAGCAGCAATAGAGTAAGGTCTACCCTTTTTTTGAGCTGTATAAGCAGTAAGATCATTAATGCTTCCAGAACCAACAGCTAATATATATCCATCATCATCAACACCAGCTAAAACTCCAAAAATTGCATCAGGATCTGGAACAAGATGATCATCACCCTCTTTTTCTTTAAGCAGAATTTCTTTTACTTCAAAACCAGCTTTTTTGAGGACTGATTGAACTTTATCACCTGCAGCTGCTTTTGTATTCTTGTCATTAACAACATAAACCTTTTTTTCTTCTGAAACCTGCTTTATTAACTCGGGGATTCTGCTAAAAGCATCCTCCTCAATTACAACCTCTTTTATGGGCACATTGTGCACCCTCCCACATGAACATTCTTTTCCAGAAATTTCTCCCAAATTTAAATCCAAATATATTCCTCCCTCTAATTATTTCTAAAATATTAAATTTATTTATATTTACTAGAAGTTTTCACAAAAAACCCCTCCCTAATATTTAATAAGTAGTAATTATAAATAACCACTAATTATTACTCAAAAAGGAAGGAGTTTGAAAATATAATGAATTCATACTTTTATTCTTTATTTATTCATTATTTTTTTAAATAGGCTACAATCTTTTTAAAAATGAGTGAGAACAATTTTCTCAAACAAAATAAAAAACACGTAACAGTAGACGAAAGTTGGGTTGTATTTAATTAAACTAATTAAAAAGAGTAAAAACTAAATCTCCTTTTTTTACATCTAAATAATTTGCGACTTCATGACACTTTGCTTTAAGAAGAAAAAATATCTCCCTCTCCTCTTCTGACATTCCTTCGAAATTACCCATACCCTTACTTAAAATAATATCTGCGTTTTTATAAATATTCAAAAATTCTTTATTAGCCTCCTCCATTAGCATTCCTGGCCCTGTTGAGCCACTGTCAATCAAAGTGGTTTTTTTATGTAAACCTAATTCTTTAGCTTCCTCCATAGTTAGATCATTTAAAATTGCTGTTGATCTAACTGCAAAATATATTTTGCTTACATATTCATTTAAATAATCAATCAAAACACTATCTAGTATTGCTTCACTACAATTATCTGCAATAAACAATATATCTTCAGCATTCTTTAATCTATTTAAAAATAATTTATAATCATCTTTAATAAAACCTTTTTTAAATACACTTTCAATATGTGACTCTATATCACCTTCAAGACTTACTGCAACATCAAAAGAGTTACCGACTGCAGACATCAATAATGCTGAATATAAAGGATCTTTAGATTGTTTAACCTTAATCTTAATATTATCTAATGAAGCTAAAATATTTTTTGTATTTTTCTTCTTCACTTTTTTGTAAGGATCCTCTACTCCAGTTGTTTCTTTAATATATGCCTGAATTTTAGCACTTAAAGCGGGAGCTATCTGATTATTATCTGTTTCCAAAATAAATTTTGCAAATTTGTTTATGATGTCTTTTGCAGTGGATTCATCTGTAGCAGTTAATTCAATTGTTTCAGTAATCTGTCTCAATATACACGAATAACAATTCACACCCATTTTCATCTCAACCAGACCCCTTTCCCTATTATTGAATCACATTTAATTGAAATACATTATCATCATATTTTTCAGCCTTTAATAAAAATTTAAATTTATCAATTGTTAAAGAATATTCAAAATCTTGTTCAGGCATATCTCCTTGAGTTTCATCATTGAAAAATTTATCACCTGCAGGATGACGTAATTTATTCCTTACTTCATCTTGAGATAATGTATTTTTATTTAATAACATATTTTTTACTTGTTCAGCAAATAACATATCTTCATCGGCTCTTTTTACACCATTAACTCCCATAGCAACCAAAGAAACTTTCTCTGGGTTTTGATCGCTAATATATTGAGCTACTGTTGAAATATTAACAAAACTTCCAACAATTATTTGTTTTGCATTTTTGGCATTAATTATTCCTTTAGTTCCTGCACTGGTGGTAAAAATTATATTTTTATTTGTAAAATCATTTTTTGAAATAATATATGGAGAATTCCCATAATCAAAACCTTCCAGTTTAATTCCATTCCTTTCTCCAATTAAAATAGAATTTTCAATATCTTCAGCCAAATTTCTTGCTTTTTCCACTTTGGATGTTACATAGATTGACTCAGCATTATTATTATATAGATAACACGCAGTTGTATATGCTCGAAAAACATCAATTATTACTGTCAGTCCTGTAGCTCTTTTTGCCCCATCTATAAATTGATATATATTAATATTCATATTTCCTCCTCCAACTTATTATCCCGTTACGTCAAATCTAATAGTTTTTTTAAAAATATAAATAGTTATCATAGTTTTCAGCTTAGGAATCTGTATAAAATGCAGGAATCCCTCCCCCTGAGCTCGTAAATAGTAATTGAGAGAACCACAACTTACTAACCTAGAAAGGAAGGGATTCTAAGTTATGAATTCTCGAAAAAAAACTAATTTCCTGCTTGAATTTCTCATGAAAATTATCGTTAATATCTATCTCTATTTTTCAGCGCTTTTTCAAGTTGACTTTGTACCAAATGAAAAACTTGATGCTAGTTATACCAAATTTAACAGTTTTGATGATCCACTACCTGATATCGAGTATAATAATCCTGATTATCAGGAAATTATAGCTGAAGCCAGAGAAAAGGGTGAACCAATCAAACCATTGGATAGTTAATGTAATATATTTTGCTTTTAATTTTGCTAAAAAAAACAATCTTTGAAGTATTGAATTCATATCGACTCAATTAAATGGTAGAAAACAAAATGAATCTAATATGAGCTATGTTAAAACATTAAAAGATAGATAAATAAAATCGCGGTGTTATTTAATTTTCATAATATAAAAAGGGCTTCACCCCAATCCTGCCGAATTTAATAGTAATATCTAGCAAAAATCGAAAGAAGGTGAAACCCTATTAATAATATTCGAAAAGAGTCCCTCTTTTCCCTTTGAAGAATTGCTTAATTTATCTGAAACAGATAAATTAATTTGTATTTTAGAAACTATTGTTGAAAAGATAAAACCTAAGTCTAATCGAAAACCAAAATGTATAGATTTTGATTTATTGGACACCGAAACAATGGCTATTGATGTTTCAAAATTAGAAGCATATAAACGAGCTAAGCCAAGGTCAAAGATAGATAAGAAAGATAATTCTACCCCTGATTGTGATACCAAATATGAGCATATTCTCTTTGAACAGGAATCTCAGGCAATTATTCCAATTCGAGTTAAAAGCTTATTTTTATGATTCGTGGACAATATTTTTTGAATTAAACTAAAATAAGTGTATTATGAAATTCGCTTATCTAACTAAACAATATAGATAATTTTATTGCAAATCTCATATTCACAATAAAAATACTAAAATAGATACTAGTTTTGTTCTATATTATCTGCTACAATGACTTCTATTCCAGCATTTCTAAACTTATCAATTTCTGATTTTGGGGTTTTAAAATCAGTTACTAGAATATCGACTTCACTTGCTTCTGCAAAAGAACTAGCAGAAGTCCTTCCAATTTTAGTATGATCAAGAATAGCAATTAACTTATCAACCTTTTCCTTCATTTTTGTTTTTAATAGTACCTCATAAAAATTAAAATCTGTTAAACCATCCTTTATTGTAAACCCATGGGCAGATGTAATCATCATATCAACATTTATCTTTGATAAGATATCAGCTCCCATAACACCTTCAATTGCACCTGAATTCCCTTTCAACATGCCACCTATTAATATAACATCAACATTTGGAAAATCTTTGACTTCAAGAGCTGTATACAATCCATTAGTTACTATTGTTAATCTTTCTTTTTCATGCAAATAATCAAGAAGATATAATACAGTAGAACTTGCATCAAGCAAAATAGTTTGTTTTTTATCTATCAAGTTAGAAGTTACTTTACCAATTGATTTTTTTTCTACGATATTTTTTTCACTTCTAAAATGAAAATCTTTATATCCTTCTTGACAAGGTTCTTTGTTAATAAAAAATGCTCCTCCATGAACCCTTTCTAAACGCCCTTCTTTTTCCAATTTTTTCAAATCATTTCTTATAGTAGCTCCAGAAACATCTAAAATATCTTTTAACTTCTGAGTACTAACTTGTTTCTTTTTTCTTAATATTTCTATAATTTTATTCTGTCTTTCTAAAGTTAACATATAGCCCACTTCCTCAAATATCAATTAGTGTTATTAATTATATTGGTTTTTATAATTATATCAGATGAAATATATAATTTAAACCATTAATTATTTTCAAATAATAAGAATTAGAAAGAATAGGACCGGACAAATGTCCTGATATTATATAATATTGATAGTTTAAATAATATTTAAAATAAAAATTAATGATTCAATATAATAAAATTGATATTTGATTGAGGCCGAATATTTAAATATTCGGCCTCAATTTCTAGATAATTAATCAACATCAAAATAATTAAACCTCATCAACAAAATTTTCAAGAAGCTCCATATGATTTGAAAACCCATCAGCTGTATATACAGAACTCGGATGATCAATAAATTCTTCTTGTTGCATACCAAAAACAGAATATCCTTTGCGGAAATAAGGTATCTGCATTAATATACCTAAGACTTCACCAGGTACATCATTCTCAGAATTATCTACTAGTGGCTGATCTTCATAATATTTAATAAAATCTCCAATCATAGACGGATTAATTGTATAAACAATTGGCTCTCCTGCAAATTTTTCTATATGCCATACTTTTTGTTTTCCATTTTCTTTTGGACCTAAACGTGAAGAACATAACAGTATTTTACTTGGATAATTATTTTCATTAAGTATTTTAATTGCTTTTTTACCAATTGCAATTCCTGACCAATGTCTCAATTCTTCTGTAAACTCAATTCCTCTTTCTTCAAACTGTTTCGCAAAAGGATCTCTTTCTTCAAATCTACCTAACATCAATGTAATAACAGAACGCCATTTGCTATAATCGACTCCATTTTCTTCACCAATTTCTTTACCTTTTTTTACAGCTTCAGCAACTGCAACAACCTGAGGTATAGTAAAACAAACTGTAGCATTTGTTGGTATACCTAAAGAAGTCAAAAGCATAATATTATATATACCTTCTTTTGTTGCAGGAGACTTCACCATAATATTTGGCGAAAGAGATTTTAGTCCAATCGCCTGTCCTAACATTTTTCTTGTATCTGTAAGCAATCTTGGATCAACTTGTGAACTAACATAACCATATTTATAATTTGATTTTTCAAATATTGGCAAATACTTTTGCGCACCTTCTTCTGTTATTTTCTCATATGTTCTCCAAGCTAATTCAGATAATGATGCTCCATTAAATTGCCCTTTAAGATTTTTAATCCATGGTTCCCATTCTTCTGGTATCCAATCCAATGTTTCTCGAGTCAATCTCGGGTTAGTTGTTACACCTCTAAATAATGATTTTTCTGGTTTATTCTCAACATACATTCTGTTTAGATGCTTTTTTAGATTTTCATCTGTAGTGTTAGTGGGATTATCTTTAATATATTTTTCTTTCCATGCAGAAAATACTAACGGAGAAGAATCCCACCATATTTCAAAGTCATCATTCAAATCCTGCAATCTTTCTAATGCATTTCTTTCTTTCAAAATAATCAGCTCCTTTTAATAATCAATATATTTCTAAAATTAATTAACCCAAAATTTCTTCAGCAGTTTTAACCGCATTTTCTGAAGTCAAACCAAAATGTCTAAAAATATCATGTGTTTTTCCAGGAATACCAAATCTATCATTAACTCCAATTTTTTTAAATGGTATCCCAATACCTTTTTCACACAATATTTCTGCAACAGCAGTTCCTAAACCACCTATTGTATTATGTTCTTCCATTGTGATTATTCCCATAGTTTCTTCCGCTGCTGTAACTATAGCTTCTTTATCAATAGGCTTTATTGTATGCATGTTTAAAACCTTAGTGCTGATATTTTTCTCAGATAAAATATCAGCTGCCTTCACAGCTTCATAAACCATTCTTCCACAAGCAATTATTGTAATGTCCTCTCCTGATTTTAATTCTTCAGCTTTTCCAATTATCGTTTTTCCTTTATTTTTAATATGAGGATCATCTTTCTTTCCTCTAACTCTTAAATATACTGCCCCTTCATAATCAGCCAATTGATGTACTAAATTATAAGTTTCTTCACCATCTGCAGGAACAATTATTGTCATATTTGGAATTGCTCTCATAATACCAATATCTTCTAAAGCTTGATGTGTAAAACCTTCCCACCCCGGACTAAAACCAGAGTTTGTACCAACCACTTTAACATTTAAATTTTGAAAAGCAACATCTGTTCTAATTTGCTCACATGCTCTCATACTTATAAATGTAGCATAAGTGGAAACAAAAACTATTTTTCCACAAAATGCTAATCCAGCTGAAATACTAACTGCATTTTGCTCAGCAATACCTACATTCACAGCTCGATTCGGAGCTTTTTTAACAAAATCACCAAATCTAGATTCAGAGTCTGCCGCAACAGTACATATTTTTTCATTTTTTAATCCTAAATCTGTAATTGCCTTACCTAGAACAACTCTTGTTGCTATATCTGATTTTAGGTCTAATTTTTCTTTAGTCATCATTCAAACCTCCTAATCCCAATTCTTTATCAGCAATTCTATATTCTTCTTCATTAGGTACTTTATGATGCCATTCTACTTTGTTTTCAGCAAAAGATAAGCCTTTTGCTTTAATCGTATTTGCAATGATTAGTGAAGGTTTGCCAGGCTTAAATGGAGCTGAATTTAAAGCATTATATATTTGACTAAAGTCATGCCCATCTATCTCCTGAACTGCCCAACCAAAGCTTTCCCATTTATTTTTAAGGGGATCAATATTCATGATTTTTTCTGTTCTACCACTTACTTGTAAATGATTACGATCTACTATAGCAATCAAATTATCTATATTAAGATTAGGTGCTGCCATAGCCCCTTCCCAGATTGAACCTTCCTGATTTTCTCCATCACCTAATATTGTATAAACCTTGTAATCAAAATTATCTATTTGTGCAGCTTTAGCCATACCAATACCTATATTAAAACCATGGCCTAATGAACCAGTATTTGCTTCTATACCAGGTACTTTTACTTCTGGATGCCCACCAAAAAGAGTATCTAGTTGTGTGCAAAAAGTATCAAGTAATTCTTTTTCATAAAAACCTTTCTCTGCTAAAATAGTATATAAAGCTAAACAACCATGCCCTTTGCTTAAAATTAATCTATCTCTTTTTGGCCATTTTGGATCTGAAGCCCTATAATTCATAATTTTGGAATACAAAGTTACAATTATTTCTGTCAAATCAAGTGCAGGTCCTAAATGGGCTTCTCCTGCTTTTGTGGCCATTTTAATCGCTGTTTTTCTCATTTTTAATGCAGTTTCTTTTAATTCATTGATTTCATTTAAAGTTAAAGAAGTATTTGTCATTTGTACACCCCACTTATGTTTTAATTATAATTTAAATAACTTAATAGAAATTAATCAAAAAATATTTATTCAATAGAATCTACAGTTTCAATATCATCTGATTCAACATCTACATTGATTTTTTCAATCTGATTAGCTTTGTTATTAGAATTAAACAATCTTATCTTATGTCTGACAGCTTCTTTGAGTGCTTCTCTGCCAGCTGCTAAATATTTTCTCAAATCAATTGCATCTGGATTTTCATTTAAATACTTTTTCATATCACGAGTAAAATTTTGAGCTAAATAAGTGTGTACATTTATTTTGCTAATCCCCGCCTCAATACCTTTTTTAATAGAATCTTCTTCTACACCAGATGAACCATGTAGTACAAGTGGTACATCAACAGTTTCTCTTAACTTTTTTATCCTATCTATTTCTAAAATGGCTTTTCTTACTTTCATTTTATGCATACTACCAACAGATACAGCTAAAAAATCAATTCCTGTTTGTTCTACAAAATTTAAAGCTTCATCTGGTTCAGTCATGTATTGTTTTAATTCTTCAAAAGTCATTTCATCAGGGTCTTTTGGCACTTTCCCTAATTCAGCTTCCACTGGAATATTAACCATATGTGCAATTTTTACAATATCTCTCGTTATAGCTACATTTTCTTCATAATTTAACTGAGAACCGTCAAACATAAGTGAAGTAAATTGCTCTCTTAAACATAATATATTATGCAAAATATCCATACCATGATCTAAGTGTAAAGCGACTGGCACAGTAGCTTTCTCAGCAAGAGCTCTGATTAATGCTGACATCTCAGCAATTCCACCATGGCTAAGTCCTCCCTGGCTTACTTCAACTATAACAGGAGCATTTTCTTCTTCAGCTGCTGCAACAATACCTTGAGCCATTTCTAAATTATTAGCATTAAAAGCACCTACAGCATAGTTATTTTTATGAGCATCTAAAAGCATACCTTTAGAAGTTACAAGTGACATATTTATTCCCCCTTACAATTTGTAAAACTAAATGATTTCAATTAAATCTGCAAAAAGAATTTCAAATTCTTTAGTGTTAATTCCTGCATCACCCAAACGACGAGGATTCTTTATTCCTTTTTTATGACCTGCATGATAATCTGAACCACCAGATATTTTCAGCCTGTCTCCATACCTATCTCTAACTTCTTTTTCA
Organism: Halanaerobium sp.; assembly: GCA_018399955.1. Lineage (GTDB taxonomy): Bacteria > Bacillota > Halanaerobiia > Halanaerobiales > Halanaerobiaceae > Halanaerobium. Next base: position 3,654 of record JAGYNO010000017.1, on the reverse strand, counting down.
ATTTTTTCAGGAGTTTTGTCACCTTTATAACTTGTTTTATCATAAGTATATCTTGCTTCAATACCATCTAATCCTTGACTAATTAGTCTTTCAATATATTCAAATCGATTCATTTTTCCTAAGCCTTCTGGTTCAACTTCTTTATCAATTAGATAAGGGTGAGCTAAAACTGCAATACCACCACATTCATGTATCAAATCGATAGCATCTAAAGGATCAATTTTTGGCCTACGAACATTCAATTCCGGATTATCTCTAACTAATATTTTTGCATCTTCCCATGTTTCTGCATAATCTTTTTCTGCCATTTTTTCAAAAATGTATTTTCTTTCTACATCATCAGGATTTCTAGTTTGCTTTGTTCCATTCTCATTTTCATATTTCAAAATCTCATTTTTATAATCAATTGGCATCCCATGTTCACTCAAAACTTCACATAATTTTCTGTATGCTTCACTTTTGCTATTTCGAGCTCTTTTAACTTCTGCCTTAAAAGATGGATGTTCCCAGTCCAACTCATATCCAACAATATGAACATCATCTACATAAGTATCTGTAGAAAATTCATCACCTAAGACTAGATTAATTCCTTTTTGATGAGCATAATCACGAATATTAATTTTTTTATTATCAACCTCAACATACTTAGGTGGATTAACATCATGATCTGTAATAGCTGCAGCTTTCATACCAATTCTAACTGCATTATCAATTAATTCTTTGGGAGTATCCATTCCATCTGAACGAATTGTATGTGAATGAACATCATACAGATAATTCGGTTTATATTTAATTAACATTTCATATCCCCCTTAATAAAATATATTGATAAACTAAATTTAATATGTTAATATTTAAACATTAATTTTTGAACCAATTCTAATCCTTCGACTATTTCTACTGCTGATCTACTACCAATTTTTTCTGCACCCAATTGAATAAATGAATATGCATCTATTATCCTAGGTTCAATTACTCCTGCAACTTTCAATTTGCAATTGCTTTTGATTCTATTTAATTCATTTATTATTATTTCAATATCATTAATATTCGGTCTACCTTTAACACCTTGACCTGTAGCAGTTTTTATATAATCTGCTCCTGAACCTGCAACTAAATTTACTGCAGTAACAATTTCTTCATCAGTCAAATAACCATTTTCTATAATAACCTTAGATTCTACTCCTGCATCAGAACATATTTGAACAAACTTACTGACTTCATTTTTATAATAATCATATTTTTTATCTTTGAGAGCCCCAATATTTGCCACCATATCCAGTACAGTACATCCATTATTAATTAAATTTTCTGTTTCTGTCAATTTAGTTTTAGTAGTAGAACTTCCATATGGAAAAGACACACCTGTTCCAATTTTTATTTCATTTTTAGTACAAAAATATCCAATCTCATTTACAACCATATTAACTGCACTTTGTGTAACATAAAAACCACCAAATTTATACTTCTTCACATTTTCACAAGCATCCAAAAAATTTTCTTCTGGCCACTGTGGATAAATAAGACAGTAATCCATTAAATTGGCTGCTTCTTCTTTTGTTAAACTTTTTACATCTGGCATATTTACCTCCTTATTAATTACCCTAAAAACATTAACTATTCATTTTCTAAAAAAATGCTTAATTACAATTAAGCATTTTTTTAGAATTAAATAAAAGGAAAAATGAAATATGCAGAAGATTATAAATTGATAATATTAAATTTTCATCATTATGAAAATATATGACCAGGGGTGATACTAATTTTAATCTTCTGCATATTTCTAAACCTAAATTAAACATACTTAACTTTTAAACAATAAACAACAATTATCTAAGTTTAGCAAGTTTCTCAAAAACACCATCTTCTTTACTTAAAGCATTATAAGTTTTTACATATGATTCATACAGTTTATTATATAGTGAGACGTTTTCAGGTTCTGGTTTGAATTCTTTAGTAGTAGTTACCATTTGATCTACACCTTCATAAACATCATCAAATATTCCGGCTCCTACTCCACCTAAAATTGCTGCACCTAAAGCGGTTACTTCAGATACTTGAAGAAGTTGTATAGGCTTACCATAAACATTGGCCTGGATTTGATTCCACAGATTTGATTTTGTTGCTCCTCCTGTAACTCTATATTTCTCAATTTCTACACCAGCTGCTTTTTGCCCCTCTACAATATCCTTCATCTCGAGTGTTACTCCTTCCATAACAGAACGAGCAATTTCGGGTTTAGTATGAGAGAAATCTAAACCAATAAGCGAACCGCGAGCCTTGGAATTATAACGTGGGGTACCTGCTCCAGTTAAATAAGGCAAGAATAACAAACCGTTTGCACCGGGATCTACATTTGCTATCTGCTGGCTTATATAATTATATGTATCTTCTCCAGTAAGATTACTCATTGTTTTTTCTATATCAGCAAAAACATCTCTATACCATCTGAAAGAACTTGCAGCTGCAAGAGAGATTCCTTCAATCTGCCATTTCCCAGTTCCAGCATTACCGGTCACCATCATTGCTCCATTAGGGTCTCTTATTTCTTCTCCTGAATATGCTATACATAATCCAGCGGTTCCTAAAGTAATGGAAGCAAGACCTTCTTCTATTACTCCAGCTCCAAGAACAGCACAATTTTGATCTCCAGCTCCAACAACAATTGCAGTTCCCTCTGCAAAACCGGTAGCTTCTGAAATTTCTTTGCTAATTTCACCTACTTTAGTTCCCGGTTCTGTAATTTTAGGGAATTTTTCTTTTGGTAAGTCAAATAATTCTAATAATTTATCACTATATTCCCCTTTATCAACATCAAATACTCCAAAGAATGGAGCATCACAGACATCTACATAATTATCGTCTGCACCAAATTCTCTCAGAAAATAATCTTGATTTTGAGTAAACACTGCTGTTTTCTCATAAACATCTGGTTTGTTTTCTTTTAACCAAATTAGTTTAGAAAGTATTGGTGTTGGACTACCCAATGGCATACCATCAATTTCGTAATATTCTTCTTCAGAAATTATTTTTTTAAATTTATCTTCAATAATATCTGCACCTCTATTATCCTGCCAGCCAATAAAATTCATAAGTGGATTATTATTTTCATCAACTGGACCTAAAACTGATCTTTGAGTCGAAAAACCTACAGCTTTTATTTCTTCTGGACTACCATCAAATTCATCTAAAGCTTCCTTACATGCCTCAAATGTTTGTTCTATTAATATATTGCCATCCTGTTCTACCCAACCTGATTTGGGATAATAACAAGGATATTCTCTGTAACCAATACCAACCAATTCTCCAGTTAAATCAAATATACAACAGCGACTCCCTGTAGTTCCAATATCTATCCCAGCTAAATATTCTGCCATTTTCAAGTACCCCCTTTAATTATTTAAAAGACTTAATAAACAATATTTTTATATAGTATCTTAAAAAATGATTTAATTTATTTCTTGTAGAGCATTTTTTGAACTTTAGGTAATGCTTCAACTATTTTAACAGCACCTCTTGTGCCTATTCTAGATGCTCCCATTTGAATAAATGCATAGGCATTAATTATCCTTGGTTCTATTACCCCGGCGATTTTCATTTTACAGTCAGTATCTAATTGATCCAGTGTATTACTGATTATTTCTACATCATAAA
>JAGYNO010000016.1 GCA_018399955.1 Halanaerobium sp. | reverse complement strand
AATCAAAGTGAAAATTAAAAAAATTACAGAAAGGAAATATTCTAGATGTTTAAAAAAAACAAACTTAAATTTGGAGAATTGCTGCTCAAAAATAACTATATAAGTGAATCTCAGCTTGAAGATGCACTTAAAAAACAAAAATATTCACATAAAAGACTCGGCGAAATTTTGATTGAATCAGGTTATATCAGCCGTAAAGATGTTCTAGATGCTTTGGGGAAACAGCTTGGGTTTGAACGGGTAAATTTTAAAAAATATGAGCTTTCAAACGAACTAGCAGACTACATACCTGAAAACCTTGCAAAAAATTATAATCTCACACCACTTGATTTTAAAAATAATAGATTGGTCATAGCAATGCAGGATCCACTTGATCTGGAGCCGATCGATCTCTTAAATTCGATTAATAATTATGATCTGGAAATCTTGATAGCTTCAGAAGATGAGGTTAAATATGCACAGCAGCTTATTTATTCGGATTATACAGTTGAGCAGTCTTTCGATAATGTACCAAAAATAGCTAGAGATATAATTCGCAAAGCGGTTCATAAAAAAGCAACAGATATTCATATCGAGCCAGAAGAAGACAGCATCAGAATTCGCTATAGGATAAGTGGAATACTGAAGCAGGAGGCAATTTTTAATAAAACTAACTTCAGCAATCTGCTTTCACATCTTAAAACTTTAGCTAAACTTGATATAACGAAAACGCGTGAGCCGCAGAGTGGAAGTTTTCTTTTTAATACAGGTGATCGAGAAATAAACGCAAGGATATCTACTATGCCGACAATTTATGGGGAAAAGCTTGTGCTCAGGCTGTTGATCAAAGATCACAGCCTTTTAGATATAAATAACCTTGGTTTTTCGGATTATAATCTTGAAAAACTAAAAAAATTGATAGAAAAACCCTATGGATTAATCCTCGTCACCGGGCCTACAAGCAGCGGTAAAACGACCACCTTAGCAGCCATACTCAATTATATCAAGAGCAGTACTAAAAATATTATTACAATCGAGGATCCTGTAGAATATCAGCTTAAGGGTATATATCAAGTTCAAATAGATAAAAATAACGAGCTGGATTTTCCCAAAGCACTGCGCTCTGCATTAAGACAGGATCCAGATGTGATTATGATTGGAGAAATACGGGATAAAGAAACAGCAGAAATTGCAGTAAGAGCAGCTGTAACGGGTCACCTTGTATTATCGACCCTACACACCCAGGATGCATTCGGCGTTATAGGGCGCTTGATAAGTCTTGGCATACCTCCTTATCTTATCTACTCAACTTTGGTTGGAGTAGTGGCTCAGAGGCTTGTCAGACTTCTATGTAACTGCAGTGAACGTAAAGAATTAACTTCAGAAGAAAAGAAATTCTTGAATATAGATCTTGAAGCAAAAGGAGTTTTTTACCAATATATAGGCTGTAAAGAATGCGGGAACACCGGTTTCAACTCTCAAACAACTATCGAAGAGGTGCTAGAACTTGATGAAGACTATGAGGATCTGATTATAAACGGCGGCAGTAGCAAAACAATAAAAAAACTGGCAGAAAGCAAAGGGTTTAAAAACCTCAAAGATAACAGTCGAGATAAGGTGCTGCAGAATATAACCACGTTATCCGAGGTGAAAAGGGTATTATTATAGAATTGGAGAAAACAGGCGTGAAAAATATTTTCTGCACTTTATACTCCAAAAATTATAAATTTTCAGAATATATTAAAATATATCAATTAATATGTCGAAATTTTTCTATAAATATCTATTTTATGTTATAATAAAGATAGAATAATATTTAGCATTGATAAAATGCTTTTACTATAAATGCTGTGTATTTTAAGTCATGAAAGGAGTGCAGATGAAAATTAAATATTTGCTCCCATTTTTGTTGGTCATATTACTATTTAGCGCTGCAGTTTCTGCATCTGGAGAAATCTATGAAGGACATAGTTTCAGGACCTTTGATTTTCCAGCAGCCGGGAGATCAGATCCCTTTGAAGTCATGTATCCCTTTGAACTGACAGACTACGGTGAAATCAGAATATCATTTAGAATTGAGGAGCCAGAAGAGATAACAGATGATATGTACCGAAAAGAAGTAGTAGAGCTGGTTCTGCTTGACAAAAGAGCATTTAAAGATTACAGCCCATCATTATGGGATGAGCTGATGGAAGGTGTTGATAATTATACCGATTATTTTGCAATTGGATTGGTTAAAAGACTTTTTAGTTCAATTAAAAGCTTTCTCGGTATGGAAGACGAGCCGCCTTCATATTTACACGCAAAAGTAAGTGTCAAAGATAGACCCAGGACGATCATCCATGGGGTAGACAGCAGTGAGATGGAGAAATCTGACGGCAAATATATTCTCATCATGCGCCATAAAGCAGGATTCCCGATCGAAGGGACATTTAAGATCAGATATCCAGGTGAGAATTTTGATTATGATCCCCAGGTGGATAAGTACAGATCAGCAAAAGCAGATCTCCTCATAAATAAGCTTAAACTAAACGAAGATAATAAGCTGGTTGTTGAGATGGCCAACATTGGAGAAGGCAATCTTTTTATTGGCCACTGGTATCAGAAAGAAGATGAAAGAGCAGAACTGGAAGTAGAAGTAGATGGAAAAAGATATTACAGGGATTTAAATGAATTTGATCCCTATAAAAAGCTCCGCTTCAGCATGAACAATCTCAGCTATACCTTTGATGAGATAAAAATAAATGAGAACACTGAAGTTAGAGCTAAAATTGATGCAGATGATGTCGTAGTAGAAGCCTTTGAGAATAATAATCAGCGGACTGCTGAACTACCTGAACCACTAAAGATTGTTGGTAACGTAAAAATTGAGTCAAAAGGAAATTTAAAGATTGTTACCCCTAAAGCTGATTTAGAACTTGAGAGTCTTGTACTAAATAACCGTAATGAGATAATTGTTCGCATCTTCAACCGGGGAGCACCACTAAATGACAGCCACTGGAGTGGAGATAACAGACCACTTCTTAACATAAATATCAATGGTACCGGTGCTGCTAATAGTTATATTAATGCTTTTGATCCCAATAAAAGATTAAAAGAAAAAAATGGATTTGTAGTCCATAACACCGGATTTGTTCTCGATGAGCCTGCTTCTGTTAAAGCAGAAATTGATTATTTAGATAGACTGGATGAAGCCGATGAGAACAATAATATTAAAGAAGAATATTTAGAACCTTGATCAATTTAGCCAGAATTTATGAATAGAAAGGAGCTTGGTTATGAGAAGAAGAAAATATCTATCAATAATTTTAATTTTAATTATGTTATTTACTATTTTTATTACTACAGCTGCAGCTGAAGAAGTAAATACAGAGCAGGAAGATAAAACTTCTGAAAATGAAGAAGAAATTATCGGGAGAATAGAAACTCCTACAAATGTTAATGATCTGCTTAATTTTTTTCAAAGGCTGCAGGGAAATTGGATAATATATGAAAATGGTGAAAAGGTACAGGATTCTACAATTAGCTATCAATATTTAAGCAAAGATAATGTTATGGGTGAAGAAGCTGACAAAATTTCTCTTAAAGTAAATGAGACTAATAGTTCTGAGCTGATGATGTATTTTTGGGTAGGTGAAAATGAGATACTGCAGATGGAATTAGATGGGCAGATAATTCCAAAACAGATGGTTGATATGATGAAAGATGATCTTCTTTCATCAGTATTTGCTGCTTTTACAATGTATCAAGAATTAGATATAGAAAGATTAAGAAAATATGGAAAGACAAGCAGAGGTACTGAAGAATTTGGAGGAGTAGAACTTGATATCATCAAGATTGAGGCAGAAAATATTGCAGAAACAGATCTAGAATCAGGAGTGGTCAAACTGGCCGATTTTGAAGACTTTTTAATAGTAGTGGAATATGAATATAAAGCTCTGAATGGTGATCAGAAGGTTGAGTTTATAGTTCAAGATATCAAAATGCGTTGATAAAAAATGTTATTCTGAAATTTGAAAGGAGAGCAGATGAAAGTTAAAAGTTTAATATTAATTCTGCTGTTGCTGTTGTCTATATCGGTATCTGCAGAGATTCCCGATGGTAATTATGTCTATAGGGGTATATATTTTGGGATGTCAGTTAAAGAGTTTCACGAAAACTTGAGAAGTGATGAGAAAATGGAGTTAAGTATTGGCATACCGGAAATAGAAATAGAAGGTACAATCTATAACATATTTGCTCTTTATGATGATGACAGGCTTTATGAAATATATTTTGAAAGTCCTAATTATGTTGCTAATTATTTTATAAGGAAAAGAATTACTGAACTTTCGGATTTAATTGAAGCAGATTATGGAGAGGCTGACATAATAAATGAATTCGAGATTTCAGAAGTAAATGATGAAATATTATGGAGGAAGCGTTGGGAGAGAGAAGAAAAGAACATAGAAATAGGGATTGGAAAGTTTGAGACTGAAAATTATGTTTCACTGCACATGCTCTATCTGCCGATTTATGAAGAAATCTTAAATCAATGATTTATTCTAATAAGACGATCAAAACTTAAGCTTTTCAGCATTAATCGACTGGAAAGCTTTTTCTTTTCTATTCATTAAAAATACTCAAGAGGGAGGAAATTATAATGAGTAAAAGAGTTAAAATTATTTCACTAATAATCATTTTCATTCTTTGCATTTCTTTTTCAGGCTTAGCTGCTGCATTTGCTGAAGATGCCCCAACAGAAGATCTTCCAAACAGTCAGGATCACCCATTGATTTCGCGTTTTCCAGGTTCATATCTCAGATATTATGATACTGCAAATTATGATGAGTTTAATATTCTCTTAAATAAGCTGGAGGCTGAAGACATTGTACCAGATTATGAAGGAGAAGAACTAAAATTAGAAGGTGAAATAACAAAAAGCTTTTATATAGCTCCAGCAAAAAACTCGAGTTTAGAAATCTTTAAGAATTACGAAAAAGCTTTGACTGAAGCTGGGTTTGAAATTATTGCGGTTCAGAATGGGGATATATCAGCTTCATTCAGCAGAAAGCTATATGAGCAGGTTAATTTTAAAGATTCTGAAGAAACTGAATTTGAAGGACTGGACCTCAGGGGAGAAGATGGACGCTATCTGCTTGCCAAATTGAATAGAGATCAGGGTGCTGTATATATTTCAATATTTACAGCCAGGCACGGTTTTTATGGAGGCAGCTGGTCAGATGGACTGCCCGCGATTTTCCAAGTTGTTGTTGAAGAGAAAGAACTGGCTGATGATAAAATTGAAATTAACAGTGATTTCAAAAGTTTAGAGCCTGAAGAATCAGAGCTGTCTGAGGATCTTCCAACTGAAGACGTATTAGATAGTCAGGATCACCCATTGATTTCTCGTTTTCCAGGTTCATATCTCAGATATTATGATACTGCAAATTATGAAAAGTTCAATTTGCCTTTGAGTAAATTAAATGATGCAGAAATTAAAAAAGAATATATTAATGATGATTTAATTGCTGAAGGTCAATTAAGCAAACACCTATATATAGCTCCAGATGATCATTCACCACTAGAGATATTTAGGAATTACGAGACTGCAGTAAAAAAGGCTGGTTTTGAGATTATAGCAAAAAAAGAAGGAGAAGTCTCAGCTGCTTTCAGCAGAAGGTTATATGAGCAGGTTGATTTTAATAATTCGAGAAATACCACTTTTGAAGGTCTTGATCCGGCAGAAAAAGGCGCATATTATCTAACTGCAAAACAAAGTCGTGCAGAAGGAGAAGTTTATCTTTCTATATTTACAGCCAGACACGGTTTTTACGGGGGAGGTTGGCCGGATGGACTCCCTGTTGTTTACCAGACAATCGTGGAAGAAAAAGATTTAGATAGTGATTTGATCAGTGTTAGTGGAGTCATGAAAGATATTCAAAGCAGGGGGAAGGCCAGTATTCAGGGCATATATTTTGAACATGATAGTGCAAACATTAAAGCTGAATCTCAAGAGAATATAGAGAAAATTGCAGAGCTGCTAAATGAGAATCCAGAATTAGAACTCTATGTGGTAGGTCATACTGATTATACAGGCAGCTTAGAATATAATATGGATCTTTCAGAAAGAAGAGCTGAAGCTTTGGTTGAGAGGCTTGTTTCAGAATATAATATAGTGGAAGAACGTTTAATACCAGCCGGGGTAGGTCCGCTTTCTCCTGAACTAACAAATGAAACAGAAACTGGAAGAGCAGAAAACCGCAGGGTAGTGCTGGTAAAAAGAGAGTAAAAAGTACAGACTATATAAGTGATAGAAGCCCTTCATTCAGAGAAGGGCTTTAAATTAAGTAGTTAGTTAAAAAAATTCACTAACAGAATTAAAAATTAAAGTAAATTGCTTCTCTAAAAAAATAGCAAAGTATTTGATTATCTTAATATGGTATTGGTAGACTAATCTTTTATGATATAATATATTCTATAAGAGGAGGAGCAAAAGATGGCTAAATTAATTGATCTAAGCTGGGAGATTTATCAGGGGATGCCCGTCTATCCGGGAGATATTGAGGTTGAGCTTGAAAATGATAAAAAACTCGAAAGTGACGGTTTTGAGAACCACAATCTTAAAATGGGGATGCATACCGGGACCCATCTCGATCTTCCCGCCCACATGCTTAAAAGTGACAATCATCTCTCAGAGATTGAACTTGCTAGTTTAAGTGGTAAGGCTAAATTGATTTACTCTGGAACTAAGGAAATAATCGCTTATAAAGAGGAATATGATAAGTTAATTGAAAAAGGAGATATCGTTCTGATCTATACAGGTTTTGCAGAAAAATATGGCAGCAGAGAATATTATGAGGAACATCCTGTGCTTAATCAGGAGCTGGCTCAATTATTGATTGATAAAGAAATAAAAATGATTGGTTTTGACATGCCTTCACCAGATCGTTTTCCCTATCAGATCCATAAATTATTATTCGAAAATGATATTTACATTCTGGAGAACCTCAGAAACTTAGACAAACTGCTTGGTTTTAAATCTTTTGAACTCCTGGTATTTCCCTTAAAGATAAGAGCAGAAGCAGCACCTGTGCGAGCTGCAGTTCTGCTGGAATAGTTTCTCTATTCTCACCGGCAGCTCATTTCAAGAATATGTTCAAAAAAAGAAAGGTAATTTTAATCTTCTGCAGAACTATATTAGTAGAAATTTAGTTGAAAATCATTTAGAGGAGTGGATCAAAATGAAAATATCAGTGCTTTATCACAGTGAAAGTGGAAATACAGAAAAGGTGGCAGGAATTATTAAAAAGGGTCTAGAAAAGGTGGATGGAGTAGAAGCCGGGACCTTTACGATAGAAAACCCAGATCTTGATTACATAGCTGCATCCAAAGCGGTATTATTTGGCTCACCGATCTATACAGGTGATATGTCCTGGCAGATGAAGTCGTTCCTTGATAAAAATAAGAAGGTTAAACTGAGCGGAAAGCTTGCTGCGGTATTCGCTACCGAAAACTATTTAGGTGGTGGTGCAGATTCGGCACTCCTGACATTAATCGGTCATCTGCTCGTTAAAGGTATGGTGGTCTATTCAGGTGGTGCAGCTGAGGGAAAACCATATACCCATTTTGGTGCGGTTTGTATCAAGGATGGCGATCAAGAACAGCAGCAGCGGGCAGAAATATTTGGCGAAAGAATTGCAAAAAAAGCAGTAGAATTATTTGCTTAGGGGAAAAATCACATAAAGGAGGTAAAAGAAGATGGCAATTGCAGAATTAACAGTGGTACCTTTGGGAACAGAAAATACAAGTTTGAGCAGCTATGTCGCAGGCTGTCATCAGGTTTTAAAAGAGCAGGATAAGGTTGACTATCAGCTGACACCGATGGGAACCATCCTGGAAGGTGACTTGAACGATATTTTCGAACTAACAAAGAAGCTGCATGAAGTTCCATTCAGCAGTGGAGCAAAAAGGGTTACTACATCACTCAAAATTGATGATAGAAGAGATAAGAAAGCAAGTATGAAGCAGAAAATGTCTTCAGTTGAAGGAAAGTTGAAGAATAAATAGCAATTTGATGAGTTTTTAATAACTTCTGCAGTAATATCGGTTCTATCTCTAATATATCCGTATCTTGTGATAATTATTATCTTAACTTTAAGTATTTTCTTTGTTAAAAAGCTATGGCTGTTTTTTTCTAGAAGGCAGGTCAGTTCTTAATTGTGAGACACAATAAAATGATGGGGGAGATTTAGATGAGAAAAAGTAGTGCCTTAAATGAATTTTTAGTTGATAATTTTCCGGATGATTTTAAAGAACTGCAGATGAAAAGAAGTTCCCTACTTTCCTTTCAAAAAACCCTATTTAAGCTCAAGCATGAAATTCAGAAAAGAACAGCCGAACAGATAAGAGATGGTGAATATGCCCAATCAGAAGAAAATATTGCTCAGTTGAAACTTTTGGATGATTATCTGGAGAAGCTGGATGCAGTGTTCGAACTGCTCGAATATCCAGGCGAATTTTCCTTTGCGGATCTAAAACTGGGCAATCTGGCTGAACTTATCGAAGAATTGCAGCCGCATTATATAAGTGAGAATTTTAATGCTAAAAAGCCTGCAGCTTTTAGGCTAAAAAAACAGCTTTTTAAAACAGAAAATTGGAGAGGGCTTCTGCTTAAGACCTGTCATTTATTGATCAACATAGATAAAGATAAATTCAAAAATTTTATTAAACATCATGACTTTAAAAACAGCAGCCAGTACTATTTTTCCCGCACGGAAAGTCAGGTGAATTCTTCTGCAGCTTTAAAATTAGATGATCAGATAATATATATTTATATGAATTTTAATACAAATAATATTTCAAATTTGATATCAGAACTGCTGAAAAAATATGAAATAAGTTCTGATGAATTTGAGATTTATTTAGAAGAAGATTATAAGAAAAAACGAGAAGGAGCTTTTTCAGCAGCTTTTTTTAGCCTGCCTTAAGGCGGGTTTTTTTCACAGTTAATTAGAAATTATTTTTTAAGTACTTGGTACCAAAATAAGAGGTGATTATTATGAAAGAAGAAAAAATGGACTGGCGTTTGGGTTTTTTAGGCTTTTTAGGTTTTATGGGTTTTCAGGCGTTTATTTTTGAACAGCCAATCTGGTTTTTATATTTCAGCTTTTTTAGTTTTTTCTCTGCTTTCCGCTACAAATATCCAAAGTTAAAGTATCTTGGACTGCTTGGCCTGTCAGGTATTATCTTATACCTGCTTGCAGTGATTGAAGTTGTAAAAATTTGAAAAAAGAAAGGAAGCCATGAAGAAAATATTGATATTTTTACACATTTTTGTAGGAATCGGTGCATTATATGGGGATGGCCCTTGTAGGCTGGATCGTGGTTCAGTGTGTAATGATGAGAACTATTAATATTCTCCATATGATATATTTTGCCATTGGAGCTTTAGTAACGGTCCTCTCATTAAATTTGATCTTAAAACAGAACAGAAATTATTGAGCTGTTCCAGTATTTAAAAATCTGGAATGCACTTCTCATATTTAGATTTATTTTCCAGGAAATTTTTTCATTATTTAAGCAGGTATTGATTTAGAGACATAGAAGTTTAATATATAAGTTAAGGACAAGAATAGATAAAGATAGGGTGTTAGTTTTGGCAGAGAAAAATAAATTGCAGTACAAATTTCTATTTATCATCTCAACAGCATATCTGGCAGTGGATATCAATATGCAGGGTTTTTTGGCTTTAATGCCCTTTGTGAGAGAAGAATTTGCCTTAAGCAGTTCCAGGGCTGGACTTTATTCCAGCTCATATTTTTTTCTGGCAACAGCTGTAGCTATCTTCAGCGGTCGCATAGTAGACCAGATCGGTTCCAAGACGGGTATAGTTGTGGGAACGATATCTATCGGTGTTTTAATGCTGCTCCATGCGGTCTCACCAAATTTTACTTTGATTTTAATACTGGCACTGCTGATCGGGCTCTTTTTTAGTATTATTACGCCTGCTTTAAACAAAGCTGTGATGCAGAGAACACTGCCTGAAAACAGAGCTACTTCCATGGGAGTTATGCAGATGGGTGGCGGTATTGGTGGGTTCACCGGAGCTGTTTTTCTGCCATATCTTGGAGAACAGTTCGGCTGGAGAACTGCGGTAGTGTTTTCGGCTTTAATAGCCCTGCTTGTCGGGGTTTTTATCATTATTTTTTTTAACGAAAAAAGCAGTGAAGCTGGAAGTGATGGAGTTGTTAGGAGGCAGCAGATCAGTTTTAAAGAATCGATTACAGCACTTTTTAAAAATAAGGATCTTTTGTTGTTCAGCCTCTTTGGACTTCTGCTGGGTTTTAACTCAGGAGCCGTGCCGGCACATTATACACTTTATCTTACCCAGGATGCATTTCTAAGCAGGACTGCAGCTGGATTTGCTTTTGGTCTGCTGCAGATAGGTGGAATTTTGGGCAGGCCCTTGATGGGATATCTGAATGATAAGTTTTTGGACGGCAGCAGGCCCAAAGGACTGATGGCGGTCGGACTTTTTTTAACACTTGTCATGTTCTATTATTATAGGTTTATGAGCGGCTTCGATCTTTCTTTACAAACAATTTATCTAAGTTCTTTTGTAATAGGTTTTGCTTCTCTGGGCTGGATGGGGATTTACTTTACAGCCGTGATCGAGCTGTCAGGGGAGGAACTAGCGGGTATAGGTACAGGACTATCTCTGGTTTTTGTTCGATTGGGAGTACTGCTCAGCCCACCCCTTTTTGGTCTGCTGGCCGATTTAAATAACAGCTATCAGCTGAGCTGGCTGGTGATGGGACTGCTTACTGGAATCTCAACCTTAGTTTTCACATATGTTTATAAAGATAATTTTTAAAAGTGTAAAAATGAAAGAGATGTGTTATATAATGAGAAAAAATAATTATTTAGCAATTATATTTTTTATTTTGCCAATTTTCTTAATATCAGCAGCGGTTTTTTCTCAAGAGCTGCCTCGAGAAAATGCAGTTCAAGAACTTTTTCAAAACAGCCAGGAGGATTCGGAAGAGAAGATGACGATAGCATATGTCCCACGTTCTCTGGATAATCCAATTTTTCTTGATGCTTTCCAGCATTCCCAGGAAAAAGCTGTTGAACTGAATGTAAATTTAGAATGGGTATCACCTTTTGTATATAATGAGAAGCGGCAGATTGAAATTATCGAGAGTTTAATCGAAAGAGAAGTAGATGGAATGGTGCTTAGTGTTAACAATACAGAAAACTATATTGAGGTGATCAACAAAGCTGCTGCTGGGGGAATTGCAGTTGCTACATTTGATGCAGATGCACCGGACAGCAATAGATTATTTCATATCGGTATAGATAATTATAAAGCAGGACAGGCTGCTGCGGAGGGATTATTGGATTATCTTGAAAAAAATGAAATAGACTATAATAATCCAGAGCAAAAACTGAAGACAATGGTCATGACCGGAGTTAAAGGAGCGGTTAATCTTGATCTGAGAATAGATGGCTTTAGAGATAAAATAGAAGATACAAATATAACCATTATAGATCTGATAGAAAATCAGGACAGTGTAAATTTATCTGTTGAATTACTGGAAAAATATCTTCAGGACAATTCGGAGATAGATGTTATATTTTTTGTGGGTGGATGGCCCTTTTATGTTCCAGCGGCAGCACTACCAAATTTTCAAAACTGGGCAGAATCAGGAGGAGCTGCTGTTGGGATAGATCTGTTTTATGATGCCTTATTATTGCAGCAGAGGGGTTTGATAAAGCATTTAGTGGGACAGGATATGGCTGCAATGGGTTCTAAGGGGCTCGAGAGTATGTATAATTATCTAAAATACGGTACTGTTCCAGAAGAATTTATAGAAACAAGTCTAGAAATAGCTGAAGAAGAAAATATCGAAGAACTGTTAACTAAACATCAGCCCTGGAGGGTAAAATAAGGTGGTAGTCTAATGTTTAATAAACTATTTAAGAATATAGCAAATGGAATAGAAATACATACGATAAGAACCAAGCTGATTATTTCTTTTCTGCTTATCGGGCTTCTGCCTATGCTTATTTTTTCATTTTTATCCTATAATATCTACAGTGGTGCTCTAAATGATAGAATCTCAGCTTATTCTCAAGAAATGGTAAAACGGGTGGAAAGAGATTTAGAAGATTATATACTGGATATAGAAAGATATCTAAATAGAGAACAGGATTTTTACATCAATCAATTTATAAAATTAACCCAGGCAGATGACTTCAGCAATAATAGAAAATATATCTTTAGAATCTGGGAAGATTTTGAGAATTTAAAGCAGATGAAGCCCGGTCTGGAAGATATAGCAATCACATTTCAGGATGGCAGAAGAATAAGCAGTTATGGACTCTACAATATCGATATAGAGAATATTAAAAACATGCTTTATACAAATGACCTAGAAAATATTTATTTTACCCATCCCCATAAAAATTATCTACAGAAAGAAGTAATAACTTTACTCAAAACCTATTATACAGATATTGCAGAAGAAGATGTTTTGATTAGTGCTGATATCGATGTTGATGTACTGGCAAATCTAACGGATTTTCAGTTTGGTGAGAAAAGCTATTTTTTTATAGCAGATAAGAATGGAAGAATAATTTTTCATCCTGAAGAAGATAAAATTGGAAAACGGAGTTTTTTTTATAGTAATGGATTTAAAAATAGAGAGGTAAATTACAATGATGAAGAATATTTATTAACATCTACGTTTTCTGAACTTACCGGCTGGCATATTATAAGTATGGCTTCTGCCAGAGAGGTGAAGGCAGAACTTAATTATTTAACAGAGATCACGATTTTTTTAACAGTCTTAATTTTGGTGATTATTATTTTGCTTGCCTTTTATCTTTCTAACTCATTATCAGAACCGATCAGAAAATTACAGGAGATGAGCCATAAAGCTTCCGAAAATGACCTTTCTGTAAAGATAGATGTCAGCGGTAAAGATGAGATTGCACAGCTTGGAATGAGTTTTAATAAAATGATAAGGCGGATAAATAAACTGCTCGAACAAAATGTTAGAGAACAAAAATTGCTGAGAAAATTAGAGATGGAGAGCCTCGATAATCAAATAAAACCCCACTTTATATACAATACTCTTGATCTAATAATAGGACTTTTGGAAAATAATAAGATTGAAGAGGCATCACATATGGTAGAAGCACTGGGCAAATTCTTCCGCTTAAGTTTAAGTCATGGTAAAGAAATGGTTTTAATCAGAAATGAAATTAAACATGTTAAAAACTATCTTTTTATCCAGCAGTACAGACACGGTAAGGAATATGAATATATAGTAGATATAGAAGATCTTGAAATCATGGATAAACATATTCCTAAACTGATTCTGCAGCCGATTGTAGAAAATGCAATCTATCATGGTATTCTTCCCGGAGAAAAGAAGGGGCTAATAATTATCAAAGGTTATTATAAAGATAAGAGCATCTATTTTGAAGTCATCGATACTGGAGTTGGTATAAAAGCAGATAAAGTTAGGGAAATAAATGATGTTCTCTCAGGTAAGATCGAAACAGATGATCAGAAAAAATATTTCGGTCTGCGCAATGTAGATCGGCGCTTAAAGCTGATGTATGGTGGTGCTTCAGGCCTCACGGTAGAAAGTGAATTCGAAGAAAAGACGATAGTTACAATTAGAATTGATCGTAGAGGGGGTAATTAAATTGCCTTATAAACTACTGCTCGTTGATGATGAAAAACCAATTCGCGAAAAACTGATCAATAATACAGACTGGGAAGCAAATGGATATCATGTTTTTTCTGCTGCAGATGGTGAAGAAGCATTGGCTGTAATCAAAAAAGAGGGAATTAATATACTGGTTACCGATATTCAGATGCCAAAATTAAATGGAATGAATTTAATAGAAAAGTCAAAAAATATAAATGAGCAGCTGAAGGTAATAGTTATTTCCGGTTATGCGGAATTCGAATATGCCCAGAAATCGATTCGCTTTGGTGTGAATGATTATCTTCTCAAACCATTTAGATCGAAAAAACTGCTTGAAGTCGTAAATAGAGCTCGTGATGATCTCGTAAAAGAAAAAAATGATAAAGAAAAGCTGGCCGGCTTAAGAGGAGAAATCTCAAATTATATCAATGATCATCAATTAGATAATATCTACAACTGGCTGGTTGATGATAATTTTTTTCAGAGACAATCTTTGATTTTAAAGAGGATTCAGCTTGAGGCAGTTTTGAAAAGAGGCAGCAGAGAAGATATTTTAAAAATGGTTGCTAAAATCATGGAAGAGATCAGAGATATTTCGTTAAATAGAGAAAAGCTTTATGTTATCTTAAATAATTTGATTTTAGAGAGTTTTAGAGTAATCAAAGAACTCGACTATGGAGCAGAAGATCTAATGCAGATAATCGACCAGGATAAAATAAAAAAGATCAATCATGAAAATTATGAAGAAATAGAAAAATTGCTTAAAGAATTTATGCTCAGACTGCAGGGTCTAATTGCTTTTATTCCTGGTGATCGGAATCAGAATATGATAAATGAGATGAAAGAGTATATTGCTGAAAACTATCAGGATGGGATTACATTAAGTGAAATGGCAAAAAACTTTAATATAAGCACAGGTCATTTAAGCAATTTGTTTCATGAGAAAACCGGAGAAAGCTTCAGTGATTATTTAAACATGATCAGGTTAAACAAGGCAAAAGAATTATTAAAAACTACAGATTACAGGATCTATCAAATAGCAGATGAACTCGGCTTTAATGATGCCTATTATTTCAGTTCATGGTTTAAAAAAATGGTTGGAGCCTCACCTACGACTTACAGGGAGAACATTAATCTTCTCTAAAAAATGAATCTTTAATTAAAATTATATCAAATCAGATGATCCCCCAATTGGTGGACAGATTATACAATAAAAATCTGTTTATCAGAAAGGGGATTTTTTTATGTCAATTTATGATTATCAAAAATATCCAAGGGTTTAAAAAAATATTCCATGGTTTAACTTCTGAATTTTCTGTACAATTTAGATAAATCAAAAAACTCTTTGCGGATTATAATTAATTATAAGCTGATAATGGTCACTTAGAGAAAACTATTAGGAGGTAGATTAATGAAGAAATTAAGTATTTTATTGGTTGTCTTATTGCTCGTTTCCTCAATCTCAATGACTGTTTTCGCTCAAGATGATGGTGGATGGTTAAGCAATCTTTTGGGTAATGATGAAGAACAGGAAGATGATGGACTAATTAAAGTTGGATTTTTACTAAAAACCATGCAGGAAGAGAGATATATAAAAGATAGAGATGCGTTTATAGAGAAGGCAGAAGCAGATGGTGCAGATGAAGTTATTTTTGATTCTGCAAATAATGATGAAAATTCTCAGCTTTCTAAATTTGAGAACATGTTAACTCAGGGTGCTGATGTGATAGTAATGCAGCCCGTTAACACAGGTACAGCCAGCAACATGGTAAGGATGGCCCATGAGGCAGGGGTAGCAGTTATCAATTATGATTCTTTGATCATGAACAGTGATGTAGATCTATTTATTACCCAGGACAGCTGGGCCGTAGGTAAACTGCAGGGAGAAGCAATGGTTGAGTGGTTTAAAGAAAAACGAGGAGAGGTAAAGGGTAATGTTGTTTTATTAAGAGGTCAGCCTGGAGATTCTAATGCTAATGCATTTTCTCAGGGGGTACTTGATGCAGTTGCAGAACATGATGGTTTAGAACTGGTTGTAGATCAGAGTCATGAGGGCTGGTCTCCAGATCTTGCCATGGCAACAACTGAAAATGCACTAACCAGTTATGAAAATGAGATTGATGCAGTAGTAGCAAATAACAGTGGGCTTGCATCCGGAGCTGTCAGAGCTCTAGAGGCTCAGGATATGGCAGATACAGATAAGGTTTTTGTGGCAGGTTCTGATGCTGATCTTGTAAATATTAGATATATTGAGCAGGGTAAACAGTCGATCGAGATATTTAAAAAAGTTAAGCCTTTAGCTTATACAGCTGCAGAAGTAGCAGTTGCTGTTGCTAAGAATCCAGATAGAGAAATTGAAGATATAATAGAAATTGATCGTTATGTAAATAATGGGAACATAGATGTACCTACCGTGGTAACAGAAATCGTAGTGGTAGATAAAAATAATATAATGGATACTGTAGTAGCAGACGGCTATCATGAAGAATCAGATATCTTTGGAGAATAATTAACTTTTTTGCAAATATTAAAAAATAATTATACTGCGGCCTCATCTATTAGTTTTGGTGGGGCTGCTTTATAAATAAGAATTCTGGAGGTAAAATAGATGGCTGAAGAAATTCTGGAAATGAAAAATATTATTAAAGATTTTCCTGGTGTAAGGGCGCTAGATCATGTGAATTTCAAGTTGGAAAAGGGAGAAATAATTGCACTCGTTGGAGAAAATGGAGCTGGGAAGTCAACTTTAATGAAGGTTTTAAGCGGAGTCTGGCCCTATCCCACTTATGAAGGAGATATATTTTTGGATGACGAAATTATCCGTTTCAAAAACACCAGAGAAGCAGAAGAAGCTGGAATCGGAATTATCCATCAGGAATTAAATCTGCTGCCAGATCTTTCTGTAGCTGAAAATATATTTTTAGATAAACAGCCGCTAAATAAATTTGGTGGAATCAAGTGGAATGAGATGTATTATGAAGCAGAAAAAGTACTGTCTCGTTTGAATATGGATATCGATCCCAGGATGGATCTTGGTGATTTGACTGTGGGTAAACAGCAGATGGTAGAAATCGCTAAAGCTCTTTCTTTAGATACGAGAATACTGGTTTTTGATGAGCCTACATCTGCTCTGACTGATTCGGAAATAAAAGAGCTATTTCGAGTTATAAAAGATCTCAAAGCAGATGGAGTTTCAATGATCTATATATCTCATAAGATGGATGAGATCGAAAAAATAGCCGATTCAGTGGTTGTTTTAAGAGATGGAGCAACGATCGGAGATAAGATAAATATTCAAGATGTAACCATAGAAGAAATAATAAGCAGAATGGTCGGCAGGGATATCGATAATCTTTTTCCCAAACAGAGTTTTGAACGGGGTGAAAAAACTCTTGAAGTTAAAAATATCAGTATAGCTGATCCTTTTAATCCCGAAAAGTATCTGGTTGAAGATGTTTCATTTTCAGCATATAAGGGAGAAATCCTTGGTATATCAGGTTTGATGGGGTCGGGCAGGACAGAGGTGGTCAACGCTATTTTTGGTGTTTATGGGAAAAAAAGAGAGGGAGATATATTTCTCAATGGTAAAAAACTAAATATTCAATCTCCTGCAGATGCTATCAATAATGGTATTGCTTTAATTACTGAAGACAGAAAAGAGCTGGGGCTTTTGCTTGATAAAAATTTAACCATAAATATGACCTTACCCTCACTTGAAAAATTCAGCACTAAACTGGTAATGGATCATCATGCTGAAAAATCAACAGCCGAAAAATATGTGGATGAATTAAATATTAAAACACCCGGACTGGATGTTTTTGTCGAAAAGCTGAGTGGTGGAAATCAGCAGAAAGTTGTAATCGGTAAATGGCTGATAACCGAATCGGATGTTTTAATACTCGATGAACCTACAAGAGGAATAGATGTTGGTGCCAAAACAGAGGTCTATCGTTTAATGAATCAGCTTGTAGAAAAAGGAGTGACAGTGATAATGATTTCTTCTGAATTACCAGAAATTATGGGTATGAGTGATCGAATTCTGGTCATGTCAGAAGGAGTAAAAACTGCAGTTTTAGAACGTGAAGAAGCAGATGAGGAAACGATAATGAAATATGCTACTGGTAATAAAGGAGTTGAATAAATTTGAAAAAATTTATAAAAAGTAATGGGACGTTTGTAGCTTTGATTTTTCTAATAATTGCCTTGAGTTTTCTATCACCTTCATTTTTAAGCTCAAGAAACTTAACCAATTTAGTGCGTCAGGTTACAATAAATGGTATTATTGCTGTAGGGATGACGATGGTTATTTTGCTTGCCGGAATAGATCTATCTGTTGGTTCTATAGTTGGACTGGCAGCTGTTGTTGTTACATTATTGATGCAGTCTGGTTTATCTATGTGGCTGGCTATCATTATAACCCTGGCTGCTGTTGGGGGAGTTTTCGGATTTTTCAATGGATTTATGAGTGCCAAATTTGATATTCATCCATTTATTATAACACTTGGAGTTATGACAATTGCCAGAGGAATTGGTCTGGTTTTAACACAGGGGGTTTCTGTACCTGTTAGAAATATGACTTTTGCAGGTATAGGTAGTGGTTATATACCTAAATTACCTTCCTTAATTATCCTTGTAATTGCTCTGGTCTTGGGTATTTTTGCCTCAATTAAAGACAGTGTAGAAATAAAAAATGGAGAAAAAGTAAAGAATAAAGCAAAACTGACAGGTAGAATAATCCTTACCGCTTCAGGTTTTGCAGCAGGTTTTCTTATTTTCATCGGCTATAAAGGTATTCCGGTTCCAGTAGCGATATTTTCAGTTATCGTGCTGGGGGGTGTGTATACATTACGCAAAACAAAATTTGGCCGTAAATTATATGCCATCGGTGGAAATGAAAAAGTTGCCTGGCTTTCCGGGATAAACATAATGAGGACCAAAACTATGGTTTTTGTAATAACAGGTGTTTTGAGTGCAGCCTCTGGTATATTGCTGGCTTCAAGGTTAAATGGAGCTTCTCCTAATCTGGGTACCGGTTTTGAGCTGGATGCGATAGCTTCTGTTATTATTGGTGGTACCAGTTTTATGGGTGGTATCGGTACAATAACCGGGACAGTGATCGGTGCAATTATAATTGGTGTTATAAATAATGGGATGAGCTTATTAGGTATTAATACATTTTATCAAATGATAGTAAAAGGATTTATCATAATTCTTGCGGTAATGATAGATGTTTTAAATAGAAGAGAAACAGCTTAAAAGATATGATATTCCTAAAAATTAGATTTTACGTAATCTAATTCTAAAATGAGGAGGACAATAAATGTTATTTAAAAAGAGTAAAGGATTTAGCCTCATTGTAATTGCTGCTTTGCTTTTTGTCTTCAGCTTTTCAGCTGCTGCCCAAGAAGGAGAAGTAGAAATCTTCAGCTGGTGGACCGCTGGTGGAGAAGCAGAAGCACTAAATGCTCTGATAGAACTTTTCAATGAAAAATATCCTGATGTTGAAGTAATTAATTCTACAGTTGTTGGTGGGGCAGGATTTAATGCCAGGAGGGTGTTGAAGACCAGGATGGTTGCAGAAGATCCGCCCGATTCGTTCCAGATTCATGGTGGGGAAGAATTAATTGACAGCTATGTTAAGATCAAAATTCATGGTGGCGAAGAATTGGTTGAGACATATGTTGAAGCCAGCAGGATGGAACCGATCACTGCTCTGCTCGAAGAATGGGGAATAAAGGATAAATTCAATCAGCAGATTTTAGAGATGACAGCTTACCAAGGTGAATACTATTCTATTCCTGTTAATGTTCACCGTTCAAATGCTGTGTTCTATAACAAAGAAGTACTCGCAGAAAATGACGTAGAAGTTCCCACGGATTTAGAAGGTTTTAAAGAAGCTTTAGCCAGCCTGGAAGAAGCAGGAGTGGTACCACTTGCATTAGGTGATGCCAATAGATGGCCCGCAGCTCAGCTATTTGAAACATTGTTGGCAGCCTCTTTGGGAGCTGATGCTTACAATGGGCTCTGGAATGGAGAAACAGATCCAGCTGATCCGGCTATCAGGGAAGCGTTTGTTCACTTTAAAGATATTATGCAGTATGTAAATGAAGATCACTCTGAACTCAGCTGGTTTGATGCCACCAAGCTGGTTCATGATGGTAAAGCAGGATTTAATATTATGGGCGACTGGGCAGAAGGTTACTTAAAAACACTGGGCTGGACACCTGGAGAAGAATTTGGCTGGATGCCGGTACCGGGTACAGAAGGAACTTTTATATTTATAACTGATACCTTTGGCCTGCCGAAAGATGCTCCAAATCCAGAAAATGCTAAAAAATGGCTGCGGGTAATTGCTTCTAAAGAAGGTCAGGATATATTTAACCCGATTAAAGGTTCGATACCTGCCCGTTTAGATGCGGATAAGAGCAAATATGATCCATATCTAACCGATTCAATGGAAGACTTTGCAAATGACACCTTATCACCTTCTATTGTCCACGGTTCTGCAGCCCCAAAGGGATTTGTTGATGCTCTTGATGGGACAATAAGCAGCTTTATTAAAACTGGTGATCTAGATCAGGCATTTGAAGACTTCCAGATTAACTATCAAGAACATGTAAAGTGAAAAAATTGAATAAAATAATACAGCCCTTATAAAAGAAAATATAAAGATCAAATAATGACGGGAAGCTATTTTTAAAAATAGTTTTCCGTTTATTTTTTATTTACTTGACTTTATGAACAGCATTCATTATAATTTACTATAGTGAACATAATTCATAAAGTCTTTTTTTAGTATATAATGAACGTTATTCATAATAAACTGGAGGATTAAATATGTATAATGATGAAAAGACAAGAAAGTTGGCAGAGATGCCGATTCCCAAATTATTGACGGAGATGTCTATCCCTGCAATAATTGGGATGCTGGTAACAGCGGTTTATAATATTGTTGACACGATTTTTGTGGGAAGGATAGGTACAGAGGCTATCGGAGCTGTTACTATTGCTTTCCCACTATTTATGATAGTTTCGGCTATCGGCTTGGCCTTTGGGATAGGTTCGGCTTCCTTCATCTCCCGCCTGCTGGGTGAAGATAATAAGGAAATGGCAAATCGGGTTTCCACAACTTCGATCATCACAACCTTTATCATCGGGATTGTATTTGCTGGATTTGGCCTCTATTATTTAAGACCTATACTCAGGCTTTTTGGCGCCACAGATGCTATCATGCCTTATGCGGTCAACTATACCGCGATTATAATAATCGGCTCTATTTTTACGATGAGCAATATGAACATGAACAATATGGTAAGAGCAGAGGGGAGTGCCAAGATGAGCATGGTGGCTCTAAGCACAGGTGCCCTTTTGAATATTATCTTAGATCCAATCTTGATTTTTACATTCAATATGGGGATCGCCGGAGCTTCTACGGCTACTGTGATCGCTCAGGCGGTATCTACGGTGATGCTGATAGGTTTTTATAAATCGGACCGCAGTGTTTTGGACTTTAAATTAAGGGAATTCAAACCTTCGTTTGCAATTTATGCTGAAATCATGAAGATCGGGATTCCAACCCTGATCAGACAGCTTTTGAGCAGTGTTGCGATGACACTCTTAAACAACATGGCTGCTGTATATGGTTCTGCAGCTGTTGCCTCAATCGGAATAATAAACAGGGTATTTGCATTCGGATTTTTTGTGATTGCAGGTTTTACCCAGGGTTTTCAGCCTGTGGCCGGTTTCAACTTTGGTGCCCGTCAGATCGAAAGGCTCAAGGATTCGATTAAAATCACCATAAAAAGAACGACCATTTTCGGGGCGGCTTTGTTTGTGGTCTTTTACTTTTACAATGAGCAGGTGATCAGCTTTTTCAGCAGAGATCCAGAAGTAATAGAGATTGCTGCTTCAGGTTTAAAATTTTATGCCCTGATCTTACCGCTGCTCGGTTTTGGGATCACGATCAACACACTATTCCAGGCTTTAGGTCACGGTATTCCGGCAACCATCTTATCCTTATCAAGACAGGGTTTTTTCTTCATTCCGGCAATCTTTCTGCTCTCCAGAAACTTTGGCTTAAGTGGAATATTTATGGCCCAGCCGGCAGCAGATGGTCTGACATTTATTCTTACAGTGGCCCTATTTATCTATGTTTACAGGGAAATAAAGCAGCTGGAAGCTGAAGAGGCTGCCGATACCGACAAAAATATTAGTTTGAAAAATGCACAGGAAAGTGCCTGAAAGAGGAGCTGATGATCATGCCCAAAATCATAGAAAACTTAGATGAGGAAATAGCCAAAACGGCGCTTGAATTGTTCAAAAAAAATCCCTATCAGAGTGTCAGCATGCGTAAGATCGCCTCTGAAGTAGGGATTGCTGTCGGTACATTATACAATTATTATCCCAACAAGTGGGAACTATATATAGAGGTGTTCGAAGAGAGCTGGCGTAAAACTTATGAAATCTTAAAAAATAGCTGCCGTGAGTTAGATAAAGACTATCTCATAAACTATCTAGAGATCATCTATCAGGAGATGAAAAGTAAAAAGGCGATAGTTAGAGAGCTTTTTAGATTCATCATGAACGACCTTGAGATCGATGAAGAAGCCAAGAAAGAAAAATTTAAAAGGGTCCGTTTTCCCAAGGTATTGATCAATCAAATCTATGATCTCTTTGCTGCGGTTCTTGAAAAAGAATTCGAAATAGATCTAGAAGATAAAAATCTGTACAGACTTTTTACGATGATCCAGGCAGATATCCCCCTCCTGCAGCAGAACTTTGCCGAGGAAGAGGAAAACATTCAATTTTTGTATGAAGTGGTCAGCTCTTATATTAAAAAACATTATAATCTCGGCTGCTGAATACCTTCTCAGATTAAATAAATTCAGCTAAGCTAAATATGAAACCGCAGCTTAGATGTAAAAGAGGTAGACCATCAGGCTTGCGATGAAAATATAGGCTAATGATAAAAAGCTTCCGGCCTTCAGATAATCACTGCTCTTATAATCACCAGTGGACATAAAGAAGGCATTTACCTGATGTGTCGGCAGTATAAATGAATTTGAAGCAGAAACAGCAGCCAGCAGGGCAAGTCCGCGTGGGGCAACTCCTATCTGGTTTCCGATTATCATTACAAGCGGAACCAGCACAACCACAGCAGCAACATTTGACATAAATAAGGTAAAGATGCTGGCCAGCAGAGCCACGGCTAAAAGTATTAAAAAAACAGGCCCATCCTGGAGCGGCATAATCACCAGGTCAGCCAGGTACTCTGCAGCACCTGTATTTTCCATGGCTATTCCCAGAGGGATCAAACCTGTTAAAAGAAAAACCGTCTTCCAGTCAACCGCCTCATAAATTTCATCAAGTTCAACTATTCCAGATAAGACTATCAGAACTGCACCAGTGAAGAAGGCCATCCCTAAATTAAATCCTAAAATTATCAATAATATCGAGAGCAAAAATGAGCCGACCGCAAAAAATGGTTTGTTACCTTCAGCATCTTTTCTCGGCAGCGAGGTCAGCAGAATAAGGTCATTATCTGATTTTAGATACCTTATATTTTCAATTGGTCCATAGACGACCAGTGTATCTCCCGGCCTTAAGATAATATCGGAAAAATCATCACCAAATTCTTTTTCTCCCCTGATTAAATAGATTGGGTTAACCAGATAATTTTTTCTGACTGCAATTTCTCTGATAGATTTTCCAGCAAGTTCCGAACGAGGCGGCAGCATCAACTCAGCAAAAGCTGTATCTTCGAGTTGATGATGATTCCAGCAGTGATCACATTCTTCTTCTGTAATCAAATCGTAATCTTCTGCAAAAGTATGAAGATCGGATTCTTCCCCCATGATGATAACTTCCTGGCCGGCGGCAAATCGGGTAAAACGCCATGGTGCATATGAGATATCATTACCTTCTTTTATGGCAAGCAGATAAAGATTGTAATCTGACCAGAGTTTTGATTCTTCAAGTGTCTTATTTAGAAGCCCGGATTCTTCAGGTATTATATAATTGTGAGCCTTGGTTGATATATCCCATTCTGTAATCAGCCTCCGCTGTTTTTCTAAAAAACCTTCTCCTTTATCCTCGGGTGAAGGCAGTACTTTGCCTTCGAAAAAATAAAAATAGCTAACTCCAAATAATAGGACAGCAAGTCCGATTGGAAATACTGCAAAGAGATTGAATGGTGCTGCTTCCTGCTGAATCAAAAGGTCATTGAGGATGATCAGGTTGCCTGCACCAACCATGGTCAGGTTGCCGCCAAGGATGACCGCAAACCCAACCGGCATCAGCACTTTTCTTAAAGATAAATTGAGTTTTCTCGTCATCTTCCTGACTATAGGTAAAAACAAAGCTATCACACCGATGTTCTGCATCAGACCGGAGAGTGCTCCCGCAGATAGAGAAAGTATCACTGTCAGCCGTTTTTCGTCTTCACCGGAAGCTGCCAGTAGAGGTCTGCTTATCTTCTGCATCACTCCAGATTGTTCCATTCCATAACCGATGATCATAATTGCAATGATAGCTATAACAGCATTACTGGAAAGCCCAGAAAAGGCCTCGGCTGGAGTGATAAGTCCGGTCCAGCCCAGGGTTAGCATTACAAGTATGGCGGTTATATCTACTCGAAAAGCTTCTGTAATAAATAATATAATTGTACCCACGAGAATTGTCAGGGTTAAAGCTATCTCAAAATCCATCTTAAAAACCCATGCCTTCAAGCCAGACTAAAAATATTATTATAAGGGCTGATAATGGGATAATAACCTTCCAGTGATTGAGTTTAAAAAGCTCGGGAAGTGTATTAACTTTAAAATTATTCTTATTTATTGACTCACTATATTTTTCATAGTATGCAGCAAAAAAGAATGAGCCTGTAATGATTCCTAAAAGACCAGGGATAAGAGCATCGATACTGCCGTGACCTATCGCACCAGCAATAGTACCCGGACAGTAACCGAGCAGAGCAAAACCCGCTCCAAAAATCAGACCTCCTGGAATAGTTCTTCTTAAAGAACCCGATTTAGGTTTAAGTTCAATAATATTTTTATCACTTAAAAGATGAACACCGATCATTCCAACAACAATAGCGGTTAATATTATCTTGGCCACGGTAAAATCTTCTAAAAGAAGCTGACCTACCAGCACATTATAATCTGTTACTCCACCACGATGGAGGAGAAAACCAAAGATGATACCTGTGCCAAGACCCTTCATCAATCTAGTTTTACTTTCCATTTGTATTCACCTACCTCAATTAAAGAATTAAAAATGCAGCTGCGGCTCCACCAACAAAAAAGGCGATCAGGCTTATCCAGCTTGCAATACTTAGCTGGAATGCCCCACTTATACCGTGGCCGCTGGTACAGCCACCTGCAAGGCGAGCTCCAAATCCTAATAAAATCCCACCAGCAAAAGCAGAAAATATTCTGCCAAGTATATTCTGATTTAAGATAGATTCGAATTCGGTAACCGGTGTAAAAGTTAGATTAAAATCTCCAGAAAGAAGAGCTGAAATAAAACTTCCGATTACAATTCCTATGACAAGCATCGTCTGCCATTCGAGTACAGGTTTATACTGCTGATAATATTTCCATTCAAAGATATCATCACCAACAAATAGTGCTCCCAGCCTGGCCGAAGCTCGGGCATAGGTAGTAGAAGTACCTAAAGGTTTTTTAGAAATTAGAAAAGATAACCAGCTTAAAATACCAATTAATGTACCAACAAGATATGGTGACCAGCTGCTTGCAAAAATTAACTGATTCATAAATTTTCAACTCCTTTATCTTTAATAATATAGATTAATGCTTATTACTTTATTCGCGAGAATCCTTATTAAACCTGCATTTAGAAAATATAATAATGATGACTATATTATAGCACCATTATCATAATTAGATTAGTAAAAGAGTTACTAAAAGCAGATAGGACCAAAAATAAATAAAACATTTGCTATAAATTACAATTAATGGTATAATATATTTGACAAAAAGTTACTCTTGAACAATTATAACATCGGTGTTATAATTAGATAAGAGAATTCACAAATATTTGAGGTAAAAATATGGCTCAATTTAATATTAAGTTTTATACGAAGCAAGATGGCAGTTGTCCATTTTTTGATTTTTATAATAAACTGAAAAATAAAAAAATAAATGGGGATAAACATAGTAGAATATTATATAAATCAATTTCAAGAAAATTAAGGATTTTAAAAAGAAATGGTACAAAAAAAGGTATGCCAGATTTTAGATATATACAAGGCAGCAAATATTCAATTTGGGAAATTAGAATAAAACATCCGAAAGGTTATTTTAGGATATTTATCTATAATAAAGATAACACTTACTATGTATTGAATTATTTTTGGAAGAAGCAATCTAAAACTCCAAAGAAAGAGATTCTCAAGGCAGAATATTTAGTTGAAGATATTGAAAACAGGTTAGGAGGTTAATGAAATGAAGACATGGGAAGAATTTGATGAGATTGTTAAATCATCAATGACAGAAGAAGAGTATGAGCGACACATCTTAATCTCTAAAATATCTGCTGATTTAATCAAATTGAGACTTGATAGAAATATGACACAAAAAGATTTAGCAGATAAAACAGGGTTGAAACAATCAGCTGTTGCAAGGCTTGAATCAGAAGAAGTGTTACCAAAGCTAGACACGTTATTGAAATTGGCAAAAGCTTTAGATGCCAGTATAAATTTAAATCCTAATGAAGAATTTATAATAAAAATTTCATCAAACAATAGCAAACATAATAAAGCAGGTTAAGTAGATGAAAAACAAATATTTGAGTAATAACCCTTCTCTAAGTGAGGAGGGTTTTTGCTGCAGTACATGTTGAAAAATACAAAATAAAGCCCTACATTATTTAATCGAATTCATGAATTTTGAATTTTCCATCTAAAACCTAACCTGCATTTCAAAATAAAGGAAATCCGTTAACTGTATAGAATTATATAATAAAGATAGCCATTTGTTTTAAACATCGATTATAAAATAATTTTAATATTATTTTCATTAAAGCTTAGTTACTTAAGAGGAGGAATCGACTAATGACTGACTCAACAGATTATGATATTGTAATGAATAATTCACACTACACAAAGCAGAGGCTTGATACCATATATCATAGTGCTCCTATGCCTGTTTTTTCCTGGAATAAAGATGGTAAAATTATTGATTTAAATCAAGAAGCAGAAGAATTATTTGGCTGGAATTTAAAAGAAATAAAAAATAACGATTTCATTTCTAAAATAATTGCTGAAGATGATAGAGATATTTGGAAAAATTATAAGAAGAATAGGGTGGCATCACTTCCCCATGATCTTATGAGTAGGGCTGTCAAAAAAGATGGCTCAATAATCTACTGCAGTTTTAACAATGCTCTCATAAAAGAAGATGGAAGCATCAAAGAAATACTAACGATAGCTAGAGATCTGGAAGATTACTTAAAAATAGAGATGGAAATAACAAGACTGGTTAAAGCGATAAATGAGACCGACAATTGGGTTATAATAACTGATGAAGATGGGATTATAGAATATGCAAATACCACTGTTAAAGAAGTTACAGGCTATAGTCAGGAAGAACTAATAGGAAATGACCCATCCTTATTCAAATCAGGCAAACAGAAAGATGATTTCTATAAAGATCTCTGGGAGACTGTAGAGGCTGGTGAAGTTTTTAATGATATTCTAATCAATAAAAAGAAAAACGAAGAATTATTCTTTTCTGAGCAGACAATTACTCCCATAAAGAATGAAAATGGAGAAATAATAAACTATATTTCTGTGGGTAAGGATATAACTCAGAATGAAAAGATGAAGGAAAAAATAGAATATTTATCAAATTATAATGCTGTATTTTCATTACCCAACCGCAAATTAATCCAGAGAAAGATTGATGACATAGTTGATAGAGATGCCTCAGAAAAAATGGCAGTTGTTGTGCTCAATATTGAAAAAATAAAACATCTTAATGAAATTTATTCTGCCGGACAATTTGAGGATACTTTGATAAATTATCTTGCAGATACTATTAACTCCAAAGCTGATGGTAAGGCTGAAAGCGTGAAAATAGATGATGAAAATTATCTTGCCTATTTAGGTGGAAATGAGTTTGGACTGCTGCTTGATAACATTGGTAATTTGAATGAGATCTACAGAATAGCAGAAGAAATTCTGAAGTTTTTTTCTGAACCGGTTGAATATAAAGACAATCACCTGATGATGAATTTAAAAATAGGGATATCTGTTTACCTTGATGACTGTGTTAATGCTGAAAAACTTTTAGCAAATGCAGAAGTAGCTCTGACCAATGCTGATAGAAATAGTTATGCATTTTTTGACTCTAAAATGAACGAAGAAATTAAAGAATTTAACGAAAAAGAAGCAAGGCTTAATCAGGCATTGAAAAATGATGAGTTTATTGTTCATTATCAGCCCTATTACAGAGGTGTGGATAAAAAGCTTTATGGAATGGAAGCCTTGATTCGCTGGCAGCTTTCAGAAAAGGAATTAATATCTCCCAAAGAGTTCATTCCAATTCTAGAAGAATCTCACCTCATCAAAAAAGCGGGGTTGATAGTTGTAAAAAAAGTGATAAAAAGTCTGCAAAATTGGCTTGCTCAGGGATATGAAGTTGTACCTGTTTCGATTAATCTTTCTGCAAAACAGATTGAAGACAGCAGACATTTACATAGAATTTACAAAATTATTGAAAAAAGCGGAATAGAAAAATCATTTATAAAATTTGAAATCACAGAATCTCTGGCAATGGATGATGTTGACTACAGCTTGAAAGTCATGAACGAGATGAAAGAAAGAGGTTTTAGAATAGCAATCGATGATTTCGGGACTGGATATTCTTCATTCAGCTATCTGCATAAATTTCCTATCGATTATTTAAAAATTGACATATCTTTTATTAGAAATATGACAAAATCAGCTGAAGGAAAAAATATTGTAGAAGCAATAATAAATCTGGCCCATGTTTTAAAATTGAAAACAATTGCTGAGGGAGTAGAGACGGAAATTGAACTGAAAGAGCTGAACAAACTTGATAACAACTATGTTCAGGGATATTATTTTAGCTGTCCCCTGCCTGAAGATAAAATAAATGGAATTTTAAATAATTGATCAATTATTTCTTAACTTTTTAATAAATTTCTGCCTAAATGTTATTAATGGGGGTTCAATAATAATGAAAAATAAAAAAATAGGAATAGTTCTTGCCGGTGGGGGAGCGAGGGGTTTTGCCCACCTCGGTGTTTTAAAGGCTTTAGAAGAAAAAGGGATTAGACCAGACTATATTTCTGCAGTCAGTGCAGGCTCAATAGTTGGTGCTTTTATCGCTGCCGGTAAAACTCCAGATCAGGTGATGGAAATCATGAAAGAACATGATCTATTTGATTATGCAAAAGTATTAATGCCGAAGAATGGTTTAATGAGTCTGGA
>JAGYNO010000154.1 GCA_018399955.1 Halanaerobium sp. | reverse complement strand
TACCTGGTACCTAAGTTTACCTAAGTTAATACTCTGTTTTTAAATTATAATTTAATTTATTAAATTTAATTTAACTATAATTAAACTATATAATATATTCAGGATATTTTCAATGTTTGATAATAAAATTATCCAGCCATATCTGAATTATTAAAAGGATTATCTGATTTTATTAGTATTTATACTTTTTAGAATTATAATCATATGTTATAATAATCTAATAGGATTTACTATATTATTAATATTTATTTATTTTGTTAAATAAATATCACATTAAACTTATATAAATCTTAAAATCTTTTGACTAAATCATCAAGTTAATATTATTAACTCAGAAAGGGTGTTAATATGCATATAGAGAGTCTGAAATATTTTCAAGATATAGCAAAAATAAAAAGTATTTCAAAAGTGGCAAATAATTCTCATATTTCACAGCCAGCCTTAAGTCAGCAGATACAAAAATTAGAAGATTCACTTGGAAAACAATTATTCATAAGAAGTAATAGGGGGGTTAATTTAACTCCAGCTGGTGAAATAGTATTGAAATATGCAGATAATATAATCAGAACTTATGAAAAAATGCTTAAAGAATTAGATAATAAAGAAAAGGAAGAAATAAAAATTGAAGCTGAGTTTACTATTGCAACTTACTGTCTTCCTTGTGCTTTATTAAATATGAAGAATAAATTTCCAACAATAAATTTTAATTTAACATCTGATGCCTCTGATAAAATAGAACAGGATGTTTTAAGTGATATCTGTGAAGTAGGATTTACCACAAGGCCTGCTAATGAACAACAGCTTGTTTCTGAAAAAGTTGTTAATGAGAAAGTTGTATTAATTTCACCTGAAAACTATGATTTGCCTGAAAAAATTAATCTCACAGAGGTTTTAGATAAAAAGTTTATTATCCTTAAAGAAGACTGTATAATTAAAGAGAATTTCAAAAAAGCTCTTAATGAACTTGGAAGAGATATTAATGACCTGGATATTATAGCAAAATTAGAAACTACTGAAGCATTAAAAACACTTGTCCGCAAAGGT
>JAGYNO010000153.1 GCA_018399955.1 Halanaerobium sp. | reverse complement strand
ATTACTCAGCTGAAGACAAAAAGGATTATGGAATTGAAGCTTTAATCAGGGGCAGAAGATTTATGAACAGCTTAAGTTTTTCTAAAAGTGAAACAGATACAAATACTACCGAGATAACAGAACTCAAAAGTGATTTTAACTACAGTGAGAGAACAGACTTAAAGCTTGAGCTGCAGAACAAAAGCGAAGAAAGTGATTCATCTCAAGCAGAAGATATACTAACAGCTGCACTGGGCTTAGATTATATGCTGACAGATAACAGCAGTATTTATGCTTCACAGCAGCTGACACTTTCTAATGACAGCAGCAGTGATGACTATGATATTACAACCTTAGGCTGCAGCTATAATAAAGATAAGTGGAGTTTCAATGCCCAGGCAGAAAGAGGAGATAAAGAGAGCTTAAGTTTTGGAACCGGTTATAGAATTAATGAAAAAAGTGAGATTTATACAAATATAGAGCGGGATTTGAGTGATGACCATTCTACTACAACCAAAGTTGGTACTAATTCTAAACTTAATGATAAAACAGATGTCTATGGAGAATACAGAATTGAAGACAGCAGTGATCAGGAAGAGAGAAGCAATGTAGTGGGATTAGATTATTCACCTTTAGAAGGACTGGTAATGAGCCTTGATTATTCTCAGAGTGATGTGATTAGAGCTGAGGAAGATGACTTTGAGAGAGAAATAATAGGCTTTGGTACAAGCTATACCAAGGACAATTTAAAAACTTCAAATAGATTGGAATACAGAAAAGATGAAGACAGAGAAGATTTAGAGCAGTTTATCTTTAAATCAGATCTAAACTGGAAATACAGTCAGGCTCTGAGTCTGCTTTCAGAAATAGAGTACTCCATTGAAAAAGAAGCAGAGGAAGATGAATATTTAGATGGAACATTTGGCTTTGCCTACAGACCTGTAAAAAATGACCGCTTAAATGTACTCGGTAAATATTCCTACATAAAAGAGGATAATTATTTAACAGATGAATCTGAGTTCGGAGTTTATGCAGCAGAAAAAGCACAGGTTTTTGCTTTAGATTTCATCTTTGACCTTAATTCAAGCTGGCAGCTGGCAGAAAAGCTGGCCTATAAAAATGGGGAGATAAAGCTCAATTCAGTTA
>JAGYNO010000152.1 GCA_018399955.1 Halanaerobium sp. | reverse complement strand
TAATTTGTTATCTAAAATACGGTATTCACCGAATAACTCAATATCTTCCTTCAACTGATAATTTAATCTGTTAACCCAGAGATAAGTCTCACTGGCAGTCCAATCATCATCAACTAAGTTAAATTTAATCTCCCCATTTTTATAGGCCACCTTCTCAGCTAGCTGCCACTTTGCTGTCAAATCATAAATGGCATCCACAGATAAAACCTGGGCTTTTTCTGCTGGATAAACTCCAGATTGAGATTCATCTGATAGATTATTATCCTTTTTTAGGTAAGAATACTTGCCGAATATATTTAACCGATCATGTTCTACCGGCCTGTAGGCAAATCCAAAGGATCCATCTAAATATTCATCTTCTTCTGCTTCTTTTTCCCGGGAATACTCTATTTCTGAGATCAAAGTCAGAGCCTGACTATATTTCCAGTTGAGATCTGATTTGAAGATAAATTGCTCTAAATTGCTGCTATCTTTATCTTCTCTGTATTCAAATCTGCCTGAAGTTTTTATATTATCCTTAGTGTAGCTTGTACCAAAACCTATTATTTCCCTCTCAAAGTCATCATCTTCAACTCTAATAACGTCACTCTGAGAATAATCAAGGCTCATTACAAGCCCTTCTAAAGGAGAATAATCTAATCCCACCACATTACTTCTCTCTTCCTGATCACTGCTGTCCTCTATTCTGTATTCACCATAAATATCTGTTTTATCATTAAGCTCAGAATTAGTACCAACTGTGGTTGTGGTTGAATTATCATCACTCAAATCCCGCTCTATATTTGTATAAATTTCTGTCTGCTCATTAACTCTATAGCCAGTTCCAAAACTTAAGCTTTCTTTATCTCCTGCTTCTGCCTGAGCATTGAAGCTCCACTTATCTTTATTATAGCTGCCGCCTAAGGTTGTAATATCATAATCATCACTGCTGCTTTCATTGGCAAGAGTAAGCTGCTGTGAAGCATAAATACTGCTGTTCTCTGTCAGCATATAATCTAAGCCGAGTGCAGCTGTCAGTATATCCTCTGATTGAGCTGAATCAGCTTTTTCTCTTTTGTTCTGCAGTTCAAGCTTTAAATCTGTTCTCTCACTGTAGTCAAAATCACTTTTGAGTTCAGTTATCTCTGTAGTACTGCTCTCTGTTTCACTTTTAGAAAAACTTAAGCTGTTGTTAAACCTCTCTCCTCTGATTAAAGCTTCAACTCCATAATCTCTTTTATCCT
The DNA here is from genome assembly GCA_018399955.1 of Halanaerobium sp. Taxonomy (GTDB): domain Bacteria; phylum Bacillota; class Halanaerobiia; order Halanaerobiales; family Halanaerobiaceae; genus Halanaerobium. The sequence goes on along the minus strand of JAGYNO010000152.1, from coordinate 12 downwards.
CATCTGAGTAAC
>JAGYNO010000151.1 GCA_018399955.1 Halanaerobium sp. | reverse complement strand
ATCACTACCAAACTCACTTGTAACAATATTACCTAAGTTTCTACCATCTGTTCTAAAAGCTCCACCTTTACCAGTTGACACTGCTGCACTAGCTTCAAGCAGTGAAGCATGGTTTACTGAAGCTTCAAAATATAAATCAATCTGACCTATTGTATAGTTGTCAGTATTTACAGTAGCCATTTATAATCACCTTCCAAATTTAATCTCCATACTCAAACTCATGGAGTTTTATTATCTTTTTAGGAATTCCTTTTCTTTCAATTCCCAGTACATCAGCAATAAGATTTTCATATCTAACAATGAAATTCTCCATTACTAATTCTTTACGCTTTTGAAGAACATTCTCAAACACTTCTTTATACTTATTTTCAAAACTGGAACAATCACCAATTTCATCAATGTGGTTAAATGTAAAACCTATCTTATGTTTTTTTACATGCTCCATTGATTCCTGACACCAGCAAGAAAGCATAGGCAATCCAGCTTGGAGGTACTCAAAAAATTTATTGGTGGTGGTAAGTGTAACTTGACGATTTTCACCAGTTTCATTATTAAAAATCAACACACCATATTTGAATTTTACCAACCCTTTCATCATTTCATCATATTGTGTAGGGGGGTATAAAACCAATCCAATATCCTGATACGTTTTATATGCAGAAAGATTGCCACAGTACATATGAGTTTCATTTCCCAATTCTACCAAACGTTTCATTATACCATACAAACTTCTGTAGTTAAACGCTGCATTAAGTTGTGTATCATCAGGTGGATTAGCCCCACCTTCATAAACCAGACCTTGCCTTGGTGCATCCGCATCAAAATCAACGATACCTTCATTACAATAAGGATATAGAACAGTATTAGGCATAGTTACTCTATGAAGTTCATTTTCTATATCCCTGATTGGATTGGAGACATAAATTAACCCATCAGCAGCATTAAACATTTCCTGTTCGGGTAAAGGTATAAACTCACGTCTTATGGAATCTAAATCATGTAAGTCTACAATTATCTTCTTTGTATCACCTACAACATCCTTAATCCATTTTACAGGACTATCAGGTTCCGTTGAGTAGCAGATCGCGTCATATTTATCTTTTATATCATATAAAACATTCTTAAATTGCCTTTCATCGTGATAGAAGAACAAACTGTCAAATTCATTTGTGCCGTAGCTTGCCATATTAACAAGACCATCAACACGATAACCTACTTTTTTCATTGCTCTCATTCGTTTAATTACTCTTCAGTAAGACTTATATTT
>JAGYNO010000150.1 GCA_018399955.1 Halanaerobium sp. | reverse complement strand
GGAAATTGAAATACCAGAAGATATGAAAGAAAAAGTAGAAAAATATCGTGCAGAAATGATTGAAAAAATAGTGGAAAACGATGAAGTTATTATGGAAAAATATTTAAATGGAGAAGAGCTTAGTATTGATGAGTTAGAAAAGGCTGCTCATATTGGAGTAGTAAATAATAAATTATACCCTGTGCTATGTGGTACAGCTTTGAAAAATATTGGTATTCAACCAGGCTTAGACGCTGTAATTAAATATTTACCTGACCCGGTTGAGGCAGTTGATATTACAGGTCATGATCCTAAAGATGAAGAGAAAGAAGTGGTAGTAAAATCAAATGATGATGAACCATTTGCTGCTTTAGCTTTCAAAATTGCTACTGATCCTTATGTAGGAAAATTAGCTTTTATTCGTGTCTATAGAGGAGTTTTAGAATCAGGAACATATGTTCTTAATTCTTCTACTGGTAAAAAAGAAAGAATTGGAAGATTAGTAAGAATGCATGCTAATAGCCGTGAAGAAGTAAAAGAATTGTATGCTGGAGATATTGCAGCTGTAGTTGGTTTAAAAGACTCTACTACTGGTAATACTTTATGTGCAGAAGATACTCCAGTGCTTTTAGAATCAATTAATTTTCCTGATCCTGTTATTCAAATAGCAGTGGAACCAAAAACTAAAGCTGACCAAGAAAAAATGGGTGTAGCTTTATCTAAGTTAGCAGAAGAAGACCCAACTTTTAGAGTTGAAACTGATGAAGAAACTAATCAAACACTTATCTCAGGTATGGGAGAATTACACTTGGATGTACTTATTGACCGTATGAAAAGAGAATTTAATGTAGAAGCCAATGTGGGCCAACCACAAGTATCATATAGAGAAACTATTAAAGAAACAGCTGAGGCTGAGCATAAATATGTTAAGCAATCAGGTGGTAGAGGTCAGTATGGTCATTGTTACTTGCGTGTTGGATCTAATGAAGAAGGTGCTGGTTTTGAATTTGTTAATGAAGTTAAAGGTGGCTCAATTCCACAAGAGTTTATTCCAGCTATTGAGAAAGGTGTTAAAGAAGCTATGAATAATGGTATTTTAGCTGGTTATCCTATGGTTGATATAAAAGTAGCTGTTTTTGATGGTTCTTATCATGATGTTGACTCTTCTGAGTTGGCCTTTAAAATGGCTAGTATTTTTGCTTTTAAAGATGCTTGTCAAAAAGCTAAACCCGTACTACTTGAGCCAGTGATGAAAGTTGAGGTGGTAACTTCAGAAGAATATATGGGTAATATCATTGGTGATTTAAATGCTAGACGTGGACAAATTGGTGATATGGTCGATAGAGCTAATACTAAAGTTATTGACGCTAAAGTGCCACTTTCTGAAATGTTTGGTTAC
>JAGYNO010000015.1 GCA_018399955.1 Halanaerobium sp. | reverse complement strand
TCAACAACAGAGGGTAATTTACCTGCAAAAGAAAAAAAGGTGGAGATTTATCTCCACCAAACTGCAAAAAAATAAAATGAAAAAATATATTATCTTTATGTATTACCTATAATTATGCTTTACTTCCAGGACGAGTAATTGGAACTCCTTTTTTGCAAAGGTCACACTGTCCTGCTTTATATGATTTAATATCTACAGTTAAAAGTGGTTTAAACTCATGTTTAAATTCTGCTTTTCCACTGCTTCTATCAACAATAGAACTTATCCCAACTATTTCAATATTCATATCCTCAAGTAATGATAATACTTCTTTAACTGAGCCTCCAGTAGTAACAACATCTTCAACTACTAATACTTTCTCTCCATCTTTAATTTCAAAACCGCGCCTTATTTTCATTTCACCGTTTTTTCTTTCACTGAATATAGAACGAACCCCCAATTCTTCAGCCACTGCATATGATAATACTACTCCTCCAAGTGCAGGTCCTATGACAAGATCTATTTTTTCATCTGACCACTTCTTTGCTATCTCAGCAGCAAGTTTTGCTGCATGTTCTGGATACTGGAGAACCTTTGCACACTGCATATATGTATCAGCATGTCTGCCTGAACTCAATACAAAATGACCATCCTGAATTACCTCTGTTTTTACTAACATCTCTTTTATTTCCTGATCTGTCATTAAATTCACCTCTATTTTTTTAATTTACTTGTTTTATAAAATTAAGTTTTCGATAATGTCATAATTAGTTAACAATATCACTTAGATCATAAATAAGACTTTGCTGGATCTTTCTTGAAATTCTTAAGATTCTTTAGATTCCTTAGTTTAAATAAAGAAGACAAAAAGTTTTTTGAAATAATTATTTTAATGAGCAGCTCCAATAATAGAACTTAATTCTTTGATGTCTTGCCGTGCCAAATAATCTTTAATTTCACGTAAAATTCTCAGTCCTGCTTCTGGATCAATCATATTTATAGTACCAATACCCACTGCAGATGCGCCAGCCAGCATAAATTCTATCACATCTTCACCAGAAGTTATTCCACCAAGACCGATTATGGGAATATTTAATTTTTCAAAACTCTGATATACCATCTTAACAGCAACCGGTTTGACTGCTGGTCCTGATAGTCCTCCAAATTTATTGGCAAGTAGGGGTTTTTGCTGATTAATGTCTATCTTCATAGCAGAAAGAGTATTTATCATAGCTACTGCATCTGCTCCAGCTTTTTCGGCAGCTAAAGCGGTTTCAGTTATATCAGTAATATTAGGTGTTAATTTAACAATAATGTAGCCTGAATAAATTTCTCTAACTTTTTGAGTTATTTGAAATACTTTTTCAGCTTCTGTTCCAAAAACCATTCCACCACCTTTAATATTTGGGCAGGAAAGATTAATTTCAATTCCGGACAGCTCACTGCAGTTTTTAAGTTTATCTGCCAGAAAGAAAAAATCTTCTTCACTATAACCAGATATATTTGCAAAAACAGGCAGTTCATATTCTTCAGCCTCAGGTAAAACTTCTGCAATAAACTCTTCTACTCCAGGATTTTCAAGGCCGATTGAATTTATAATGCCTGAAGCTGTTTCCGCAATTCTTGGAGTTTGATTTCCTTTTTGTGGTTTCACTGTTATTCCCTTGGTAATAAAAGCTCCCAGTTTGTTAATATCATAAAAATCAGCTAGTTCTTTGCCATTACCACAGGTACCTGATGCAGTTATAAGGGGGTTTTTCAATCTCAAAGTTCTGTTCTCATCTGATGTTATATTTACAGATAAATCAAAGCTATTTTTATTTCTTTCTCTGCTGTTATTCACCAATTACAACCTCCCCCATGCCAAATACTGGTCCTTCAACACAAGCCCTTTTATTTTTGTTTTCTTCATTTTTACTCTGACAGCTGCAGGAAAGGCAGACTCCTATTCCACAACCCATTCTTTTTTCAACAGATAATTCTCCACCAATATTATTTTTTAAACATTCTTTTTCTACTGCAGCCAGCATTTTTTCCGGCCCACAGCTGTAAACAAAATTTGGTGTTTCCTGCTGAAGGTAATTAAGCCAAAGAACTAAAGCAGAACCTTTAATTTCTAATTTTTCTTCCATTGCAGCTAGATGGACATCTAAATCTAATCCTTTAAACTTTTTTGAGAAAAATTCCAGTTCTTCATATGTGCCTGCTCCTAAAAAAACCTTTTGAATTGAATTTCTCAACTTTTTAGAAAGGTAATAAAGGGGAGCAATACCCATTCCACCACCTATTAGATGAACAAGGCCTTTGCGATCTTTTAATGAGAAAGGATTGCCCAGCGGACCCAGCACATCAAGTTTTTCACCAGTTTTAGATTCTGAAAGTATCTCTGTTCCCCTGCCAACAACCCTATAAACAAATTCAATTTTTTTATCTGCTTCATCAAAATCAAATAAACTAAAAGGTCTTCTTAAAAGGGGATCACTACTAGATTTTTTTGCTACTTTTATATTGAAAAACTGTCCTGGTTCTGGATTTTGAGGGAGCTGTTCATAACTCAACACTAGATGATAAATTTTAGGCCCAACTCTTTTATTTGAAAGTATTTCAAACATATTTATTCCTCCTTTTGCTTAACTTAATTATTGAAACCCAGAACTTTATTTATCTCATTTTTCATTTTTTCTGCTGCAGCTCCTGCTGCTTCTGCAAAATTATCTGCACCAAAATCTTTGAATTCTTCTTTTTGATAAGCAAAATTAATTCCTCGAGAAGAGTTGACTATTGCTCCTCTTCCATTAATATCAAATCCTGCTTTAATGTCTTCTGCTCCACCACCTTGAGCACCATAACCTGGAATCAAGAAAAATACAGAAGGAATTATTTTACGTATTTCTTTTAATTCTTCGGGATAAGTAGCACCAACTACTGCTGCAAGATTAGAAAATCCAAAGCTGCCTATATAATCTTCGCCAATACTGCTCAGAATTTTCCCCATTTTTTCATATACTTTTTGTCCGTCTTGTAAAATAAGATCCTGAAGATCTCCAGAAGAAGGATTTGAGGTTTTTAGTAGAGCAAAAGCTCCTTTTGATTTGTTTTCTAAAAAAGGTATAATACCATCTCTACCTAAATAAGGATTGATTGTGAGGGCATCTGCAGCATATTTGCTGTCAGTCAAATATGCTTCAGCATAAGCCGAGGCAGTAGAACCAATATCATTTCTTTTACCATCAAGAAGGACAATAAGTTCTTTTTCTTCTGCATAAGCAATAGTATTTTTCAGCGTTTTCATTCCTTCTATACCCAACTTTTCGTAAAAAGCCATTTGTGGTTTCACAACTGCAGTATAGTCTTTTACTGAATCAATAATTTCTTTGTTGAACTGATAAATAGATTTTGAAATTTTTTTCTGATTTTTTTCTATATCTTCAAGAATTTCAGGGTTTAATAAAGATTTGGGCATTAATTCTAGATGAGGATCTAAGCCCACACAAATCCTAGAATTTTTTTCTTCAATTTTTTCAATTAAACGATCAATAAAGTATTTCATTCTTACCCCCTCTATCATCATAGACCATTTTACCTTCTACAAAAGTAATCTCATTTTTTCCTTTGAGAATAGTACCGGCAAAAGGAGTGTTTTTACCCTTAGACTTAAATTTATTTTTCTCAACCTTCCACTCTCGAGCTGGATTAAATACAATTAAATCTGCTGCTGCCCCCTGTTTAATACCTTCAGCTTCCACCTGTAATATTTCAGCTGGTTTATAATAGTACATTTCAATTAAATCATTCCAGCTTATTTTTTCATCTTTGATAAAATAATTATGAAGCAGGCCAAGAGCTGTTTCTAATCCTGATATACCATTTGCTGCATAATCAAACTCACCAAGTTTATCTTCATAAGTATGAGGTGCATGATCTGTTGCAATTACATCAATTTCTCCGTTTTCTAAGGCCATCTGCAGCACTTCTACATCTCTATTTGAACGAAGTGGTGGATGTACCTTTGTATCTGGATTATAATCTTCTATCTCTTTATCTGTTAAGAGCAGATGGTGAGGTGTTACTTCAAAAGTAACATTTACGCCTCTATTCTGAGCATCTTTAACAAGTTTCAAGCTTCCTTCAGTACTTAAATGAGCTATGTGAAGGTGAATTCCTGTCATTTCTGCAAGCACAATATCACGAGCAACCATTACCTCTTCTGAAGCTGCTGGAATACCATGCAGACCAAATATTGTAGAGTAATAGCCTTCATGCATTACTCCATCTTTACTTAAGTTTTTATCTTCACAATGATCAATTATGGGTAAATTGAAAGCAGAAGCATATTCCATAGCTCTTCTCATTATTTCTGAATCCATAACCGGCTGTCCATCATCAGAAAGTGCTTTAACACCAGTATTTGCAAGAGTACCAATTTCTGAAAGCTTTTTTCCTTCACTACCCTTTGTAATACTGCCTATTGGATAAACCTTCACTAATGCTTCTTTTGATTTTAAATGTAAATGTTCTACAACTGCTGGATTATCAGCAACTGGATTTGTATTGGGCATTGCTGCTACAGCAGAAAAACCACCAGCTGCTGCTGCCTCACATCCAGTTTTTACAGTTTCTTTTTCTTCATAGCCAGGTTCTCTAAGATGAACATGCATATCTATCAATGCAGGAATTACCACTTTATCTGCTGCATCAATAACCTGATAGCCCTGATCTTTAATATTTTCATTTATTTCAACAATACTTTTTCCTTCAATCAAAATATCATTTTTATTATTAAGATTATTTCTGGGGTCAAAAACTAAAGCATTTTTAATTAAGGTTTTCATTTTCTAATTCCCTCCCTGCAAGCAAATATAATAGAGCCATTCTAATTGCAACACCATTTTTTACCTGTTCTGTAATAACAGATTGACTGCTGTCAGCAACAGAACTGTCGATTTCTATGCCTCTATTCATAGGACCTGGATGCATTATTACAGCTTTTTTTCCTATTCTCTGCAGACGCTTTTCATTCATACCGTAAATCTCTCTGTATTCTCTAATTGAGGGGAATAATCCGCTTTCCTGTCTTTCCATTTGTATTCTTAAAATATTAACAACATCTACCTTTTCTAAAGCTTCATCTAAATTATTATAAACTCTAACTCCCATTTTGTCTATTTCTCTAGGTAGTAAAGTCTGGGGCCCAGCTACACTCACTTCTGCACCTAATTTATTCAATCCCCAGATATTAGATCTTGCTACTCTACTGTGAGCAATATCTCCAACTATAAGTACTTTTAATCCAGATATCTCTCCTAATTTTTCTTTAATACTGTAGATGTCAAGCAGGGCCTGAGTAGGATGTGCATGTGCTCCATCTCCAGCATTTAAAACACTTGCAGAAATATTATCTGCTAAAAATTTGGCTGCACCTGGTGCACTGTGTCTGATTACTACAACATCAGCCCCCATTACTTCCATCGTTTTTGCAGTATCTAATAAGCTTTCTCCCTTTGCAATACTGCTGCTGGATTTTGAAATACTCATAACATCTGCGCTTAATCTTTTTGCTGCAAGATTAAAAGAAAATTTGGTTCTGGTGCTTGGTTCATAAAATAAGTTTATGACTGTTTTACCCCTTAAAGTAGGTACTTTTTTTACAGTTCTTGTCAATATATCTTTCATAGCTACAGCAGTATCAAGTATTTCATTAATTTCTTCTGCTGAGACATTATATAACCCTAAAAAATCTTTCCTCTTTAAACTCATTGCTTTACCCCCTGTAGTTAATTTGCTTCATATCTCAGTTCTGATTCTATTTCAAGCTGCTCATCTAAAACTGCAGACTCTTCATTATTATCTTTATCAGCTTTAGGCAAAAGTAAATTCATTACAATTCCTACAAGTGCTGCAAGACCCATTCCTGCAAATTCTAAACCGGCAGCTGTTATTGTAAGATTACTTATCCCAACAAGAAGCGTAACCGATACTATAACCAAATTTCTATTATTAGAGAGATCCACATTATTTTCAATTAGAGTTCTTAATCCTATAGATGCAATCATCCCGAATAAAAGAAATACTATTCCTCCCATAACTGCTGTAGGTATTGTTCTGATCATTACCCCGAGTTTTTGAACAAAACTGCTTAATATTACTATAACTGCTGTAATTTGAATAATAATTGGATTATAAACTTTAGTTATTGCCAGTACTCCAACATTTTCTCCATAAGTTGTGTTAGGTGGTCCACCAAACAGACCCGCTACAAGGGTTGCTATACCATCACCGAGTAAAGTTCTGTGTAATCCTGGGTCATCTATAAAATCATTTTTAGTTGTTGAGCTAATAGCTAATACATCTCCTAGGTGTTCAACCATAGTTACTAGGGCTATAGGTGCTATTAAAGAAATAGCTCTAAGATTACCTCCTATTTCCGGTAAGCTGAGTTTCGGCAATGCTATCCATGACGCTTCCACTACTGGAGTGAAATCTACAAGACCCATAAATGCTGCAAAAATATAGCCACCTATTATTCCTATCAATATTGGAATAACCTTAATAATTCCTTTCGCAAATACACTAATCGAAACTGCGATAACCAGTGTCACAAAAGCTGTTAAAAGATGTTCTGATGCCATATCTTTTGCTGTTGGTGCAAGGCCTAAGCCAATTGTTATTATCACAGGGCCTACTACCACCGGCGGCAGAAGCTTGCGGAAAAATTCTGTTCCCACAATTCTAATTATAAATGACATAAGTGCATAAACTATTCCTACAGTAATTATCCCAAGCATTGCCCCATCTGTACCAAATTGACTTTTTGCTGCAATTATCGGTGCTATAAAAGCAAATGATGAACCTAAATATGCAGGAACTTTACCTCCTGTTATCATGTGAAAGATAAGAGTACCTAAACCTGAGGTGAATAATGCTACTGCTGGATTTAATCCTGTTAGTGACGGAACTAAAACTGTAGCACCAAACATAGCAAACATGTGCTGAAGTGCAAGAATCATGACCTCCTGCTTTTTAATTCCATCTTTTTTAAGAGTGTTAATATTTTCTTGGGTCTGGCGTAATAAATTCATTTTATACCTCCTGATTTTATACATTAAAAAAACTCCTTACCAGCTAACTGATAAGAAGTGGATAAGCGAATAGAGCTATCCGCTGCTCTATCCCTGCTCCTTATCAGCCTCTCTGGACTGATTTAAAGGTGATATTTTATGTTTTCTTAGCTTTTTTCTAAAAGTAATACAAGATCTCTACCATCTATTTCTTCAAAATTAACATCTACAACTTCTCTCTTAGAAGTAGGTAAATTTTTACCAACAAAATCAGCTCTTATTGGAAGTTCTCTATGACCCCTATCTACCATTATAGCAAGCTGAATCTGTTTTGGCCTGCCCAGATCAATCAGAGCATCAAGTGCTGCTCTTACAGTTCGTCCAGTAAACAAAACATCATCTACAAGAACTACTCTTTTACCTGTGATATCAAATGGAATTTCGGTTCTGTGAACAATCGGCTGTTGAGATACTGTAGATAAATCATCTCTATATAATGTTATATCCAGAATACCAGTTTTAATGTTTACTCCTTCAATTTCTTCAATTTTAGAAGCAAGCCTCTCTGCTAATGGTACTCCTCTTGTTCTTATTCCAATTAAAACTAAATCTTTTGTTCCCTTGTTCTTTTCTAGAATTTCATGAGCTATTCTAGTAATAGCTCTCCCCATAGCATCAGAATCAATAATTTCTTTTTTTACCTTCATATTTTTTTCCATTAACTAACATCCTCCTTATAGGGCAGAATAAAATTACCCATAAAAAAAACCTTCTAAAGGCAAGTAAAGAAGGTAAATCAAAATCTATATTTTTCCTTACTAGCCTCACTGGACTAATTTAAAAGAACTTTTATTTGAACTAATAATATCAGAAGCAGAGAATTAAGTCAAGGAATTCCCATCTTTTTAAGTTCTGATTTATGATAAAATAATAATATTATATTTAGAACGATAATACCCCTGTATATACAGGGGTATTATAAATTAATGGGTTTTAAAATTATAATCATTAATTAGCATATAATTAATATAAAATACTTCATCAAGATAAATTAATAATTAGTTTTTAGAATGAGAATCCTAAGAACAGCATTGCTGCTGTAATTAACACTGCAATAGTACATGCAGGAGGGTCAATGTGAGTATCTCCCCAATCATAGAACAGTCTTGCGAAAAATTCTCCAATGAATGCACCTAAAAGTCCAAATATACCTCCCCAAATTACACTACCTGTAGCCATTGCTGCAGCAGATGCAGGAAAAGCTATATGGTGTGTAACTGGTCCTTTACCTTTTGTCTCAAGAATAATTAAGGAAGCAGCTGTTATTCCAAACATGATAAATACACTTCCAGTTTCTAGTGTAATAAAACCAGCAATCAAACCAACACCTAAGCCAAGCGGAAATAATTGAGAAAAGTTCATCTGCCATGGTAACCAGGCAATTTCTGCAGGTGGTTTCCAGAAAGAATCACTTTTGTCTGGATCATAAGTACCAAAAACTCCTTTGTCACTAAATGCAAGCCTCTTAATTATTGCAGATACAGCAACTGTCAGAGCAATTGTATCAGTTGGTGTACCAATATTAGCGAAAAATGCTTCAATTATTAATCCTAAAATACCGAATATACCACCAACTAATAGAATATCCCAGTTCTCCTCAATACCATAAAGTGGAGCCAAAATATTTGCCCCATCTTCAAGCTTATCCTTTTTTGCTGCATATGCTGTAGCTGCAGCACCACCAGCAAAGGCAATATGTGGGCCAAATAAAGTACCGAATCCAATAGCTCCTGTAATAGATGCTCCTCCTGTTGCTAAAGCAAGAGCTTCACCAGCCATTACAGCAAAACCACAAAATATAAATGCAGGTAAAGCACCCAAAGCAGCTCCAAATAAACCTCCACCAAAAGCAGCTAAAATAAGATTCAAACTTATACCAGCCATAATTTTGCCTCCTTTTTTATTTAAGAACTAAAAATGTTGCTAAGTAATGAGTAATTCTACCCTCCTTTTTTAATAAGATAAAGATCGGATTTCATTCCAGTTTGATTTTATCATTTGAATTAATATATGTCAAAATATTCGGAATTATTACTGATTATTTAATTTAAATCAAATTAGAACTTATACACATATGTTTATAATCTCACTATCTAAGTTGAATTACAAAAAAATAGAAAAATATCTAAGCTTTGCTCAGGCCTAGATATTTTCCATAAGTAATATTATTTCTCTTAGTCATATTATTTTATATAATCCTGGAGAGCATTATATCTAATCTTATCTCCACTCTCAATTTCTTTTAAAACTTTTAGCATTGCTTTTGTAGTATCAAGAGAAGTTAAACATGGAATACCCATCTCAACTGCACTTCTTCTAATTTTAAAACCATCTCTTTCTGGTATTTTACCTTTCGTCAAAGTATTTACCACAAGATCAATCTTATCTTCAGAAATCAGCTCTAATGCATTAGGTGAGCCTTCATCTATCTTTTTAACAATATCCACTTCGAGTCCTTCCTGCTTTAAAGCTTCAGCTGTCCCTTTAGTTGCAGCTATCTTAAAGCCAAGTTTAGAAAAATCTTTAATATATTCTACTGCTTCAGATTTATCCTTATCTGCAATAGTAGCAAGTATTGTTCCTCTCTGTGGTATTTCAAGTCCTGCACCAATTAAACCTTTATAAAGTGCTTTTTCGTAATTCTCAGCCAAACCGAGCACTTCTCCTGTTGATTTCATTTCTGGACCTAAATTGGTATCCACATTAGTCAGTTTAGAAAATGAGAATACAGGTACTTTGACTGCTACGTGAGACTTTTCTTCTACAAGTCCGTTTTTCCATCCCATATCTTTTAATTTTTTACCAAGCAGAGCTTTAGTAGCTAAATCAACCATAGGAACTCCTGTTACTTTGCTTAAATATGGAATTGTTCTGCTCGAGCGGGGATTAACCTCTATAACGTAAACTTTACCATCACTTACAACATATTGGATATTCAATACTCCTTTAACATCTAGCGCTCTACTTATTTTAATTGTATATTCTATTACTTTTTCTTTTAATTTATCTGTTAACTGATGAGGTGGGTAAACAGCAATACTATCACCTGAATGCACACCAGCTCTTTCTACATGTTCCATAATCCCAGGAATTATTACAGTTTCTCCATCAGAAATTGCATCCACCTCAATTTCTGTTCCTGTAAGATATCTATCAACCAGTACAGGTCTATCTGGAGATACTTTTGCAGCATTTTTCATGTATTCTTCTAACTCGGTTTCATTATAGACAACTTCCATCGCTCTCCCTCCAAGAACATAGGAAGGCCTTACAAGTACAGGATAATTTATTTCTGCTGCTATTTTTTCTGCCTCCTGGAGAGAAGCTGCTGTTTTACCAACAGGAGTAGGTATATTTAAACTATCAAGCAGGTCAATAAATCTATCTCGATCCTCGGCTAAATCAATTGAATCAACTGAAGTACCGAGAATCTTAACCCCTTCTTCTGCTAGTGATTCTGCCAGATTAACTGCAGTCTGTCCTCCGAATTGGACAATAACTCCTTCTGGGTTTTCATTCTCTATGATGTGCATTATATCTTCTTTAGTTAATGGTTCAAAATAAAGGCGATCTGAAGTATCAAAATCAGTACTTACAGTTTCTGGATTGTTATTTACAATTATTGACTCATAACCTTCTTCATTTAAGGACCAGGCAGAATGTACACTACAGTAGTCAAATTCTATACCCTGTCCTATCCGAATCGGACCAGAACCAATAACCATAACCTTCTTTTTATCTGTAGGTTTAGCTTCATTAGTTTTTTCATATGATGAATAATAATATGGAGTTTCAGCCTCAAATTCGGCTGCACATGTATCAACCATTTTGTAAACAGGTTTGATTTTTAAATCATTTCTTAATTCTTTAATATCATTTTCTTCTCTTCCAGTTAATAATGCTATCTCAGAATCTGAAAAACCTTTTTCTTTAGCAGAATACAGTAAGTCTGCTTCTTCTTCTAGAGGCTGACCTTTCAGCTGCTCCAGCTTATCTTCCATATCTATAATATTTTTTATTTTTTGGAGGAAAAAAGTACTAATCGCAGTTATCTGATGTACTTTATCTACAGACCATCCTCTTCTTAAAGCCTCAGCGATTACAAATAATCTGTTATCATCTGCTGCAATTAAAAAATCTTTAACTTCTTTATCACTTAGCTTTCTAAACTCATCTAAATAAAAACCATATCTGCCAATTTCGAGAGATCTCACTGCTTTTAATATTGATGCTTCTAGATTTCTTTCTATTGACATTACTTCTCCTGTTGCCTTCATCTGAGTCCCAAGGTCTCTATCGGCATAGTGAAATTTATCAAAGGGCCAGCGTGGGATTTTAAATACCACATAATCAAGTGCAGGTTCAAAACAGGCAGTGGTTTTTCCGGTGATTGCATTTTCAATTTCATCTAAAGAATAACCAAGTGCTATTCTTGCAGATACTTTTGCAATCGGATAACCTGTTGCTTTTGATGCAAGGGCACTTGATCTGCTGACCCTTGGATTAACTTCGATAATATAATACTGAAAACTATCTGGATCAAGTGCATATTGAACATTACATCCACCCTCAATCCCCAGAGCACGAATAATTTTTAAAGCTGAGCTCCTAAACATCTGATATTCTTTGTCTGTTAGTGTCTGACTTGGTGCAACAACAATGCTATCCCCTGTATGTACACCAACCGGATCAAAATTTTCCATATTACAGACAACAATACAGTTATCGTTTGCATCCCGCATTACCTCATATTCAATTTCTTTCCAGCCTTTAATACTCTTTTCTATCAAAACCTGACCGATCAAACTGTGTTTAAAGCCTCTTGCCGTAATTTCTTTTAATTCCTCTAAATTATCAGCAACACCACCACCTGTACCACCCATCGTATAGGCAGGTCTTACTATAACAGGAAATCCAATATTTTTTGCTATTCCAGCAGCTTCTTCAATATTCTCTGCAATTTTGCTGTCAAGTACAGGCTCACCTATTTGATCCATTAAATCCTTAAAAGTATTTCTGTCTTCTGCTTTTTCTATTGTATTAATCGGAGTTCCCAAAAGTTCAACATTCAAGTCTTCTAAAATATTTGTCTCTGCAAGATCAATTGCAAGATTTAAGGCAATCTGACCACCTAATGTTGGAATTAATCCATCTGGATTTTCTTTTTTTAAGATTTCAATTATACTATCAACTGTTAGTGGTTCAATGTAAACTCGATCTGCCATATTCTCATCTGTCATAATAGTTGCTGGATTACTATTGACTAAAACTACCTCAAGCCCTTCTTCTTTTAAAGCCCGACAGGCCTGACTGCCTGAATAATCAAACTCTGCAGCCTGACCAATAATAATTGGACCTGAGCCAATAACCATAACCTTATTTATGTCTTCTCTTTTAGGCATCTTTTCCTCCTTTAAACATATCTATAAAATCATCAAAAAGATAATGAGAATCTTCTGGTCCTGGTGATGCTTCTGGATGATACTGAACTGAAAAAGCTGGATATTTGGTATGTCTAATTCCTTCAATTGTTTTATCATTAACATTTATATGAGTTACCTTTAAATCTAAATCACTGAGAGATTCATTTTTTACAGCAAATCCGTGATTTTGTGAACTAATATATACTCGTCCACTTTCTAGATCTTTAACAGGATGATTTGCTCCCCTGTGGCCGAATTTCAATTTATATGTTTTCGCACCACAGGCCCTTGCAAGCAGCTGATGGCCGAGACAGATCCCAAAAATAGGGACCTTACCTAAGAGATCTTTTAAAGTTTGAGCTGCATAATCAGCATCTTCGGGATCTCCCGGTCCATTAGAAAACATAACTCCATCTGGATTATAATCTAGTATTTTTTCTGCAGTTGTCTCTGCTGAAACCCTTATTACTTTACAGTTTCTTTCTAACAAAGAATTCTGGATGTTGTTTTTGGCACCACAGTCTACTAAAACTACTTTATACTTTTTATCTTCTCCATATTCAACTACATTTTTTCTGCTCACCTGTGAAACCAGATCTCTGCCGGAAAGGCCTGGAGCTTTTTCTGCTCTATTTATCAGTTCTTGATCTCCTAAGTTTTCCGCTGTAATAATTCCCCGCATAGTTCCCTGTTTTCTTAAAATTTTTGTTAAAGCTCTTGTATCTATTCCAGAAATAGCTGTAATATTATTATCTTTTAAATAATCTTCCAGGGTTTTTTCAATTCTCCAGTTTTCCGGTTCTTCAGCGAATTCTCTTACAATAAAGCCATTTACATGAGATTTTATTGATTCAAAATCATCTTTATTTATACCATAATTACCAATCAAAGGATAGGTCATGCAAACTATCTCTCCCTTATAAGATGGATCAGTTAAAATCTCCTGGTAACCTGTCATACTTGTATTAAAAACTATTTCTCCACCTGTCTGTTCCACAGCACCAAATATTTTGCCGCTAAAAATACTGCCGTCTTCTAGAACAAGTTTCCCATTGACCATTTAATTACCTCCAATTTTTAGTTTACTTAATTAAATCGCTAAAGTATTAGATAAAAAGAAAACCTTCTCTCCAGAAAAATGGATAGAAGGTTTAATTACGTATAAATAAATATACTCTACTTAATTTTAATCTAATCATCTGAACTGCTTAGATGCAGATATTTTATCTGATCAAAATAAAGCTTTATCTAGATACCCTTGCTAGCCTCTCTGGACTAATTTAAAAGGACTATTTTTAAACTATTATTTTATTGAGATTAAGTTTAACATCTAACTATCAGCATGTCAACACCAAAAAGCTAAATTATCTCAATTAGCATCAGCTCATTAAATCAAGCTTAATTTTATCAAGTATAATTCAATAAAATTTAATATGATTTTCAAATTTATCTCTGAACGTATTCTGTATGCAGCAGCTGATGAGCTAAATGACTGCCTGGATGATCTAAATATTCTTCATAAATCTTTTTTATATATGGATTCTCATGCGATTTTCTAAGTTTCTTGTTTTTATCGATTTCATATATGGCTTCCATTCTTTTTTGCATAACTTCTTCAGTAGCTTTAAGAGGCTGACCTCCTCCTCCCAGACAACCTCCAGGACATGCCATAAATTCAACAAAATGAAATGTTTCACCATTTTTTATCATTTCAAATACTTTTCTTGCATTTGCCAAACCATGAGCTACAGCTACTTTCACTTCTAAACCACCTATATTAACGGCTGCAGTTTTTACTCCATCAAAGCCCCTCAATACATCAAAGTCTATCTCTGCCAATTCTTCTCCAGTAATTAGTTCATAAGCAGTTCTCAAAGCTGCTTCCATTACTCCACCTGTACTTCCAAAAATAGCTCCAGCACCGGTAGATTCACCCATTAATTGATCATATTCACTTTCTTCTAAATCATTAAGATTCAGCCCGGCCTGCTTTATCATCCTTGCTAGTTCGCGGGTTGTCAAAACATAATCTACATCTCCAGCCATTTCTTCTCTTTGTGCTTCAAATTTTTTGGCTGTACAGGGCATTATCGATACAACAGAAATATCCTTTTTGTCTATATCTTCTCTTTCCTGATAATATGAATTAACTAGTGAACCGAACATCTGCTGAGGTGATTTACATGAAGATAGATTATCAAGATATTCTGGATAATACTGCTCAATAAATTTAATCCAGCCTGGACTGCAGGAAGTAAAAAGAGGTAATTCTCCATCATTTTTGATTCGCTCAATTAATTCAGTACCTTCTTCCATAATAGTTAAGTCAGCTGTAAAGTTAGTATCATAGACCTTATCAAAACCCAATTTTTTTAATGCACCCACCATCTTGCCTGTGCATATTTCTCCTGCATCTCCTCCAAAAGCTTCTGACAAAGCAATTCTAACAGCTGGTGCAGTCTGTACCACAACGTGTTTATTGGGATCACCCAAAACCTCCCAAACATCATCAATATATTCTATTTCGGTAATAGCACCTGTAGGACAGACTAGAGTACACTGTCCGCAAAATACACAGGGACTCTCCATTAGATCATCAAAAAATGTAGTACTTATTACAGTATCAAAACCTCTTCCATCAGCATTTATAGCCTGAACAGACTGTACATCTCTGCAGATGCTTTCACAGCGGCGGCAGAGAATACATTTTTCTGGATCTCTAAATATAGAGGGAGTTGAACTATCCTTTTCAAAGCTGCTTTTTTGTCCTTCAAATCTAATTTCTCTTACACCAAGCTCTTCTGCTATTTGTCTAAGATCACACTCTTCATTACTCAGACAGGTTGGACATTCTATGTCATGATTAGAAAGAAGAAATTCTAAATTCATCTTTCTTGTTTCTCTAACTCTTTTTGTATTAGTCTGGATTCTGAGGTCTTCAGCAACAGGAGTAATACATGATGCTGCTAGTTTTCCAGTATTTTCGACTTCAATAAGACAAACTCTACAAGCACCAATTACATTTTTATCTTTAAGATAACAGAGGGTAGGTATCTTTTTGCCCATTTGTCTTGCTGCTTCTAATACAGTCAAATCAGATTCGACTTCTATTTCTTCATCATCTATAAACATTTTTACTGTTTCTTGACTCATTTATACTACCTCCTCATCTTTTTCTTTTACATCACAGCGGAGACAGCGTTTTGCTTCTTCTACTGCTTGATCTAAAGAATAGCCTTTTTCTACTTCTTTAAAACCTTTTTTTCGTTCAGATAACAATATAGTAGGCATCTTTATCCTTGCTCTTTCTTCTTCCAATATTGGCCCTGATACTTTTCTTTCTCTTTCACTTTTACTGACAACATTTCCATCTCCACCTAGATATTTATCAATTTCTGCTGCGGCTTCTTTTCCCTGCTGAATTGATTCAATAACTGTTGATGGTCCTGTTACACAATCTCCCCCTGCAAAAATCCAGGAAACATTTGTTTTGTAATCCTGTTCTACATCAATTGTTGATCCATTTACCAGGTCTATATTGAATTTACCTTTATTAAATGATTTATCAATCTTTTGACCTATAGCAGATATTACAATATCAGCATCTAAAAAGAAATTTGAATCTTCAACTTCTAATGGTCTTCTCCGGCCACTTTTATCAAATTTACCACCTTCAATTTTAACACATTCAAGTTTTTCAGCTTTTCCATCTCTACCATGAACTTTAACAGGATTAACTTGAGTATATATATTTACCTGTTCATATTCTGCTTCTTCGATTTCTTCATGATTAGCTGGCATTTCTTTTTTAGTTCTTCTGTAAATTATATTTACTTCATCAGCTTCAAGCCTTACCATGTTTCTTGCTACATCAATTGCTGCATTTCCGCCTCCGATAACTGCAACCTTTTTATTTTTCGCGTCTATTTTTCCACCTTTATTTATTTTTCTTAAAATTTCTAAGGCTGAATAAACTCCTTCAAGTTCTTCACCTTCAATAGATAAATTTCTATCTTCCTGAGCCCCGACTGCAAGATAAGCAGCCCAATAGCCTTCTTCTTTTAATTCTTCTAAAGTTATATCTTCACCAATTTTTGTATTTACGACTATATCTACACCCATTGTTGTTAAAATACCAATCTCTTCATTTAGAAGATCTTTTGGAAGCCTATATTCTGGTATTCCTAAAGCCAGCATTCCACCAACCTCAGTTTCTGCTTCAAAAATTGTTACCTGATAACCTTTTTTCCTTAAGTAGAATGCTGCAGATAAACCAGCTGGACCAGAGCCCACAACTGCCACTTTTTTATCTTTTTCAGCTTCAATTTCTGGAGCAGGAAATCCATTCTCTTCTTTTAACAAATAATCACTGGCAAATCTTTTTAATTCTCTTATTGCAAGTGATTCATCCATTGCAGTTCTATTACATGAATTTTCACAGAGATTATAACAAACTCTTCCACAAACCAAAACAAGTGGATTTTCTTCCTGAATAACTTTGTATGCCTCTTTATAATTCCCCTGTCTAATTAAATCAATATACATTGGTACATCAACATTTGCAGGACATGAATTTTGACATGGAGAAGTAAATAAAGCTGCACAGACTGAAGAATCACAGTGATTATTTTCAATGTGATTTAAATATTCATTTTTAAAATATCTAATCGTACTTAAGACAGGATTTGGAGATGTCTGGCCGAGTCCACAGAAAGATGAATCTTTAATTTTTTCTCCCATATCTATTAAAAGTTCTAGATCTTCCATTTTCGCTTTACCTTGAGTTATTTTTTCTAATATTTCCAGCATTCTTGTAGTACCAATTCGACAGGGTGTACACTGACCACAAGATTCATCTTTACAAAAATCAACAAAATATTTTGCAAGGTCAACCATACATGTCTGATCATCCATGATTATTAAACCACCAGAACCCATTATTGTTCCAAGTTCTTTTAAAGAATCATAATCTATTGGAACATTTAAATGTTCTACAGGTATGCATCCTCCAGATGGTCCACCAGTTTGAGCAGCCTTAAAATCACCATCATTTTCTAAGCCACCCCCAATATCAAAAATTATTTCACCTAAGCTGGTCCCCATAGGAACTTCCACCAAACCATTATTCTTAATCTTCCCAGCCAGTGCAAATACCTTTGTACCCGGACTATCTTCAGTACCATAGTTTTTAAACCAATCACTGCCGTTTCTAATTATTTCTGGTACATTAGCAAGTGTTTCAACATTATTAATAACAGTTGATTTACCGTGAAGCCCAGCATCAGTTGGAAATGGTGGTTTGGGCCTAGGTTCTCCTCGTTTACCTTCTATTGAAGCGATTAGTGAGGTTTCTTCCCCACATACAAACGCACCTGCTCCTAATCTGATTTCTATCTCAAAATTGAAATCACTATCCAAAATATTTTCCCCAAGAAGCCCCATATCTTTAGCATCTTTAATAGCTTTTTTTAATCTTTTAATTGCAAGTGGGTATTCAGCTCTACAGTAAATATAACCTTTATCTGCGTTTATTGCATAACCAGCTACTGCCATACCCTCTAAAAGCCTATGGGGATCACCTTCTAAAATACTTCTATCCATAAAAGCACCGGGATCACCCTCATCTGCATTACAGATCAAATATTTATGGCTGCCATTTTTTGCAGCAGCAAATTCCCACTTAACACCTGTAGGAAAACCTGCACCTCCACGCCCCCTCAATTTAGAATCTTTGATAATCTCTACTACTTCTTTGGGGCTTAACTCTTTAACTGCTTTGGCAAGAGCCAAATAACCATGATTTGCAATTGCCTCTTCTATATTTTCTGGATTTATATGTCCACAATTTTTTAACACAATACGCTGTTGTTTTTCAAAAAAATCTCCACGCTGGTTAATCAACCATCTGTTTATAACATTTCCTTCCAGAATATGCTGTTTTATTATTTCTCTAGTTTTTTCAACATCCAAATTCCCGTAAATATAACGGTCATCCTCAGTACGAATTTCCATAAGTGGTTCCTGGGCACAGATACCAATACAGCCTGTATGATCTAATTCTATATTATTAAGATTTTGTTTTTTTAATTCATTTTCTGCAGCAGACCATATTTCTTCAGCTCCTGCTGCAATACCACAAGTCCCCATACCTATAACTATTCTTGTCTTTTCAATACCCGAATATTTTTTTTCTAAATCTTTTTGTATTCCACTTAATTCTTCTTGAGTAAGCATTTTATACCTCCTTCATTTCGTTATTTAGATATTTATCAATTATTTTTGTAGCTTTTTCTGGATTTAATAGTCCATGTGCTTTTCCATTAACTGTCATAACTGGAGATAATCCACACGCTCCTAAACAGCGAACAACTTCTAATGATAATTTACCATCTTCAGTAGTTTCTCCAGAAGAGATACCATATTTTTCTTCTATTTTTTCTATTATTTCTTTTGAGCCTTTTACATAACATGCGGTGCCTTTACAAATAGCTACCTGATATTCACCTTTAGGTGAATCTGAAAAATGATTATAAAAAGATATAACACTGCTGACCTTTCCAGGAGCAACTTGTAGCTCATCTGCAATTATTTTCTGCACTTCTTTTGGAAGATAACCCACAAGCTCTTGAGCTTCATGAAGAACTTCCAGCAATGAAAACTCATCCTCTTCATAATTCCTAATTATTTTCTCAAGCTCTGATTGATATTGACTTAATTTAAATTCTTTTACTGCTGACATAATTAACCTCCTTATGATTTTATTTTATTTTTGTGATATTTTTCTCTTTCTTTTTTAAAATTTTTAAGTAATATAATATATAATAATATTTAAGAAAAATATCACAATATCTAACTTTATATTAATGCATTTATTATGCCATTGAAGCTATAAATTAGTTTTTTTATCAATTAATTAGAATAATTATAAAAATCATTGTTATAAAAGTAATTAAATTGGCTGATCCTCTTTTTTTGTTGAATTTTATTGAATATAATGGCAAATAAATTTCGAAATATTATTATTTAATTCATATTTAAAGCAAAAAAAGAACAGTAATGCATTTATGCATTACTGTTTTTGATAATTTATTGATTTTTTTATATAAAGCTTTGTGAACAATGGTACAATAGTTTTATGCTTTTAATGCATTTTTGCATTGCATTAATGCACTTTTGCATTAATTAAAATATTTATTAATTTTTCTTACAACAGTAGATTGATTAACTTTCAATATATCTGCTATTTCATAGGTGCTTTTTCCATCTTCTTTTGCCATTTCAAGTATTTTTTTCTCCACTTCTTCCACTGCTTCAGAAAGAGGCATAACTGAAGATACAGAAATTCCCCCATCAATAAAATCATTTTCTAATAAGGAAATTACATCTTTTTGTTTAATAATATTACTTTCAACTGTTAACATTAATCTCTCAATAATATTATTTACTTCTCTGACATTTCCCGGCCAGTCATATTTCATTAATATTTCTAAAGCTTGATCACTAATAGTTATTTCCTTATCATATTTTTTTGACAGGTCCTTTAAAGTTTTTTGTGCAAGTGCTGGAATATCTACTTTTCTTTTTCTAAGTGGTGGTATACATATTGGAAGTACATTAAGTCTATAATAAAGATCTTCTCGAAATTCTTTTTCAGCTACCATTTTTTCTAAATTGCGATTAGTAGCCGCTATTAATCTAAAATCTACTTTTTTTGGTTTAACACTACCAATCCTAAACACACTGTGCTCCTGAAGTACTTGTAATAATTTTGCCTGCATATTTAAGGATAATTCTCCTATTTCATCCAAAAAAAGCGTACCTTTATCTGCCTCTTCAATCAGACCAGGTTTACCCGATTTCCTAGCACCACTAAAAGCTCCCTTCTCATATCCAAATAATTCTGATTCGAGCAGTGTTTCTGGAATTGCAGCACAATTAATTTTAACAAAATTTTTCTTTTTTTCACTCTGCTCATATATATATTTTGCAACTACTTCTTTCCCTACACCAGATTCTCCAGTTATTAAAACTGTAGAATCAGTTTTTGCAATTTTAGAAGCTAATTTTAGTATTTTCTGCATTTCAGATGATTTAGAGATTATATAATCTGGAATGTTTTTAACTTGATTTTGTTTATTAAAACTTATCAAATCAAGTTCAGCCAAATCCCTAGCATTAATTATAATCTGTTTTAATTTACAATCTGAATTTTTTATTGCCTTTGCCGTCAATAATATTCGTTTTTCCTGTGAAGTATTTTGTACAAATGTTATTTTTTCTTTTTCTTTTAATTTTTCAAGATTAAATGCTGGATATATATTTAGCTTTTCTTCTAATTCTTTTAAATATTTACCCTTTATTTCAGTGATTTCAAGATCAAGCATATTAAGGTACGACTGATTTATTTTATCTATTTTTCCTTCTTTATTTAAAAGCATAATACCATCATAAGATGAATTAATAATAAGATCTAAGTCCTTATTAACCTGCTGTATTTCCTTTACTTCTTTTCTTTTTTCTCTCAGCAAATATGGTAGACAAATATTTACTTCTGCAAAACCCTGATAGACTGCTGCAGCTTTATCTTTACAGCTGCTATAACCACATGCTCCACAATCTAAAAGATCATCTTCATTATATTTATTTGTCTTGTTCAAAATATTCCAGATTTCTTCTTCATCAGGTATACTTAAACTTATGTCTTCTGCTTTAAATGATTGAGTTAAATTAAGATTTTCAGATGCACTTAAATCATAATTATTAAAGTTCTCATTTGCTTTTATATAATCATAAAGTGCTTTTTCTTTCAGATAATAATTATCTGATCTTAAATCAAATCCATCAAGACACCCCCGACAAAAGAGCAAATCAGCAAAATCTATATTTATTTTCTTATTCTCAAGTGCTTCAAGAAATTCTAAAACTTGTTTTTCTCCTTCTATGTGCACAGAATTTTTTTTAGAATCGGCTGCTTTTTTATAAAGCGCACCTCCAACTGCTAAAGAACGTGAATTTTGACTTATTTCATTATCATCTAACTTATATTCTGCAAAAATTTTACCTTTTTTTTCATCTTCTTTATTGAGTTTTATATTCATTTTTTCTGCTATAGAGAAGACTTCACTAAATGTTAATACTGCTTTTACATTTTCTTCTTTTTCTAATTCTATTTTTTTAGCCTGACAGGGACCAATTATTATAACTTTTAACTCAGGTTCAACTTTTTTCAAATATCTACTGACAGCCTGCATAGGAGAAACTACAGGAGCCAGATATTTAGTTAATTTAGGATAATATTTATTAATGAGTTTAACTATAACAGGACAGGCAGTGGATACTACTGTATCATTACTTTTCTCCACTATTTTAATATATTCCTGAGATACTAATTCTGCTCCCCAGGCAACATCATGTATGGCTTTAAAATTCATTTTTTTTAATAATAATTCCCAATCTTTTTTCTGCCAATTAATTTTATATGCTGGAAAACTGGGAGCTAATACAGCAGTTATATTCCTATTTTCTTTGAGCATATTTAATACCAGTTCAGAATTATTTACAATTTCTCTTGCATTCTGAGAACAAAGTTCTACACATTTACCACAATTAATACATCTTTCTTCTATAACCTCAACTCTACTATTATTTACTTTTACAGCACTTACAGGACAGTTTCTGACACATGCATAACATTCATGACAGTTTTCTTTTAATATATTGATAAACAAGAGAAACACCCCCTATTTTGAGATAATTATCACAAATATGATTAAATATTACTTTACTTATTATATTTATATATTATTTTATTATGGAGATTTTAAATAAGCAGCATAAACAAATTTTCTGAAATGTTATAAATATTTTTAATCTTCAATTAAATTTTATCATTTATATCTATAAACAGCAAGAAAAAGCTCACTAAATAGGGAGCTTTTTGATTTGAATAATTCAAATAGAAATTATAATTCTAATTCCTCAACATCTATAATTTTTTCCATTATTAAAGCTATAATTATAATTGACATGAGAGTAAAAATAAATCTAAGTACAGAAAATTTTAGACCGATAAATTGAATTTCAATACCCAATTGAGGAATTTTTAAAGATGCCCAGACACCCAAAAAAATAATTATATTACTTAAACTGGCTTTTTTTCTCAATAATTCTGCAGCAATAGGAAAAGCAATATACATTGGTCCAGTTGGCAGTGTTCCCAAAAAAATAGCTAAAAATTTCCCGCGTAATCCTGATTTACTTCCTAAATATTGCTTAACCAAATTGGTAGGAACCCAGATGTCAGCAAGTCCCATTATTACAAGTACTGCCGGAAAAATTATAATCATTTCTTTGGCATAACGTAAAGACATACTAACAGCATTATCAAACCTTGCAGGAAATATATATCTAAATACAGCTAAAATAAAAGACCAGATAAATAATGTTTTTATTATTTTAATAATTAATTTTTTTAAATTAACTTTTTCACTCACATAAACACCCCTATCAATAGAGAAATTATTAATGCAAAGATTACTGCTAAAACATTTCGGTATATAGTTATTTTTTTCCCTAATTCTTTCATTTCAACTGGTATTGTAACAAATCCGACCATAGTTAAGGTAGTTACAAATGCAGCTACAGGAGTATAAGAAGCTCCAGCATCAATTAATGAACCAGCTAAAGGTAATGCTAACAAACTGGGAATCATCATGATTGAGCCAAATAAAGCAGCTGCTCCAACCTGAACAATACTAAAATCCCCTCCTAAATACTCTTTAATTAATTCTGGTGGTATAAAGGCAAATATAATACCAATAATAAATATTAAAGAGATTAACTGTGGTGCAAGGCCGAGACCTTTAAATAAAGCTTTTCTTAATGATTTTTTTGACTTTTTATTATTAAAATAAAATGAAACAATAAATAAAATTAGTGCAAACAAATTAATAAATACTGCAATCAATTATAATCCCCCTCAAAGATGTTATATATATATCCATATTCTATTATTACTAGCACAACTAGTCAATGATATAAATCACAGATACGATACTTATCTTTCTGTTCTATAAATTCTTTTTTTTGGAATAACTCCACGCACTCCACCAGTTGGATCATCAATATCATTTTTATAACGAGGAATTAAATGCAGATGAAGATGCATAATTGTCTGCCCAGCAGCTCTCCCACAATTTAAACCTATATTATAGCCATCTGGTTTATATTCTCGGTCAAGAAAAGATCTACATTTCTCCATCAGCTTTAATAAAGATTTTTTTTCTTCTTCTAAGGCATCAAAATAATCAATAACATGTCTTTTTGTAATTATAAGAATATGACCTTTATTTACAGGATACTTATCATATACTGCTATACTTAACTCATTTTCTATTATTATTTTATTTTTTTTAATTTTGCAAAATGGACAATCCAAATATTTACCTCCATCCTTATTTATATAAAAATATCCTGACATATGTCAGGATACTTTTATCTTATTTATGATAATTATAAATATTTTTTATTTAACAACAAGTACTGAAATATTTGCATGTCTTACAACTTTATCACTAATACTGCCAAGCAAAAATCTTTTTACACCATGCCCTTTATCAGCCATAACAATCAGATCAAAATCTTCTTCCTCCGCAAAATCACAAATCTTATCTGCTGGATTAGTATATTGTATAACTTTTTTAACTTCCATACCTTTTTCTTCAAAAAAAACAGCAGCATCATCCAGGATCTTTTGTGATTCTACTTTTAATTTTTTCTCTTCCTGGTCCATCATTTCCTGCAGCTGTTCCATAGGAAGTGATGATGAAAGTACATTAGACGGGGTAGTAACAGTCTCTGTAATAACATTGATTAAAGTAACTTCTGCATTAACAGCATCTGCAATAAAAGCAGCTTTTTCGGCTGCTTTTTTTGAACTTGGCGAACCATCCACAGCAACTAAAATATTTTTCATTATAACCCCCTCCTCTAATTATTAAATTCTTTATAACTCAAAAAAATCCTTTTTTATTTGAAAAAAATGAGACTACTTTTGTATACTGCTATTATTATAGAGATTAATATGAATATTAAATTAGTAATAAAATTTTAGTGACCTAAAAATAGAAATTTAAAGTTGACTATTTATAAGATCTAATATCTCATCCTTTATCTTAAAATATTTATCTTCTTGTTCTATTTTTTTATCATCTTTATCAAATAATGTATGTGTAAAATCTACATCAAATTCTTTTATTATTTTACCAGGCCTTTTAGACATAACTATTATTCTAGTTGCAAGTGCAAGTGCTTCATCAACATCATGAGTAATAAAAAATATTGTACTGTTGTTTTCTTTCCATATTTTTCTTACTAATCGCTGCATATTGTTTCTAGTTAAAGCATCAAGAGCTCCAAACGGCTCATCCATTAATATTACCTTAGGATAATTTGCAAGTACTCTCGCTAAAGCAACTCTCTGCTTCATTCCACCTGAAAGTTCAAATGTTGCCTTATCTCCAAAACCTTTCAGGTTAACTTTTTCTAAGAAATATTCTCTAATTTCTTCAATTTCTTTTTTAGGAAGATCTCTCATCTTTGGACCAAATTCCACATTATCTTTAACACTCATCCAGGGATATAAAGTTGAAGATTGAAATACAACCCCCCTGTGCCAGTCAGGCCCCTTGATTATTTCTCCCTGCATTAAACATTTGCCGATGCTGGGTTTTATATATCCAGCAATAGTTTTTAAAAGTGTACTTTTACCACAGCCTGATGGACCCAAGACAACAACAAATTCCCCTTTTCTAATTACCAAATCTATATCCTCTAAGGCAACAATCGAATCTTCACCTTTTCCATATACAGATTTTAAATTACTTATATCTATTAATACTTCACCTTTATTTGCCATTACAATTTTCCTTCCAAATCTAGTTTAAGCTTTTATTCTAAAGACATTTCAATATATTCTGGATTTATATATTCATTAAATTCTTCCTGTGTTGGAGAATAATCAATAGAATCCTGTTCAAGTAAAAAATCAGAAGTTTGTTTCATCACTACTGCAAAATGGCCTGCTTCTTCACTTGTACCTAAAAATTCTTTACTAAGCTCTTCTTCTCTAGTAAGCCATCTCGATCCCTGCATCTGCTTTAATGCCTCTTCTGGAGTAATTTCAAGTGTCTGAGATACTATTTCTGCTGCTTTCTCAGGATCTTCTCTATAAATATCCCCGGCCTCAGAAAGAAGTTTTATAAATGATGCAACTAACTCAGGATATTTTTCAGAGAACTCAGTCCTTACAACTTCAACATTTGCAGTTATATAGCCTCTTTCTGCCATTTCTTCACTATTAACAATTACTCGACCAGTTTTTAATACTTCACCAAGAGTTGGCTGCCATAAATATGCTGCTTTAACATCTCCCCGCTGCCAGGCTGCAACAATTTCTGTAGTCTGCATATCCAAAAGCTGAACCTGTTCTTCAACTCCCGCATCCTGCAGAGCATTTAATAATACATAATGACATGTTGAAGCAAATGGAACAGCTACTCTTTCTCCTGCAAGGTCTTCTATACTATATATATCAGAATCTTCTTTTACAGCCAGAGCTTCAATTTCTCCTAATACTTCATGTATCCAAATCATTTCAACACCAAGATCTCTTGAGATAGAAGTAACAGCATTCACATTTCCCATTGTAGCAAAATCAATACTTCCTGAAGCTAAAGCCTGATTTGCTTCCGCTCCTGAATCAAATACTATAAAATTTGTTTCAATTCCCTGATCTGTAAAATAATCATCAAAATATCCTTCTACCATTGCGATAGTTTCATCATTAGGTACACGAAGAATGCCAAAATTAATTTCTTCTGGTAAAGAATCTTCTGATGGTTCAGCCTGTTCAGAGTCATTACCACAGGCAGTTAAAAATAGAGCTGTTAAAAAAATTAATAAAACTAAAAAAGTAACCTTCAAATATTTTCTTTTCATAATTAACCTCCATATTTTAATTTCCGATTTTTAAACTTTGCCTTTCCAAAAAACAATTTTTCTTTCCAAAAATCTTAATCCTGTATCAATTAAAACACCACTTATTCCCATTATTATTATACCTACAAATATGACATCACTTTTTAAAAAATTTGAAGCATCAAGTACCATCCAGCCTATTCCAGAAGTAGCAGCAATCATCTCTGCAG
Organism: Halanaerobium sp.; assembly: GCA_018399955.1. Classification (GTDB taxonomy): domain Bacteria; phylum Bacillota; class Halanaerobiia; order Halanaerobiales; family Halanaerobiaceae; genus Halanaerobium. Next base: position 3,315 of record JAGYNO010000015.1, on the reverse strand, counting down.
AAACTAAAGTAGTATAGGAAAATCCAAATGCAGTTCTAATACCTGTAAATATCTCAGGCATAGCAGCAGGCAATACAATCTTAAAAAAAACATCACGTTTGTCAGCACCTAATGATTTAGCACTTAAAATATAATTCTGATTAATTTTTCTTACAGCAGATACACATGCTAAATATATAGGGGCAAAAGCTGCTAAAAATAGTAATATTATTTTTGATTCATCATCTATACCAAACCATAATATTAAAAGTGTATAATATGCAAGTGGAGGTAGCGGCCTATAGAACTCAACGATAGAGTCGATTACAGCCTCAATTTTGCTAAAATAACCGCTTAAAAGCCCCAAAGGTATTGCAGAAGAAATTGCAAATGCAAGTGCTAAAAATAACCTTCTAAAACTGGCTCCAAGATGCATCCATAGAGGATCACCATTATAACCTCTTTCTAAAATTCTAAAAAAGGCATTTATAACCCTTAATGGAGAAGGAACTAATGTTGGAGAAAAAACCTCAAATTTTGTTAATAGATACCAAACAACAAAGATTGTTATCCAGGTAGCAATTGTCAGTGCTTTTTCTACTTTTGTCTTTTTTTGATTTTCTTCAGTATTGCTTATTTCTTTTGTATTTTTTTGATTTGTATTATCTTTATTCACACCTTACACGTCCTCATATATAAAAAATATAGAAAAAATAAAAAGAGATTTTATAAGTAAAACTTATAATTGCTTTTAATTAGATTAATCATTTTTATTATAACATTATAATCACATTATTCCAACACAAAAAGCATATAATATTTTCCAATTTAATATCTTGAATATCTGATTTTTTATATATAATTCATGGCCTTTGCTGCTTATTAATATCCCTTAACCCTTAATATAACAGGGATTATATGATGTAATTAGTATATAATATCATAGTAATTGGGATCTTTAAATTGTGGTCTAAAAATAAATTTAAACAAATATCTTTTAATTATGCTGTTATGAATACGTGAATCACAGTTTGAGTTTCTGCTAAAACAGCCTCAAGAAAGAATGTAGAATAAAATTTCAAAAGGCCAGGAATAGTCACTTGATAATGACTGCTGCTGAATTATTTAATTTTTAAGCTGCAAAATATCAAAATTATTGAATTAAATATGAAATCAATCAAAATATGCTTAATGTTTTTGTTTTAGAATCATTTTTTGATTTGATAATTCTTACCATTTATAATTATATTTTTTATCATTGAATATTAAGTAATCTATGTTAATATACATCCTAATAATTCAAAGTTTGATTATTTTAAATCAAAAACGACTTTCAATTAAATTGATTTCATCATCTGTTAAATCATAAAGCTTATATACCATTCTATCTATACTTCTATCGATTTTATCTATTTCATCTTCCAGGTCCTTTATCTCCTGCTGCAGGTTTTCCCATTCTTGCACCACTTTTTTAACTACATGCTCTTTACTATAATCAGGTACTTCTATTTGCAAAGTTTTCTTTAAAATATTACCGCTGTATTTATCATCTATTTCAGCTAACTGTTCATCAGTGAGATTTTCTAGATAATATTTTAAATATTCTCGTTTAAATCTATTATCTTCTTCAAATTTTAATATTTCATATTTGCCGCTGCTTGATTTATCGAGATATATTGTAACAATATTAGTATTGATATTTACTGTATAATTTCTTATTTTACTTGCACGACCTGAATATATTTTGTTAGAAAAATCAGCTTCTTTTACAATCTCATCTAAAAAATTAGCATTTGTAGAACTATAGATTTTCATAAGTTCACTAAAGCCGGTGCTATTTTTCTTGTCTAAAACATTATATAATTCCCCAATCCGATTAGCACCTTTCTCAAATTTTTGGGATTCAATTTTATTTAATATTGGTATTGGTAATCTCTCTACAAAAATATTAAAAGCTCTAGATGCATTTCTCCCAAGACTCGAAGATATATTTTTATAATAATAATTAATCAATTTCGAATTTAATAAAGCTAAAAGATATTTATTCCCTCTGTTAAGAAAATATACTGTATTATTGAAATACATATTTTCATTATCATAACAAAAAGCTAATTTTTCAGAAATATCTCTATAGATAATTTTAGGTTTTTTAAACTGATCATAATATTCACAAGGCCTAAGTTCCCACCAATATTCTCCTTGATCTAACCTGTCATACAAACCTCGGCCCTTAGTTTTGATTTTACCTTCTTCAATTTTGTCTCCTATTTTTTTTAGATAACCATATATTGCAGGATATTTCATCTTAAAATATTCTTCGGCTTCAATATTTTTTCTATTATTATTTGTCCAGCCATTTTCAATAATTATAAGCCAATTATGATTAAAATCATACCTATAACGAAAAATATCTTCACCTCTTAGTAAAGGTTTAATCACCTCTATAGAAGAATCATCTTGTTCTATTAAATCATTCTTAGTTTTTTCGTCTATTATGAAAGCTTTATTTAATCCAGTCAAAACTCCTCGTTTAATTTCAAGATCCCAATTTTTTAAAGCAATACCTCTTTCATTAACTTTATTCATAATTAATTGTTTATCTTTTGAAATAAATACCCAGCCATTATTTTTTAAATACTTTTGAAAAACTTCTTTATCATCATTATAAGTTATAATGTTATCATTATAAGGTGCTTGCTTTTTAATTAAAATCGTACAGGTATCAACACTTGCATCTTGAAAAATATCACTACCATGATATTTATATTTTTTAATAGAATAATTAGAGATATACCTTCTAAGATTCTTTCCATAATTACTTTTAATAAACTTATTTGAGATAATAAATGAAAAGTATCCGTCAGAGTTTAATAAGTCTAATCCTTTTTCAATAAAATATACATACAAATCAGCAGTTCCTGAATAAGTAGTATATTTTGTTTTCAAATAAGGTTTAATTTCCTTGATTTTTTCTTGTCTAACATAAGGCGGATTACCCACCACAACATCAAATCCACCAGCTGCCATAATATCTTTAAATTCATCTTCCCACTTAAAAGCCTTATCTCCAGCAAACTCTGGTTCATCAATTAATGAATTGCCACACTTTATATTTTCATCAAGATTAGTTAGTGGTTTTCTCTTATTCGCAGTTTTTAACCATAAAGAAAGTTTTGTAATCTCAACAGACTCTTCATTTAAATCTACACCAAAGATATTGTTCTTCAAAATATCTCGCTGCACTGCATCCAGGGCAAATATACTGCTCTGACCCCCTTTAAGCAGATCCCGTTGCTTATTAAGCCACTGGTGCTCTTCTAATAAATAATCAAATGC
>JAGYNO010000149.1 GCA_018399955.1 Halanaerobium sp. | reverse complement strand
AGACCAGTGCAATTCCAGATGATAATCCAGAGATATTAGCAGCTAAAAAAAATAATATTAAAATTTTAAAAAGAGCAGAAATGTTGGCCTATTTAATGAAAAACAAGAAAACAATTGCAGTAGCAGGTACTCATGGTAAGACTACGACTACTGCGATGCTTGCAGCAATAATGAAAAAAGCTGGAACTGATCCAGCAGTTATGGTAGGGGGGTTTTTGGAAGAAATTGGAGGCAACATTTTTGATGGAAGCGGCAAATTCTTTATTACTGAAGCTGATGAGAGTGATGGTTCATTTTTATATTTTGATCCAAAAGTTTTATTATTAACCAATTTAGAATTAGATCATCCAGACTTTTATAAAGATTTAAATGAATTTAAATCCATTTTTAAGAGATTTGCTAATAAGAATGACAAAAAAGCTGTGGTATTATATAATAGAGACGATAATAAATTAAATAATCTTTTTAGAAAAAGAAATAATACAAAAACATTTAGTATAAATAGAAAAAGCGATTTTTTAGTGAAAAATATAAATCATAAAAATGGAACTAGTAATTTTGAACTGCATTATAATAATACTTCAATTGAGCTCGAATTAAATGTACCTGGAGAATATAACATATATAATTCTGCTGCAGCAGCATCGACAGCATTAATTTTAGGTATTGATAAAAATGAAATAAAAAAAGCTTTAAAAGAATTTTCAGGAGTAAGTAGAAGATTTGAATTAAGAGGAAAAATTTTAAATGGTACAGTGGATATTGTTGATGATTATGCACATCATCCTACAGAAATAAAATCACTATTAAAAGCAGTAAAAAATATGGATTATAAAAGAATAACTGCGGTTTTCCAGCCTCATAGATACAGCAGAACGGAAAGGTTTTTTGAAGAATTTGCTGAATCATTTAAAGACGCTGATTTTGTTTATTTAACAGATATTTTTTCTGCATCAGAAAAATCTATTAAAGATGTTTCAATCAAAGAATTAGAGGAAGCAATTGAATTTAAATCAGAAACTGAATGCAGGTATCTGGCTGATTTTGATAAAATAACTCAAGAATTAAAAACAAATTTGACTGCAGGTGAAATTATTATCACTATTGGAGCTGGTGATGTAAACATTATTTGTGAAAAAATGTTGAAATATTAGGAGGTATTAATGGAAAGAAAATATCAATTAATTTTATTATTTTTCTTATTTGTTATTTTAGCTTCACTATCTTTTATATTATCACCATTTTTTCATATAAGAGAATTTGCCATACATTCTCGCAGTGAAGTAAATAAAAATTCATTAAAAAGTTATTTAAATGAATTTTATGGAGAGAATATTATATTTATTAATAAAAGTGATTTAGAAAACAAATTATTAAATCATAGATTAGTATCTTCTATTGCTATTGAAAAATCGTATCCTTCTAAAATTCATGTAATAATAGAAGAAAGAAAGGCAGCTGCCTGGATAAATAATAACAATCGAAAACTTTTATTTTCAGCTGATGGAATTATTTTAGATCAAATAGAATTGGAAAAAAATATTGA
>JAGYNO010000148.1 GCA_018399955.1 Halanaerobium sp. | reverse complement strand
TAAATGCTGGATTTTATATTTCTGCCATATATCCAGTTCAGTCAGAATCAAGTGTTAATCCACATATTTTTCAGAAAGCAAATGTCCGCTATGATATGATTGTTGTTTGCCGAAAGCGTGAGGATAAACCGGAAAGAAAACATTGGGCAACATTGGAAGACGAGATTTATTTTAAAGTAGAAGATGAATTAAAGAGACTGGAAAAGAGTAAAAAGAATTTATCATCAGAGGATATCTTTGTTGTTGCAATAGGTAAATGTCTGGAAGTATATTCTAAACATTATCCGGAAGTCTACAGGGATGAAAAGAATGTTTCCATTAATGAAGCTCTCTCTTTTATCAGAGAGATTGTAGATTCTCAACTAATGCATACCAGGTTTAACCAGATTGCCACTGAAACTGATAATTTAACAGCAATTTATCTGTCTTATCTGGCAGGTAAAACAAGTATTTCTTATGATGTTCTCAATAAAAACTTAAAAATGAGAAGCCTAGGAGTAAAAGAGGTAATAGATTCCGGTTTGGTGGAAAAAGAGGGTAGCCAATTGCTGGTTTTAACTCCATCTGAGCGGGAAAAGATATTGGAATCCAGACGAATAGATAATCTGTCAGTTATTGATAGAGTACATTACCTTTATCAGCTTTTTGCTAATAATAAGATTTTTATGTTTGAGAAAGGTCTTTCCGAAGCTGAAAAAACTCTCTGGAAAAATGATAAAGTTTTGAAGACTATAGAATACCTCGAATTGATTGAAAAAGATAACATATATAAAAATCTAATAACATTGTTAAAATCCAGGTGGTAAATATGGATATAGGTTTTAATATTATTGAGGGACGATACCCACGTATTTTTAAAGAAAAAATCAGTATTATCCAATTTCTTAAGGATTTGACTGATTCAAAAAGATTTCCCAGAGACTTTGCTGTTTATGGGCTTGATAGTTTACTATATTATTCTCAGGATAGAGAAGAAATAGCAAAATATGTATGGAATATCCTGCGAGACCAAGCGAATCAGCTTGTTGCCCGAAGCTATATCATTCAATTTATTATTAATGGTAATTTAAAAGTTGGGGAGAGTGATGAAAAACCGATAGTGGTATATAAAAATGAAGAATTTTCTTTATATCCAGTTATTGGCAGAGTAAAGCGTCTTGATATTAAACATTTTTACGTACCACTTAACTTATTATCATGAAAAAAGAATGGAAAAGCTGGCACCTTCATCATCTGGTACGGAGAGCGAAAGTTTTCGGTATTGAGAAAAATTATATAGAAGTACTAAAAAAAACTGCCTGGCAGATTACTAAAGGAAGAGAAATATCTCCTGCACTTTATTCTAAACTCGAAAGATCGCTCAGCCGTTTAGCTCAGATAAAAGATTTTGATAAAACCTGTGAAGATACTGATTGTCCAATATGCAAGCGAGTTAAATTAAAATTCTCCACAGAAAGATTGAACGTTGAACCGTATAAGCTAAGTATAGAACTATATCGGTGGCAAAAAGAAGCAAAAAAGTTATGGTGGGAAAATAATGGTAGAGGA
>JAGYNO010000147.1 GCA_018399955.1 Halanaerobium sp. | reverse complement strand
AGAAATTGAAATACCAGAAGATTTAAAAGAAACAGTGGAAAAATATCGTGCAGAAATGGTTGAAAAAATTGTAGAAAATAATGAGGCCACTATGGAGAAATATTTAAATGGAGAAGAAATTAATATTGATGAATTAAATAAAGCTGCACATATTGGTGTGGTAAATAATAATCTATACCCAGTATTTTGTGGTACAGCTTTGCAAAATATTGGTATTCAACCAGCTTTAAATTCTGTGATTGAATACTTACCTGATCCAGTTGAGGCAGTTGATATTGTAGGTCATGATCCTAAAGATGAAGAAAAAGAAGTGGTGGTTAAATCAAATGATGATGAACCATTTGCAGCCTTAGCTTTTAAGATTGCTACTGACCCTTATGTAGGAAAGTTAGCTTTTATTCGTGTATATAGAGGAGTTTTAGAGTCAGGTACATATGTACTTAACTCATCTACTGGAAAAAAAGAGAGAATTGGAAGATTGGTAAGAATGCATGCTAATAGTCGTGAAGATGTAAAAGAATTATATGCTGGAGATATTGCAGCAGTAGTTGGTCTTAAAGAAACCACTACTGGTAATACTTTATGCGCAGAAGATACACCAGTGCTTTTAGAATCAATTAATTTTCCTGATCCTGTTATTCAAATTGCAGTAGAGCCAAAAACTAAAGCTGATCAAGAAAAAATGGGTGTAGCTTTATCTAAATTAGCAGAAGAAGACCCAACCTTTAGAGTAGAGACTGATGAGGAAACTAATCAAACACTTATCTCTGGTATGGGAGAATTACATTTAGATGTTATTATTGATCGTATGAAAAGAGAGTTTAAAGTAGAAGCCAATGTGGGTCAACCACAAGTATCATATAGAGAAACTATTAGAGAAACAGCTGTGGCTGAGCACAAATATGCTAAACAATCAGGTGGTAGAGGCCAATATGGTCATTGTTACCTGCGTGTTGAGTCTAATGAAGAGGGAACAGGATTTGAGTTTGTTAATGAAGTTAAAGGTGGATCAATTCCACAAGAGTTTATCCCAGCTGTAGAAAAAGGTGTTAAAGAAGCTATGAACAATGGTATTTTGGCAGGCTACCCTATGGTTGATTTAAAAGTAGCAGTTTACGATGGTTCATATCATGAAGTTGACTCTTCTGAAATGGCTTTTAAAATGGCTAGTATTTTTGCCTTTAAAGATGCTTGTCAAAAAGCAAAACCTGTACTACTGGAACCAGTGATGAAAGTTGAAGTGGTAACTCCAGAAGAATATATGGGTAATATTATTGGTGACTTAAATGCTAGACGTGGACAAATTGGTGATATGGTTGATAGAGCTAATACTAAAGTTATTGACGCTAAAGTCCCACTTTCTGAAATGTTTGGTTATGCTACTGATATTAGATCTATGAGTCAAGGAAGAGCTAATTATACTATGGAATTCTTGCATTATGCTGAAGTACCTGTTAATATATTAGAGAAAATTAAGGAAAAGAATTCTTAATATATTAAAAAAATTCATAAAAATATATAATATAAAATTATGAACAATGACTTGCTAAAATTACTTAGCTTATCTCAGGAAAATAATGAT
>JAGYNO010000146.1 GCA_018399955.1 Halanaerobium sp. | reverse complement strand
GAGGCATTTTCACTCAATACCACATGCTCAATACTATATAATATACGAAAGTGTTGCAATTTACATTTCTAATTTGCTAAAATGATAAAAGTTACATCCCATCAATGTAGCCTCTATTTTGAAAATTATTATTTTATAAAGGAAAAGTAATGCCTAAAGAAGCTAAAGCGCGTATTCGAATCAATAAACTTCTTGAAGAGGCAGGCTGGAGATTTTTTAATACTCCCGTAGGTAAAGCAAATGTTCTACTGGAAACAAATACTAAACTAACAGAAAAAAGGTTGAACGACCTTGGAGAGAATTTTGAAAAAACAAAAAATGGTTTTGTAGACTTTCTTCTTCTTGATGAATCAGGTTTTCCGCTGATTGTCCTGGAAGCAAAAAAGGAAGACCGGGACCCACTCACAGGGAAAGAGCAGGCCAGGAAATATGCCCGCTCTCTCAATGTTCGCTTTGTCATCCTATCAAATGGTAATCTCCACTATTTTTGGGATATTCAATTTGGCAATCCTGATATTATTACTAAATTTCCTACATTAGAATCCATCAAATATAAGAAAGATTTCAATCCAAAACCTCAAAACTTGCTGCGCGAGCAGATAGAAGATGATTATATTGCCATTACCCAAAAACCGGATTATCAGAATAATCCTGATTGGAAAAATCCCGATACCAAGCAAGATTTCATTGCCAAAAATAAACTTAAACTCTTGCGCTATTATCAGATTAATGCTATCAAGTCTATTCAGGATGCGATCAAACAGGGCAAAAGCAGATTTCTTTTTGAAATGGCTACTGGTACCGGAAAAACATTAGTTGCTGCAGGAGTAATTAAGTTATTTCTCCGTTCCGGCAATGCCAAAAGAGTTTTATTTTTGGTTGACAGACTAGAATTGGAAGAGCAGGCTAGAAAGAATTTTATCTTATATCTGAGAAATGATTATAAAACTGTTATCTACAAAGAAAATCGAGAGGACTGGATAAGGGCAGAAATTGTTATTTCAACTGTCCAATCCCTTCTATTCAATAATAAATATAAAGACCTGTTTTCACCGACTGACTTTGACCTGGTTATTTCTGATGAAGCCCATCGTTCAATCAATGGCAGCAGCCGTGCATTATTCGAATATTTTACCGGATATAAATTGGGGCTAACCGCAACTCCCAAAGATTACCTGAAAAAGATTGACCGTGAAAAAATGGCTCAACAAGACCCCAGGCAATTGGAAAAAAGACAGCTTCTGGATACCTATATTACCTTTGGTTGTGAATCAGCTGATCCGACCTTTCGTTATACCCTCCTGGATGGTGTACGGGATGGTTATCTTGTCAACCCTATTGTTATCGATGCACGAACAGAGATTACCACCCAGCTCTTGTCAGATGAAGGTTATTCAGTTTATATTGAAAAAAGTGCCGAAAACGAAGAAGAAAATGAAGTAGATGAGGATAAAGAAGTCACCTTTTATCAAAAAGATTTTGAAAGGAAATTTTTCTCTCAAAAGACCAATATGACTTTCTGTAAAACATTCCTGGAAAATGCACTTACTGATCCGATAACCGGAGAGATTGGGAAAAGTATTGTTTTTTGTGTCAGTCAGAATCA
>JAGYNO010000145.1 GCA_018399955.1 Halanaerobium sp. | reverse complement strand
TTAAGAGCTCCTCCCGGCGGTATTTTTGTTCTGCCTATTCCTAATGTTGTATCAAATCTAGGTTTATATGCGGTTGCCATAGTAGTAGGTACACTTGTAACTGCTGCAATGCTGAGAATTTTAAAGCCAAAACTTGCAGAGTAAATATTATCTAGTTAAAGAATAAATGATTTTCGAGCAGACATATATTTGTTTGTGTAAAGTTCTTTTTTAAATTGATATACTAAAAATTGAGTTTGATAAATTTAATAAAGATAAAAAATAATATGAAATATAAAGAAGAGGGTATAATACCCTCTTTTTGGTATTATAAGCTGTTAAATTAGAATATCATTAGAAATGCCAAACTAATTTGCTAAAATATCTATTTTTGATATAATTAATATTAGTTTAGTAATTATAATATTTTTAATAAAAACTAAGGAGTGTTTATTTATTATGAAATTTAAAAGCAAATTACTGATTTTAACAGTTATAATGCTTATGGTAGTTTCTATACCTGTTATGGCACAAGAAAATTCAGAAGTAAGTGAAGCAGTTAATGAAGGCATACCAGAAGTTGCAGCAGTTATTAATGGTGAAGAAATTTCTATGCAGGAATTAGAAGAATTTGCAGGTGTAAGAAATGTACTTATGCAAATTTTGCAGTCAAACCAAGAATTTGGAACAGTATTAATTCAATCAGAAGCAGGGGAGAATTTAATTAATGAATTCCGAAGATACAAATTAGAACAGCTGGTAACAAGTGAATTATTAATTCAGGAAGCGAAAAATAGGGGTCTTGAAGTTAGTGAAAAAGAAAGAAATGAAATCTTTGATCAGCAGGTTAGTGCCTTAAAACAGCAGAATAATCTTAATGATGAACAGTTCGAAAGAGCTATTCAAGAGCAGGGATTTGAATCATTAGATCAATATAAAGAAATGTTTATGCAAAATAATATGGATGGATTTATTGTTAATAAACTGAGAGACGAAGTAGTAGATGAAGTTTCAGTAAGTGATGCTGAGGCTGAAGAATATTACAGTGAAAATAAATCAGAGTTTGAAGTAGCGGAACAGAAAAAAGCAAGCCACATTTTATTTGATGAAGAAGCAAAAGCCGAAGAGGTACTTTCAGAGATAGAAGCAGGTGCTGATTTTGCAGAAATGGCAAAAGAGCATTCAACCGGTCCTACTGCAGATAATGGTGGAGATTTAGGATTCATTACTGCAGATCAGCAGGGGCTTGATAGGACATTTAGAGATGCTGCAATGCAGCTTGATGTTGGTGAAGTAACTGATGAACCTATAGAAACTCAATTTGGTTATCATATTATAACTGTAACAGAACAAAAAGAAGCTGAAACAAAAGAATTTTCTGAAGTAAAAGAAGAAATTAAAAATGAGCTCAGAAGTGAAAAAGAAAATCAAAAATGGTCTGAATTTGTTCAGGGTCTGAGAGAAGATGCAGAGATAACTATTAATCTTTAAAAAAGAATCTTTAGGTACCAGATCTTTTTAGAAGATTAGATATTCCAGAAGTACTCTGGGATGCATATCCAGCTACATTTAGTGGTGGAGAAAAGCAGAGAATAAATATTGCTAAATCAGTAATATCAAAACCTAAACTGCT
>JAGYNO010000144.1 GCA_018399955.1 Halanaerobium sp. | reverse complement strand
TGATATGTTTTGTAATATTTATATGTATCTTTGTATAATTTAATTTGACTACTCGTAAGATTATGTAATTTTAATGAATTATTTTCTTTTCTAGTCTTTTCTTTAATTGATGAATTTTTCTCTGTCAGTTCAGGGGAATAGAAAAAGCTATTTTCTTTAATTGCATTGGGTTTTTCTTTTAACTCTTTTGTTGGATTTTCAGGATATTTGATATTTTTATTCTCTTGGTTATCCACTTCTTTCTTTGTATCCTTTTTCTTTTGGGTTTCTTTATGTTCAACATAAGCTGGATCACTTAAAGAATATATTTCCATCTGTTTAAGTCTTTCACATAACCTATCAATCACCTTTTCAGGGTTTGCATAATACTCTGCTTCTCTAATAATATAAAAATTCCAACCACATCTTTCAAGGACTCTCTGTCTTTCTGAATCATGTTCATATTCATCCAACCCATGCCAAAATTCTCCATAACATTCAACTGCTAATCTTGTTTTGGCTCCCTCGATAACCATGTCTATTCTTTTTTCTCCAACTTTAAACTGAGGAATAACGCTAAATCCTTTTGCTACAACTTGAAGATACACATCAACTTCAAACCAGCTATCAAAAGGTATCGGGGCTTTTTCAATTTGTCTATTTGCTTGATGGGCTTTTAATTGAAGACTTTCCAAACCAATGGGTGGAATAATTATAGATTCTGTCGGATTTTCGAAAAATTCTATTAATTTTTTACGCAAATCATTATTACTTAAATCATTAGGTGTAACAGAGTAAAACAACCACTCCTGGTCTTTTGCCCTGCTTGCTGCTACATTAAATCTTCTTTCATCTGCCGCTTTTGCTAAAGCACCAATCCTTTCATTTGGGGCAGCAACCATAGTTAAAAATATGATATCCCGTTCATCTCCCTGAAAACTGTAAGCATCTCCGCATATTATCTTTCTGTTGGCAATCTCTTCAGAATCTAACTTTTCCAAAAGCATGTTTTCAATTAGAGGAGCCTGAGAGTTTCCCTGTAGAGTAATTACTCCCATAGTTTTGCCATCATAACGAGAATCATTACAACATTCTACTATTTGAGCGACTATTTTTTCTGCTTCTGGTTGATTAATTGCTCTGGAATTTTTTCCTTCTCGATAACCTTCGGCAACGTAAACTGGCTTTAAAGGCTCTAATCTATTTGGAGGATATTGCCTTAGTGGTATCAGAGGGGTTTGTCGATAACATAGTTGATTACTAAAACGGATTATTTCAGGCATACAACGAAAATGTTCCCGAAGAACAATTGGAGATCCAAAACGTAATCTGCCATGACCAAAAAGACTACTTTCAATATCAAAGGAATCTGCTTGTTCAAAATCTCTTATATATTCTTCTCTTAGATTAAAAACTTGTTGTCGATTTATCCCAACTGCCTCTGGGCTTATTTGTTTATTATCTCCCACAACTAATATCTGTTTACCTAAATAAGTCAAAGGCAAAGCTTCTGGTCCACACTGAGAAGCTTCATCAACTATTATTAGGTCAAACATTTCAGGATTGGGGTCGATTGTATCATAAACGCGATGCAGAGGCATTACCCAAGAAGGAATAGCATCTTTGCAATTTGAAAGATGGTACTGAGCATC
>JAGYNO010000143.1 GCA_018399955.1 Halanaerobium sp. | reverse complement strand
TTAAAACCAGCTTCTTTATCTATATAATATGTATCTAAAGTAATATTATCAGTCAGCTTTCTTTTCAGCTCTAGATTCCAGGCTGCTGCATTTTCTGGATTTGTGATATTTACTTCTTGATAGGTAATACCACCATCATCAGAAAAATACTTATTTGAAATGATATTTTCTGTCACCGCCCGGTCAATACTGAGATCATTTTTGGCATCACTGTAAGCTAAGTTGTATCCTTGAACTTTATAAGCGTCATCTGCTAACACTGCTTCTTTTAAGTAGCTTCCACTTAAAGTTAAATTATCAGTTAAATCATAAGAACTCTCAACTCCATAACTGTTGTAATCTCCATTTTGATATTCATAATCGACCTCATAATTGACTCTTAGATAATATTTATCTTCTCCATCTTTATCTTCTATCAGTTCATTATCTTCTATTAATTGAGCTCTATCTTTAAGAATTATTCTACCCTGCTGATAATTGATCTCATAATCCATTCCCGGAACCAAGTCCTTGGCAGATAAAACCCTATCTGTAGCTGAGTCTCTTAGCTCCAGAGTTAAAACTTCACTACCTGCTGTAATATCATCATGGTTTAAGTAATATAATATACCACCTGTCAGCTCCAGCTCATCCTGCTGCTGAATGGTAAAGGGCTGGTGTAAAAAGCCATCAACTTTAAGCTGATTATCATAGCTGATATTTAAGCCATAAAGGCTTTTGCGAAAATTAATCAGCTGGTTTTGATTAAGATTAGCCCTGTAATTACCCCAGAGGGCTTTAAAAGTATCTGATTCTAAGGCAATATATAGTTTACCGGCTGTATTAATTTGAGAACTGATGCTTGAATCATCTCCATAGATAGGATAATATTTTTCTGCATCTATTCTCTCAAAAGGAGAATCTTTTTTCCTCTCATCTAAATTCTTAATTATCTCCTCGATTTTTTCTTCCCCTGTATCAAACCAGGCTGTAATAAGATACTTACCCCTGATTTTTCCTTTAAGATAAAATGCAATTCTGCCCATATCTACTTCTTCAGCAAAATTATCACTTTCTTCTATAAGTTCGAGATTACCTTCAATTGAATTACTCCCATAATATAGCTCTGCTAATCCAACTAAAACTTCTGATTCATAAAACTGAGCCTTATCTTCAGCCAGAATATTCTCAGCTGAACTGATAAAAACCATAAAAATTATTAAAAATGTCATTAAAATTAAAAAAGAAAAATTATATTTAACATATTTCATGATTGTTCCCTCCTGTGCTTTATATTTTTTACCGCTTTATGTAAACGCTCTAATTTTAGAGGCTTTAGAATATAGTCATCTGCTCCCACCTTATATGCTTCAGCAGCTCTGTTTCTATTTTCCATAATTAAAATTACTGCTATATCTTTAAAAAAAGATTTTAATTTTTTGGTAAAAATAATGGGATCAAATCTCTTACTACTGTAATCGATGATTATTAGGTCTCTGTTTCCAGACTTTTTTATTTCTTTTTCCAATAGCTCCGGGTTAGTATAATATTCAATTTCATCAAAAAAAGATTCTACTGCAAAATCTTTATCTTTATTTAATAACTCCACTTGCGTCAGATAGAAAGTAATATTAAACACCTCCAATTCAAAAAACCAAAAGATA
>JAGYNO010000142.1 GCA_018399955.1 Halanaerobium sp. | reverse complement strand
TATTTAAAGAAGCAGGAAGAAAATTAAAAAATAATGGAATCATGACTTTTACCTTTCACCATCAGGAGGAAAAAGCCTGGGGAGCAGTGCTGCAATCAGTATTAAATGCTGGATTTTATATTTCTGCTATATACCCTGTTCAATCAGAGAAAGGAGCAAGCACGCATATTTTCCAAAAAGCAAACGTCCGCTATGATATGATTGTTGTTTGCCGAAAGCGTGAGGATAAACCGGAAAGAAAACATTGGGCAATACTGGAAGACGAGATTTATTTTAAAGTAGAAGATGAATTAAAAAGACTGGAAAAAAATAAAAAAAATTTATCATCAGAAGATATCTTTGTAGTTGCTATCGGTAAATGTCTGGAAGTTTATTCTAAACATTATCCGGAAGTCTACAAGGATGAAAAGAGAATTTCCATTAATGAAGCCCTCTCTTTTATCAGAGAGATTGTGGATTCTCAATTAATGCATACCAGGTTTAACCAGATTGCCACTGAAACTGATACTTTAACAGCAATTTATCTGTCTTATCTGGCAGGTAAAACAAGTATATCTCATGATGTTCTCAATAAAAACTTAAAAATGAGAAGTCTGGGAGTAAAAGAAGTGATAGATTCCGGCCTGGTGGAAAAAGAGGGTAACCAATTGCTGGTTTTAACTCCATCTGAACGGGAAAAGATATTAGAATCAAGACGTATAGAGAATCTGTCAGTTATTGATAGAGTTCATTATCTTTATCAGCTTTTTTCTAACAATAAGATTTTTGTGTTTGAAAAAAGTCTTTCTGAAGCTGAAAAGGTTCTTTGGAAAAATGATAAAGTTTTGAAAACTATAGAATATCTCGATTTGATTGAAAAAGATAAAATATATAAAAATCTAATAACATTATTGAAATCCAGGTGGTAAAGATGGATATAGGTTTTAATATAATCGAAAGGCGAGACCCACATATTTTTAAAGAAAAAATCAGTATTATCCAATTTCTTAAAGATTTGGCTGGTTCTAAAAGATTTCCCAGAGACTTTGCTATTTATGGGCTTGATAATTTATTATATTATGCTCAAGATAGAGAAGAAATAGCCAAATACGTAAGGAATATCCTGCAGGACAATGCGAATCAGCTTGTTGCCAGAAGTTATATCATTCAAATTATTATTGAGGGTAATTTAAAAGTCGTAGAAAGTGATGAAAGGCCGATAGTGGTTTATAAAAATGAAGAATTCTCTTTATATCCAGTAGTTGGTAGAGTCAAACGCCTTGATAGAAAATATTTTTACGTACCACTTAACTTATTATCATGAAAAAAGAATGGGAAAGCTGGCACCTTCATCATTTGGTACGGAGAGCAAAGGTTTTTGGTATTGAAAAAAAATATATAGAAGTATTAAAAAAATCTGCCTGGCAACTTACTAAAGAAAGAGAAATATCTCCTGCACTTCATTCTAAACTAGAGAAATCTCTCTGCCGTTTAGCTCAGATAAAAGATTTTGATAAAACCTGTGAAGATATTGATTGTCCAATATGCAAGCGAGTTAAATTGAAATTCTCCACAGAAAGATTGAACGTTGAACCGTATAAGCTAAGCATAGAACTATATAGGTGGCAAAAAGAAGCAAAAAAGTTATGGTGGGAAAATAATGGTAGGGGG
>JAGYNO010000141.1 GCA_018399955.1 Halanaerobium sp. | reverse complement strand
CCACAGCAAATAACTTTCAAAAAGACAGGGATTTTAATAATACAATTATCATAGTATTTACGATCATTATTCTTATAGTTATACTTAGCGGTGTTATTATATATTTAAAAGCTGTAAAATAACAAAACGAACATTAATTTTTTAAATAAAATGAACATCTGGAAAATAATAAAAAAAGAACTCGGGCATAAGAAATTTGGATTTATTACAGGAATATTGTCACTTGTAATTGCAACGGCAGGTTTTGTAATAGTAATAATACTGCTAAGGGCAGATGAACTTGAAACGAAACAAATTTTAATTGAAAAAGAAAAGGAATTAAAAGAAGAAATGGTTCAGTTGGAAGATGATTACAGGATAATCATGCGTAAGATGGGATATAATGTCCTTATTCTTAACAAAAATCAGAGTATCTCCGAACTTGAAAAAAAAGGTTATGCAACAACCTACATGGATTATAATGATGCGTGGCTACTCGCTGAAAGTGGAATTAAGACACTCAACCATCTCTTGCCTGTTTTACAGGAAAAAATATACTGGGAAGAAAAGGATACTGAAATATATTTAACAGGAATCAGAGGACAGGTACCGGTTTACAGCAAACCCGCCCATTTGACAGATGATTTTGAATATCGTTCCCCCATTATGGAGAGAGTGCCTAAAGGTAAAGCCGATTTAGGTGAGGATATTGCAACATCATTGAATCTCAGGCCGGGAGATAAGATAAAAATTAAAGGGGGAGAATTTGAGGTAAATAAGGTCTACTCCAAAAAGGGAACAAAAGATGACCTGAGCGTGTGGATTCCCCTGGATAAAGCACAGTCCATACTGGGAAGACCGGATAAGATTAATGGTATTCTGGCACTTCAATGTGTATGTGTCACGGATGATCTGGGACAATTAAAAGAAGAAATAAAATCTGTACTGCCACACACTAAAGTCTTTGAATTCAGCTCCCTGATAGCAGCAAGAGCAGATGTCAGAAAAAGGGCAGAAAAATTACATGAAGAGATCATGACTGCCGAGATAACAAATCAGATGAAACTACGCCGGGAAAAAGAAAGACTTGCCTCTATACTTGTAATTATACTTATTGCAGTCGCATCTATATGGATTTTCGTAATGATAATGAATAACGTTCAGGAAAGGAAACATGAAATAGGTATTTTGCGTGCTATTGGTTTCAGTCGTAATAAAGTACTCCGGATTTTCCTTGGAAAATCTGCGCTAATGGGAGTAGTGGCAGGAATAGCCGGATGCATGGCAGGAATACTTCTCGGTATTTTATGGAGTGGTACTAATTTTAACAACTCCGGACAACTGTTAAGCGCGAGCATCATTATTCCGGGATTGCTATTATCTCCGATATTGGCATTGGCTGCAGGATTCATACCTTCTTTAATGGCGGCGACACAGGATCCCGCTATTATTCTCAGCGAAGAATAGGATTAATGAAAGTAATGTGTGGAGTGTAAAATGATAAAAATCAGGCAAAAATTTTGAAAATTAACTCTTTAATTCGGAAAATTCCATTTAAATAATAAGTTCAGTATAAAAACTAAAATTTTCAGGTTTTTTGTATATAATTTAAAATCAGTTTGATAAATCTTACTAATTTGTCTGAAAAGGGCGCGAAGCACCTTTTTAGACTATACTTAATAATAAATTTATGGTATTAAAGGTATCAGGACTTAAAAAATCATATATAACAAAAAAAGAAGTAGAGGTTAAAGCTCTTCAGGGGGTATCACTTGAA
>JAGYNO010000140.1 GCA_018399955.1 Halanaerobium sp. | reverse complement strand
CTACTACTTGTTATTGGAAAGATCATAAAATTAATATTATTGACACTCCAGGTCACGTAGACTTTACCGTAGAAGTAGAAAGATCACTTAGAGTACTTGATGGTGCTATTGCTGTATTTGATGGTGCTGCTGGTGTAGAACCTCAATCTGAAACTGTTTGGAGACAAGCTGATAAATACGAAGTACCAAGACTTTGTTTTGTAAATAAGATGGATAAATTAGGTGCTGATTTCTATATGAGTTTAGACTCTATTAGAGAAAGGTTAAACCCTAATGCGGTAGCTTTTCAATTGCCAATTGGTGCTGAAGATAACTTTAGTGGAGTAATTGATCTTATGACTAGAAAAGCTATGAAGTTTACTGGTAATTTTGGTGAAAATATTGAAGAAATTGAAATTCCAGAAGATTTAAAAGAAACAGTAGAAAAATATCGTGCAGAAATGGTTGAAAAAATAGTGGAAAATGAGGAAGCCACTATGGAAAAATATTTAAATGGAGAAGAAATTAGTATTGATGAATTAAATAAAGCAGCACATATTGGTGTGGTAAATAATAATTTGTATCCAGTTTTTTGTGGTACAGCATTGCAAAATATTGGTATTCAACCAGCTTTAAATTCTGTGATTGAATATTTACCTGATCCAGTTGAAGCTGTTGATATTATAGGTCATGATCCTAAAGATGAAGAAAAGGAAGTGGTGGTTAAATCAAATGATGATGAACCATTTGCTGCTTTAGCTTTTAAAATTGCTACTGATCCTTATGTAGGAAAGTTAGCTTTTATTCGTGTATATAGAGGAGTTTTAGAGTCAGGAACATATGTACTTAATTCATCTACTGGAAAAAAGGAAAGAATTGGAAGACTTGTGAGAATGCACGCTAATAGTCGTGAAGAAGTAAAAGAATTGTATGCTGGAGATATTGCAGCAGTAGTTGGACTTAAAGATACTACAACTGGTAATACTTTATGTGCAGAGGGAACACCCGTACTATTAGAGTCAATTAATTTCCCTGACCCTGTTATTCAAATTGCAGTTGAACCAAAAACTAAGGCAGATCAAGAAAAAATGGGAGTAGCTTTATCTAAGTTAGCAGAAGAAGATCCAACTTTCAGAGTAGAAACTGATGAAGAAACCAATCAAACACTTATCTCTGGTATGGGAGAATTACACCTTGATGTTATTATTGATCGTATGAAAAGAGAATTTAAAGTAGAAGCTAATGTTGGTCAACCACAAGTGTCATATAGAGAAACTATTAAAGAAACAGCTGAAGCTGAACATAAATATGCTAAGCAGTCAGGTGGTAAAGGGCAATATGGTCATTGTTATTTGCGTGTTGAATCAAATGAAGAAGGTGCAGGATTTGAATTTGTTAATGAAGTTAAAGGTGGTGCAATTCCTCAAGAGTTTATTCCTGCAGTAGAAAAAGGTGTTAAAGAAGCTATGAACAACGGTATTCTAGCTGGATACCCTATGGTTGATATAAAGGTTGCAGTATATGATGGTTCATATCATGATGTTGACTCTTCTGAAATGGCTTTTAAAATGGCTAGTATCTTTGCTTTTAAAGATGCATGTCAAAAAGCAAAACCAGTATTACTTGAACCAGTAATGAAAGTTGAGGTAGTAACTCCTGAAGAATATATGGGTAATATTATTGGTGATTTAAATGCTAGACGTGGACAAATTGGTGATATGGTTGATAGAGCCAATACTAAAGTAATTGATGCTAAAGTTCCATTATCTGAGATGTTTGGTTAT
>JAGYNO010000014.1 GCA_018399955.1 Halanaerobium sp. | reverse complement strand
TTGTACCTACAAATTCAATGATGGTTAATAAAACTTTAGAGGAAATGAATTTTTTAGAAAGATATGACTGCAATATACTTGCATTAAGGCGTGGTGAAGAAATTACCCATCAAAAAATGACAGATTATCGTTTTAAGCCAGGAGATTTACTTTTAATGCTTGTAACCGAAAACACTTTAGAAAGATTTCGTAAAAACAGCAACTTTATTATAGATAGGGAATTTGATTCCCAAGTTTTTGATATGAAGAAAATATTGATTTCTGCTTCCATTCTTGGATTCTTTATTGCATCGGTTGCTTTTAATCTTTTACCTGTAGCAATAGCAGCTCTTATGGGTGCTTTTCTTATGGTTTTTACTGGCTGTATTAATAAAAGCGATTTTTTTAAGTCAATTGACTGGGAAGTATATTTTCTTCTCTCTGGTCTAATACCAATGGGGATAGCTATAGAAAAATCAGGAACTGCTGCATTTTTAGCAGAACAGATCACAAATCTTTCAAAAATGCTGCCTCCATTATATATTTTGATGTTGATTTATTTTATAACCTCTACTATGGCAACTCTGGTAGGTAATAATACCAGTGTTTTGATTATGCTGCCAATTGCTTTCAGTACAGCAGGTCAGCTGGGGGTTAATCCATTTTCCTTTATTTTAACAACAACTTTTGCCGCCAGTTCTGCATTCTCAAGTCCAATAGGTTATCAGACAAATCTGATGGTATACAGTTCTGGTGGATTTAAATTCAGAGATTTTATAGTTGTTGGAGCCCCACTGCAGCTGCTGCTGACAGTTTCGGTTCCTATTTTAGTGCGGTTATTCTGGGGTTTTTAAATAACTTGGCAATATTAAATCAATCATTTGGATCTAAAGCTAAAAGTAAATAATTATTTATAAGAGCTGAAATAATTAAGCTAAAATTGATTATTTCAGTTCTTTTTTTGATATTTTAATTAATATATTCAATACTTTTATTAAAATAATTAATTTTTTTAAAAAATACTTTACAAATATTAATTTTTGTTTTATAATATTAAATAGAACAAAATGTTCTTCAGACATCTGTAAGAGATTAAGGGTTTGCCTGAGGCACCACCCATTTATACAGCTCTTTACAAGAACAGTTTAAAGCTGTATTTTGTTGATATCGAAAATTATGAAAGCGAAAATATCATTTACAACAAATCATTAGGAATAATTTCCTGGCTAATAAGAGGGGGTGAAGTTAAATGAGTTATCCAATTCCGGCTAAATGTCCTACATGTGAGGGCAAATTGAATGTAACTGAACTAAAATGCAGTAACTGTAATACTAAAATTAGTGGTGATTTTTACTTAGATGAGCTTTTTCAATTAAATTATGAGCTGCAGCAGTTTTTAAAGATTTTTATTAAAACTCGAGGAAATATTAAGAATATGGAAAAAGAGCTTGATATGTCATATCCAACAGTGAGAAATAAGCTAAATGAACTGATTAAGACTTTAGGTTATGAAGATGATTTTGTTGAGGAAGAACAGCAGGAGAAAAGGAGAGAAATTCTTGATATGTTAGAAGCGGGGGAGATTGAGGCTGTTGAAGCGGCTCAGAAATTAAAAGAGATTTAATTTTTAATCTTATTTTGATTGATTATTTTTAACTTTTTGAACTTTAGATGACTAAAAAATTATACTGAATCTCAAGATGTTCTTTTTGTGGAAGAACCATAGTTTTTATCAAAAGTATAAACCATTAAAATTAAGGGGAGCTGAGAAATGATGAATGAAGAAAGAATGAGAATTTTAGAAATGCTGCAGGAAGGCAGAATTAATGCTGAGGAAACTGAAAAATTGCTGGCTGCTCTAGGTGAAGAAGGACCAGGCAGGTCAAAAGCTGTCAAGTTAAATAACGGAAATGAAGGTAGAAATGAGCAGGGTAGGAAGAAAAGACACCTTAGAATTATTGTGAATGAAGCTGGCAAAGAAAAAGTCAATCTGTCTTTACCGCTTGGAATAGCAAAAAGTCTTCTGAATTTTGTTCCTCAATCGGCAAAGAATAAAATGGCAGAAAAAGATATCGATTTAAATTCCCTGACCAAAACCATTGATGATTTTTCAGAAGAAAAAGAAATTTTAAGAGTTGATGATGAAAATGAAACTGTGATTATTAGGGTTGAATAAATATATTTGATTAATTGCAATTTCTATTGTATAATACAGCTAGTTAGAGATTTATAGATGATTAGATTTTAAAATTTAAAACCGGGGAGCCGAACTGGAGGCTGAGAAGATGAGCAATCATCGACCCATTACCTGATCCTGATAATGCAGGCGTAGGAAAATATAAAGATTTGTAGATAAGCCCTCCGGTTCTGTTCAACAGAAAGGAGGGTTTTTTGTTATGTAGAATAAAATTTAATAATGAACACAGGGGAGCCCTATGGCTGAGAAAAGCAGATGCTTTGACCCTTTTAACCTGATCTGGATAATACCAGCGGAGGGAAGTGTGTATATTTATGATAGCACAGTTCCTATTCAGGGCTGTGTTTTTGTTGTTTAAAGCTAAAAAAAATATTTTATGTAATTTGAAAGGAGAAAAATATGAAAAATAAAAAATTAACTCTTTCCGCATTTTTGATAGCACTCGGTACATTAACAGGTCATTTAGTATATATTCCGATTGGTGTTGCAAAAGCTTTTCCTGTCCAGCATTTAATTAATATTCTCTCTGCTGTACTTTTAGGGCCAGCCTATGCTGTATTAAATGCATTTGTGATTTCACTTTTAAGAAATATGCTGGGAGTGGGTTCTCTGCTGGCATTTCCGGGAAGTATGATTGGTGCTTTTCTGGCGGGTGTTTTATACAAGCGGTTTAAACACAAGCTCTGGGCTGCAGCAGGAGAGCTTTTTGGTACAGGAATTTTGGGTGCAGCAGCTGCATATCCAATAGCTCACTTTTTAATGGGAAGTTCTACAGCATTATTTTTCTTTGTTATTCCCTTTTCTTTAAGTGCAGCAGGTGGTGTATTAATAGCCTATTTATTCCTAAAAGCAGTAGAGAATGCTGACAATCTAAATTTTATTGATGAATTAAATTAAAATATTATGCATAAAGATTAATAATATTAACAGTACATTCAATATTCGGGTTATATTCAAATTCAAGATAAATATAAAAAGGAGAGCTGATAAGATGAAGAAAGTATTAACTATTGCAGGGTCTGATTCTGGAGGTGGAGCAGGGATTCAAGCTGATATAAAAACCATGACAGTACACGGAGTTTATGCTGCATCTGTAATCACTTCTGTAACAGCACAAAATACACTTGGTGTACAGGGGGTAAATAATCTAGATGCAGAATTTGTAGCATTTCAAATCGATTCTGTATTAAGTGATATTAAAATTGATGCATTAAAAACAGGAATGCTTGGCAGTAGAGAGATTGTTGAGATTACTGCAGAGAAAATAAAAGAATATGGCCTCGATAATCTGGTAGTTGATCCAGTAATGGCTGCCAGCAGTGGTGATCTACTGCTTGCTGAAAATGCAGTAGAAAGTTATAAAGAAAAACTTTTTCCATTCGCTAAAATAATTACTCCAAATTTAATGGAAGCAAAAATACTGGCAGGAAAAAATACTGCTGATAAAGTGAGTCCAAAATGGCTTGCAGAAGAACTGATAAAATATGGAAGTAAATATGTGTTAATAAAAGGTGGTCATCTGGATAATAATTTTAATGGCAAAAAAGATTTAAAAGAAAGAAAAGCTTTAGATTTAGCAGTTGATCTGCTTTATGACGGCAGTGAATTTATTGAATTTGAAGCTGAATATATTAATACTCAGCATACACATGGGACTGGCTGTACTTTATCAGCATCTCTGGCTAGTAATCTGGCTAAAGATTTGAGTATTAAAGAAGCTCTTTCATTAAGCAAAGCTTATATAACAGAGGCAATAAAAAATGGTTTTAAAGTTGGAGCGGGAAATAATCCTGTTAACCATATATTTTCATTATCGTAAAAGGAGATGATTTTTTGTTTAAGAGAGACTGGAATCTTTATTTAATTACTGAAGAGCAATTATCCAGTGGACGCAGTACTTTAGAGGTAGTAAAAAAAGCTGTAAAAAGTGGTGTTGATGTTGTTCAGCTGCGGGATAAAAATATGACGCTGCGGGAAAGATATTCACTTGGTAGAGAGATTAGAAAAATTACCAAAAAAGCAAATATCGATTTTATAGTTAATGATAGGGTGGACTTGGCAGCTGTACTAGATGCAGATGGTGTTCATCTTGGCCAGGATGATTTACCTTATGAGGAAGCAAGAAAAATACTCGGTGCTGATAAGATTATCGGAATCACTGCTATCAAGATAAAAGATATCAAGAAGGCAGAAAAAGATGGAGCTGATTATCTAGGCATAGGCTCAGTATATAAAACTGATTCGAAAAAAGTAGCTGAAGAGAAAGATGGTATAGGTATTCAGGGAATAAAGGATGTCAAAAAAATAACATCTTTACCTTTAATTGCAGTAGGAGGCATAAACAGCAAAAATGCTGCAGAAGTGATTAAAGCGGGAGCAGATACAGTATCTGTAATTTCTGCTGTTGTAGGAGCAGATAATATTAAAGCTAGTGTTAAAACCTTAAAAGAAGTCATTAGAAAAGCTAAAAACAAAAAATCACTGGTATTATAAATTCAGAGAGGAGGTGAATTTGCTGAATAGGCTTAAAGCGATTAAGAGAGTTTATCAAAAAAGATGGCAGAAAATAAAAGAGACACTAAAAAAAGAAAAAATGTTGATTCATCAGATAAGCAATGATGTTACTATGAATGATTGTGCCAGTATAATTTCAAACTGGGGAGCACTACCTGTTATGGCCTATTCTGAAAAAGAAGCAGTTCAAATAGTAAAAGATGCCTCTGCATTGGTATTAAATATTGGCACTTTAACTGAGATGCGTTTGGATTCTATCCTAGCTGCTGGAAAAGCAGCAAATCAGCTTGGTGTTCCAGTACTATTTGATCCTGTTGGGGCTGGTGGGGCTGAATACAGAACAAAAGCTGCAGAAAAAATAATTAAAGAACTTAAAATATCAGTTATCAAAGGAAATGAAGGAGAAATAGCAGCCTTAACTGGTGAAGATGCAGAAGTGAGAGGAATTACATCAATTGGTAATTATAATCAAATCGAAATGAAAGCTCAGAAACTGGCAGCCGAATTAAACACTACAGTAGTGGTAAGTTCTAAAATTGATATTATTACAGATGGGAAAACGAGCAAAAAAATAGCTCGCGGCAGTTCACTGTTGAGAGAAGTTGTTGGCACAGGCTGTATGCTTGGCTCTACTTTAGGTGTTTTTGCAGCAGCTGCTGCAAATTCTGAACTCAGTATTTTTGAAGCAGCAGAGACTGCAGTCTATTATTATGCATTGGCTGCTGAAATAGCGGAATTGAAAGAACAGACTCCTGCAAAATTTAAGAGAGAATTCATGGATAATATTTATCTGATGCAGAAAAATAATTTGATATCAAATAATTATTGATTTAATTTTTTATCTGCCTGCAAAACTTGCTGGACTGCCGCAGTATGGATCGATAGAGGACATTAAAAATTTAAATAATACTTAAGGAGGAAATAAAAATGAAAATTAAAGATAAACTTTCAGTAAATAATGAGAAATTTAATCAGGGAGCAGAGGATTTTGAAATCTGGTTTAAAAATAATAAAAATCTTTTCATGAGTGAATTTAAGGCTTTAGAAAAAATGGTAACAGATCCAGAAAATTGTATTAGTATAGGAGTGGGGAATGGACTTTTTGCAGGGAAATTGGGAATTAAAAAAGGTGTTGAACCTTCAAAAGGTATGGCAGATCTTGCTAGAGCAAAGGGAATTGAGGTTCTTGAAGGCAGAGCAGAAGAGCTTCCTTTAGCAGATGAAAGTGCAGAACAGGTGCTGCTTGGAACAATATTGGCTTATGTCGATGATAAGAAAAAAGCGGTTAAAGAGGCATATAGAATTCTGGAAAAAAAGGGAGAAGTGATAATTTCGATTTTGCCTGCTGAATCTTCTTTTGCGATTCTCTACAGACTTGCTTCTATTGAAGGATATTATTTAAATAATATCTCGCCCAAATATCCTTATCCGATGGAATTTCTTGAAGGTACAGATTGGATATGTACAGAAGAGATAATAGAAATTATGGAGGAAGTAGGTTTTAAGAATCTAAAATTCATTCAGACACTAACCAAACATCCCAAATATGCAAATGATTTCGTTGAAGAAGCAGTAGAAGGATATAAAAAAGGGGATTATGTGGTCATAAAGGGGGTTAAATAAATTGCAGTTTAAAAGATTTGTTGAAGAAACAGAAGATAATTGGAAGAAAGTAATTGAGCATCAATTTGTAAAAGAAATCTTCAAAGGTGATTTAAAAGAGGATATATTTAAATTTTACTTGAAACAGGATTATTATTATCTAAATCAGTCAATGCGAAATATGGCAGTTTTAATATCTAAACAGCAGAATATTAAAGCAAAACAAAAATTAATTGCTGTATTATACAGTGAAGCCAATGTTGAATTTGCTGAATTAGAAAAACTGCTGGAATTTTATAATATTGATGCAGATCACTATGAGAAATTTGAGTTAAGTTATGCAAATATTTCTTATTCTAATTATCTGCTTGCTGTAAGTTCGCAAAATAATTTTGCTGAAGGATTGGCAGCTCTCATACCTTGTTACTGGCTCTATTTAAAAATAGCTGAAAAACATGCTGATAAATTAAAGACAAATCAAAATGGGATCTATAAAAATTGGGCATCAGTATTTAAACGAAAAGAATTTAAGAAGCTAGTTGAAGATTTAATTAATCTTCTAGAAGCAGAAATTACTGAAGATAACTTTGCAATGCTCAAATATCACTTTAATAATTCAATTAAATTTGAATATCATTTTTTTGATGAAGTATACCACAAAAAATCATGGAAAATTTGAGGAAAATAACGATTGCAAAATCTTGACAAAAATGATAGAGTATAAATAAGTAAATATTGCAAAATTTAATTTTGATATTTACCTATCATGTATTTATGAATTTATATATTATCATTTGAGGAAGGGTGGTATACAGATTGGATTTTTTGGTGAATAACCCACAGTTTTGGAGAACCGATGGTATAGGTGAAGATCTTCCAGAAAATATAGAAGTTGAAATGGAAGATGGTAAATTGAAAATCCCTCTAAAAATAAAAGAAAAACTTGGTCTTGATGAGGATACTGCTGTTAAAATAAAACTTGGTTCAAAAGGCTTTTATTTAGAGAGAAGTGATCCCCTTTTGACTAAAGTCTATATTGAACCTACAAGTGACTGCAATTTGAACTGTAAGACATGTGTGCGGCATTCTTGGGATGAAGAAATGGGTCATATGGATTTTGAGATCTATCAAAAGCTTATTGACGGGTTAAAAGAGTTTGAACATTTAGAGAAAATAGCATTTTGGGGAATTGGTGAACCAACTTATCATCCTGAGATTGCTGAGATGATTGCTGCAGCATCAGAGTTGGGAGTTCAAACTCAGATGATTACTAATGCACTGCTTTTAGACGAAGAAAAAGCTGAATCTATACTGGAAGCAGGTCTGGATAGTTTGGTTGTTTCAGTTGATGGTACTTCTCCTGAGACAATGGCAGATATTCGCTCTGGTGCAGATTTAGCCCGTGTGATCAAGAATGTTAAAAGATTTCGCAGATTAAGGGATAAAAAAAAGCTTGAAACGGAAATTGGTATTGAATATGTAATTATGAAATCTAATGTTGATGAACTTAAAGAACTGCGGAAATTAGCTTTTGATCTGGGAGCTTCTTTTATTTTTTTGACAAATCTGCTGCCTTATACAGAGGCTATGACCGATGAAATTCTTTATTCTTTTTCTATAAGCCGTTCTCAACCTGAAAAAAGAACACGCCATAGACCAGAAATATATCTACCTCCAACAGATTTAAGAGAAGATATTATTAAAGATATTGCAGCTGTTGGTGGAAAGTCAAGTAATATTAGCACTACTCAGGTGCCTTTCAATCCTTATCGAGGTTACTGTAAATTTGTAGAAGATGGTTCAATAGCTGTTAACTGGCAGGGAGAGATAAGCCCCTGTATTGCACTGATGCACAGTTATGATCTTTATGTAAGAGATAGAGAAAAGCATATTAATAAATATGTCTTAGGTAATATAGCTGAAGAGGATTTAAATTCAATTTGGTTTAGTGATGAATTTAAAAATTTTAGAAAAAATGTAAAAGACTTTCCATTCTCAGATTGTACCCAATGTTCTGGATGTGAGATGTCAAAAGAAAATGAAGAAGACTGCCATGGAAATGAGTTTCCTGTTTGTGGAGATTGTTTATGGGCTAGGGGAGTAATTCAGTGTCCTTAAATTGATGTTGATATTATAATTAGTATAAGCAATTATTATAATTATCATAAGCATCAATTTTAATAAATAAAATATTCGCAAAAATATAAATTTTTCTATAAATTAAGAAGGATTTTTGCATCTTATATTTAATAAGTATAACATACCTTCGAGTTATTTTGCCTAAAGAATTTTTCCAGGGCATTTTAACCGCTGGGTTGAGGAAGAAATGACTCAGCCTCCCGTGCTTGGAAAGAAGAGTAAATCTAAGGAGGTATATAATTAATGGGTAAAATTAATGAGTACAATGTTTTGAGAGTTGATCTCACAAATGAGGAGATCACAAAAGAGAAAATTGCTGGTGAGAATGTTAAGAAGTTTTTAGGTGGTCGTGGTTTAGGGACAAAGATTCTTTATGATGAAATAGATCCTACTATTGATCCATTAAGCCCTGAAAACAAATTAATTTATGCTACTGGCTTATTAACTGGTACTGCTGCTTCAACAGGCGGCCGCTATATGGTTATTACAAAAGGGCCTTTAACAAATACTGTAGCAAGTAGTAATTCTGGTGGTTTTTTTGGTGCTGAATTAAGATTTAGCGGTAATGATATATTAATTTTTGAAGGTAAAGCAGATCATCCTGTTTATTTATCCCTTAAGGGAGATAAAGCTGAATTAAAAGATGCTTCTCATGTTTGGGGTAAAGGTGCATATGATACAACAGAAATGTTAATTGAAGAATCTGGAGACGAAAAATCCAGAGTCAGCTGTATTGGGCCTGCTGGTGAAAATCTTGTTAAATTTGCTTCAATAATGAATGAAAAGGATCGTGCTGCAGGTAGAACTGGTGTTGGTGCAGTTATGGGTTCAAAAAATTTAAAAGCTGTAGTAGTTAGAGCAGATGAAAAACAGGTTGATTATTATAAAGACGAAATGATGAAAGTAGTTAGAAAACAGACTAAAATGTTAAAAGAAGATGGAGTAACTGGAGAGGGATTACCTTCTTTGGGTACTAAAGTTCTTGATAACATCTGTAACTCTACAGGAGTTTATCCAACTAGAAACTTCCAGGAAGCAACTTTTGAAGATGTAGCTGAAGTATCTGGTGAAGCATTAATGGAAAAAGGTTATTTACAGAATAACAAAGGTTGTTATGGTTGTCCAATCCGCTGTGGTAGAGATACTAAACTTCCTAATGGTCGCTCAGGTGAAGGCCCTGAATATGAAACAGGTTGGGCTTTTGGTGCTGACTGTGGTGTAAATGATTTAAATGCTATTGTAGAAGCTAACTATATTTGTAATGACCTTGGAATGGATACTATTTCTGCTGGTGCTACTATAGCATGTGCTATGGAAATGTATGAAAAAGGTCATATTGATAAAGAAGAGCTGGAAAATGGTCCAGAACTTAAGTTTGGATCTTCAGAATCAGTAGTATATTATACACAGAAGATGGCTCTTAGAGAAGGTATTGGAGATGCTATGGCAGAAGGTTCATATCGTTTTGCTGAATCAAAAGGTGTACCTGAATTCTCAATGAGTGTTAAAAAACAGGAATTACCTGCTTATGATCCCCGTGGATTACAGGGTCATGGTTTAAGTTATGCTACTTCTAATCGCGGTGGTTGTCATGTTAGAGGTTACATGGTTTCTCCTGAGGTACTTGGTGTACCAGAAAAACTTGATCCTCAAGAACTAAAAGGTAAGCCAGAATGGGTTATTGTATTCCAAGATCTTACTGCTGTAATTGACGCTAGTGGAATGTGCTTATTTACTTCCTTTGCACTTGGTCTTGATGATTATACAGAAATAATCAATGCTGGTATTGGTGCTGATTATTCATCAGAAGAAATGCTTCAGGTTGGAGAAAGAATCTGGAACTTAGAGCGTCAATTTAATTATGAAGCTGGAGTAACTCCAGATACTGATAAACTTCCAGATCGTTTCTTAAATGATCCTCTTCCTGATGGACCTCTAAAAGGAAATGCTTCAAAATACAAAGAAATTCTTCCAGAATATTATGAACTTCGTGGATGGAAGGAAGATGGGTTTATAAGCGACGAAAAATTAGGAGAGTTAGGACTGGAGTAAAATGATAAAAGTAAAATTTTACTCATTGTTTAAAATAAATTTAAAAAGCTCAGGTGAAGAATATGAATTTGATGGCGCAATAACAGCCACTGAATTGATTTCTAAACTTGATGCTGATTATGATGGCTATTTCAGCCATAAATTACTGGAGGCCGGGGAGATTTCTCCCGGCTCCATTATTTTAATCAATGGTCATAATGTTATACATTTAAATGGACTTAATTCAATTATTAAAGACGGGGATATTGTTACATTATTTCCTCCATCAGCAGGTGGTTAGATGAAAGATTATCTAAAAAGACAGCTGGGATTATTTTCTCAAGATGAAAGAACTTTAATCTCTGATCTAAATGTTATGATAGCAGGTGCAGGTGGTTTGGGAACAAATCAAGCTATTCAGCTGCAGAGAATTGGAATCAATAAAATTTATCTTTATGATTATGATAAAGTTGAAATTTCTAATTTGAATCGCCAGCTCTGTTATGGTAGAGAAGATATTGGCAGATATAAGGTTGAAGCTTCAGTGGAATTTCTGAAGAGTTTTAATCTTGAGACAGAGATTGTTCCTAAACAAGAAAAAATAACTGAAGAAACTGAATTACCTGCAGATATTGATATAATTTTTGATGCTCTCGATAATTTTAAGACCCGTTTTATCTTAGAAGATCTAGCAGTAAAAAATAATTTAGCTCTGATCCATGCTGGTATTGAAGGTTTTTTTGCGCAGCTGATGCTTATCCTGCCTGATAAAGGAAGCTCTCTTAAGGATATTTTTGCTGGAGCTCAGAAAAATGATGTACCTGATGTATTTTCACCTGCAGTCACTGTTACAGCTTCATTTCAAGTAATGGAGGCCTTAAAATATCTTTTAGGTAGAGAAGAAGCTTTAAAAAATGAAATTCTCCATATTGACATGATTAATAATGAAATTGATAGAATCGAATTATAATCTTTATTTTAGTAATTATTAAGGTTAAAATAATGATATTCAAAAGCCCTGCTTTGATAGAGGGCTTTATTTAATGTTTAAGAAAGTAAAATTTATTTATATTATTAGTCAGCAGCACTGCTGATTGAAGAAAGGGGATTAGAAATATGACTGCAGAAATATATCATTTATTTCACAGTGGAACAGTGGTAAAATATAATAATAAATTATATATATTTGATTATTATAAAGATGAGCCGGATCTGAAAGCTGAGAAAATTGCTAATTTAAGTTCATTGGAAAATGGTGTAATTAGAAAAGATAGTTTTGAGAATATTGAGGAGACATATATTTTTGTCAGCCACGATCACCACGATCATTTTAATGAAGTTATTTTTGATTGGGAAGACTATTGTCAAAATTATAGCTATATTTTAGCTGACCAGGTAAAATTAGAAGCGGAGTTAAAATCTAAAGATAATCTTTTTCAGATGGAAGCAGATCAGGAATTGGGTTTGGAGAATTTGACAGTTAAAACTTTTGGAAGTACAGATGAAGGTGTTTCATTTTTACTTAAGACAGATAGACTTAATATTTTTCATGCTGGAGATTTAAACTGGTGGAAGTGGAAGAAATTTAGTCCCAGGGTACAGAAAAGAGAAGAAAGAGAGTACAAAAGAGAAATTGATAAATTAGAAGGAGAAAAAATTGATATAGCATTTGTGCCTGTAGATCCAAGGTTAGAGGAGTACTATTATCTGGCAGGCAAATATTTTATAGAGCAGATAAAGCCTAAAATTTTTATTCCAATTCATTTTTCTTCTCATTTTACTATAACAAAAGAATTTAAAGCTGAGATGGCTGCAGCTGCTGAAAATACTAAAATAATTGAGATAAAAAAACGAGGAGAAAAGATAATCTTTAAATTATAATTATTAATTATACTTTTCCAATATTGATAAGTTTAATAATTATCCTATTATTTTTAATTTAATCAGATAATCTCTAAGAATACGATTATACAGCTGCGGTTTTAATTGAAAACATTTGAATAAAATGATATAGTTATAATATAGTATTCTTAGGAATTCTATACTATTTTTTTATTTTTTTGCATAAAAATTTAGCGATTTAATAGACTAAATTATACTAAAGATAATTTTGTAAAATTAAAACCTTTAATTTGAGGAGATATTTTAATGATAGCTATTATAAATGGAGAAATTTATCCAATGTCAGGTAAAAAAATTAAAAATGGCATTATTTTGATTGAGCAAGGAATAATTGAAGATATAGGAAAAGATATTGAGATACCAAAAAATGCTGAAATAATTGATGGAACAGGAAAGATAATTATACCAGGCATGATTGATGCACATACACATTTAGGTATTGATGAAGCAGGTGTAGGCTGGGAAGGTAAAGATTATAATGAAATGACAAATCCAGTTACTCCACATCTGCGGGCCATTGATGCTGTTAATCCTCGCGAAGAAGGGCTGAAAACGGCAGCTGTAAATGGTATTACATCTGTAATGACTAGTCCAGGCAGTGCTAATGTTCTAGGAGGAGAAGCTGCTGCTGTAAAGACAGCAGGAAATTTTATTGATGAGATGATTATTAGGGCTCCAGTAGGAATAAAGGCTGCTTTTGGTGAGAATCCAAAAAAAGTATATACAGAAAGAAAAGAAAGTCCAGGAACCAGAATGGGGATTGCAGCTCTTTTAAGAGAGGTCTTAATGGAGGCTGAGGACTATAAATTGGCAAAAGAAAGAGCTGTAGAAAAAGGTGAAGTTTTTAAAAGAAAGATAAAATTTGAAAGTTTACTTAAGTTGTTGAATAAAGAAATTCCACTCAAAGCACATGTCCATCGAGCTGATGATATTATGACTGCTTTGAGAATTGCCGAGGAATTTGATTTAAATATTACACTTGAGCACTGTACAGAGGGTCATTTAGCAGCCCATAAGATCGCAGAAGCTGGAGCACCAGCTGTGGTTGGGCCTTCTCTTACAGCTAAGGTAAAGGTTGAGCTTAAAGAACAGGATTTTAAAACAGCTGCTTTACTTGCTGAGGCTGGTGTAAAAATAGCTTTGGTCAGCGATCATCCTGTTACACCAACAGAAAGACTCCCTTTATATGCTGCATTAGCTGTCAAATCGGGTCTTAATAAAGATGAGGCTTTAAAAGCCATAACTATAAATCCAGCAGAAATTTTGGGTATAGCTGATCGAGTCGGGAGCTTAGAAAAAGGAAAAGATGCCGATCTCGTAATCTTTGCTGGAGAGCCATTAAATTTTAACAGCAGTATAGAAAGGGTTATGATAAACGGCAGATTTATAAAATAAATTTTAGAATAAAGTTTCTTTAAAACAAGAGGAGGTAGTATTAAAAAATGAAAAAAAGATT
Source organism: Halanaerobium sp. (assembly GCA_018399955.1). Lineage (GTDB taxonomy): Bacteria > Bacillota > Halanaerobiia > Halanaerobiales > Halanaerobiaceae > Halanaerobium. The sequence continues at coordinate 16,989 of JAGYNO010000014.1, read as the reverse complement.
AGGATTTTTATTGATTTTATTTTTAGGGATTACAATTTTGGTGAGTTCAGCTGTGGGGGCTCAAGAAATCAAAAAAGGTGGTACACTCTCGATTACCGACTTTTCTTTTGCAAGTGCAAGAACACTTGACCCACATATTGCACAGGCAGCAGGTTCAATGCGTTTTATAGAAAATCTTTATAATACACTGCTGAAATATAAAAAAGGAGAATATGGAAGTTTAGAAGGAGATTTGGTAGAAGAATACAGTATATCAGAAGATGGTAAAGTTTATTCTTTTAAAATTCACGAGGGAGTTAAGTTTCATAATGGTGATGACTTAACTGCTGAAGATGTCAAATATTCTATAGAAAGAATTATTGATAAAGAAGTTAGAGCCCAGCATTTTGATGCTGTAGAGAACATAGAAGTTATGGATGATTTTAATCTAGAGATAACTTTAGCAGAGCCTGTTGCACCGTTTTTAACTTATTTGGCATATCCAATGAATGCTGTTGTAAATAAAAATGTAGTTGAAGCTAATGATGATTCTTTAAATGATGTCGATGCAGGTAGTGGACCATTTAAATTAAATGTCTGGGAAAGAGATCAATTTTTGGTTCTGGATAAATTTGAAGATTATTTTGAAGAAGGTAAACCATATTTAGATCGAGTTTATTTAAAGCCGATTGATGATGAAACAGCAAGAACCACAGCTTTAAGAAATGATGAACTTGATATCATACTGCAGGTTTCTGCAAAAAATATTGACAGACTAGCTGAATACCCAAATATTAATGTGGAATCTGTTGCAGGTACTTACTGGGAATATTTAGGTTTAAATACAGAGGCAGGCCCACTTTCTGATAAGAAAGTAAGACAGGCTGTTGCCTGGGCTGTGAATAGAGATGCTTTAAATCAGATGGTCAAATTTGGTAAAGCAGCACCATTAACAGGAGGACCTATACCTCCAGGTCATTGGGCAGATGACGAACTTAAAGTATATCCTGCTCAAGATCTTGAAAAAGCAAAAGAACTGCTGTCAGAAACTGAATACAGCAGTGGTTTTGAGACAACACTGATAGTTCTTTCTAATCCTGATCAGTTAAATGCTGCCCAGGTTATTAAAGCCCAGCTGGCTCCAATTGGGATTGATGTTGAAATTAGATCATTAGAGTCATCTGTATATTTTGAAAATCTAGGTAATGGAGATTTTGAGATGACTGTTATCGGCTGGGTTGGATTTGTAGATCCTGATGAATATTTATATAATATCTTCCATACAGATGGTATCTGGAATCAGCAGGCATATTCTAATAAAGAAGTAGATGCTCTGCTTGAAGAAGGCAGAAGAGTTAGTGACCAAGAAGAACGCAGAAAAATTTATAGAGAAGCTCAGAGAATGATTGCCGAAGATGTTCCAATGGTATTTTTATATGTAAATCCACAGGCATCTGCACTGCAGCAGTCTGTAAGAGGTTTTGATGTTAATCCTACTGTATCAACAATTTCTCTAACTGAAACATGGATAGATGAATAATAACAATTAGTAGTCTGGATTTTAATAAAGTCAAAACCGGCCTCAACTAGGTTCGGTTTTGACTTTTGATTTTTAATTAGATGGAGGTTTTTAGTAAATGTGGAGATACATAACAAAAAGGATTTTGGTAGCAGTACCTGTTTTAATTGGGATTTCTATAGTTGCTTTTTTCCTGATCAGACTTGTACCTGGAGATACAATTACAGCTCTGCTGGGTGCAAATTACAATCCTGAACAGGCTGCTGTATTAAGAGCAGAATATGGGCTTGATAAACCACTGGTTATGCAGTATTTTATCTGGATTACCAATGTTTTAAAAGGTGATTTAGGGCAGTCGTTTTTTACTAACCAGGGTGTGCTGACATCAATTATAGAAAGACTGCCTGTTACTTTAGAGCTGATGATTATGAGTTTTTTATACAGTGTTTTTATTGCTATTCCATTGGGAGCACTTGCTTCTCTTAAAAAGAATTCACTGCTTGATTATTCAGCAAGTTTTTTAGGCTTGCTTGGTGTGTCTATACCAAATTTTTGGCTTGGAACAATATTTATATTGATTTTCTCATTATTTTTAGGCTGGTTTCCTTCTGGAGGATTCGTGAGTTTTTTTGAAAATCCTATATTAAATTTAAGGTATATGGCACTGCCATCAATCGCATTGGGAGCTTCTGTTGGTGCGGTTGTTATGAGAATGACGCGTTCTTCAATGCTTGAAGTATTAAAACAGGACTATATAGAAATGGCAAGAGCAAAGGGTGTAACAAGAAAAATGCTGATTATAAGTCATGCTCTAAAAAATGCACTTATCCCTGTTATAACAGTTTTAGGCATTCAGATGGGATATCTTCTTGGTGGTTCTGTAATTATTGAGAAAATATTTTCGCTGCCGGGAGTAGGAAGACTTACTCTGCAGTCAATTACAAATAGAGATTATATATTAATGCAGGGCTGTATATTATTTGTTGCTTTTGGATTTGTTACAATTAACTTAGTTGTTGACATAATTTATGCAGTCATAAATCCACAGATAAGATATTAAAGGGGGAAGGTTTTTTGAAGGAATTTTGGTTTCGTTTTTATAAAAATAAATTAGCTTTTGCCGGACTGATAATTCTGCTGCTTTTTTTAATAATGGCATTATTTGCACCTTTACTTGCACCCTATGATCCATATCAGATGAATCCAGGTGCAATGCTTAATGCTCCAAGTTCTGATCATTTATTTGGTACTGATCAGTTTGGCAGAGATATTTTAAGCAGAATCATTTACGGCAGCCGCATTTCATTTAAAGTAGGTATTATATCTGTTGGTATCTCTTTATTCATTGGTGTAAGCATGGGTATAATTGCTGGCTATTATGGGGGTATACTTGATAATATAATTTCGAGGATTATGGATGTTATGTTTTCTTTTCCTCAGATCTTTCTGGCTCTTGTTATTATGGCAGTACTGGGAACAAGTTCTACCAATCTTATGATAGCAATTGGACTTGTCTACATTCCGATTTTCGGTCGTATTGCAAGGGGATCTGTACTTTCAATTAAGGATTCACTATATATTGAAGCGGCTAATTCGATCGGGGTAAATAATCTGGTAATTATGCTCAGACATATTCTCCCAAATATTATGGCACCAATAATTGTTCAGACAACCCTATCATTTGGGTTTGCTATTAGGGCCGAAGCAGCACTGAGTTTTTTAGGTTTAGGTGTTGAAGCAGATGTACCTTCCTGGGGAATTATGCTCAATCAGGGTAAGGACTGGATGGAGATGGCCTGGTGGAATGCTGTTTTTCCTGGACTATCTGCTACCTTAGCAATCTTGAGCTTTAATATACTCGGTGATGGTTTAAGAGATGCTCTTGATCCCAGATTAAGAAATGACATAGATTAATAGGAGAGGATTTAATTTGTCAAATTTACTTGAAGTTAATAGATTAAAAACATATTTCAATACAAATAGTGGATTGGTTAAAGCAGTTGATGGGATAAATTTTTCTCTTGAGAAAAATGAGATTTTATCAATTGTTGGTGAGTCAGGATGTGGGAAAAGTGTTACTTCAAAAACTATACTGGGTTTAATTGGTTCTAAAAAAAATGAAATCGTTGAAGGTGAAGTTCTTTTTAAAGGAGAAAATTTACTTAAAAAGAATTACAGCCAGATGAGAAAAATTAGAGGTAAAGAGATATCGACAGTTTTTCAGGATCCGATGACTTCTTTAAATCCACTTCATAAAGTTGGAGCCCAAATTGCAGAAGTGCTGAGAATTCATGAAAATATGAATAAAAAAAAGGCAAATATGAGAGCGGTGGAAATGCTCGAAAAAGTGGGTATTCCCTCTGCAGAATCAAGAGCAGATCAGTATCCACACCAGTTCAGTGGTGGTATGAGGCAGAGGGCAATTATTGCTATGGCACTTGCCTGTAAACCAGACCTTTTAATTGCAGATGAACCGACAACAGCACTTGATGTAACAATTCAGGCTCAAATTTTAGATCTGTTAAAAGAAATGCGTGATGATTTAGGTACAGCAATTATTATTATTACTCATGATCTTGGTGTAGTTGCAGAGGTAAGTGATAGTGTTGCAGTAATGTATGCAGGTAGACTGGCAGAAAAAGCTCCTGCAAAAAAACTATTTTCTGAACCACTACATCCATATACACAGGGTTTATTAAAATCTATTCCTAAACCCGGCAGTCGAAAAAGACTTGAGCCAATAGAAGGACAGCCACCTGATCTTCATGATTTAAAAGCAGGCTGTAATTTTGCAGATCGCTGCAAATTTGCTTTTGATAAATGCAGAGAAATAACTCCAGAAATGGAATCAAGAGCAGCTGAGCATCTGGTTTCCTGCTGGCTTTATGAGGAGGGAATTGTTAATGAATGATTTAAAGCAGAAAGATGAAATACAAAAAGGGTTTTATCAGCATAAAGAAAAACTGCTTAAAATTAAAAATCTAAAAAAACATTTTATATCTCAAAAAGGGCTTTTCTTTGGTAAGGAAGTTCGGGTTAAAGCAGTAGATGGTTTAAACTTTGATATTTATAAAGGGGAGACTTTAGGTATTGTTGGTGAATCAGGCTGTGGTAAGTCTACTACAGGCAGACTGCTTTTGAGATTGATAGAAGCAACTGAAGGAGAAATTGATTTTGATGGTATAGATTTAATGAGTCTGGGTGAAAGAAAACTTAAAAAAATGCGGAGAAGATTCCAGATGGTTTTCCAGGATCCTTTTGCATCTTTAAATCCAAGGATGAAAATAAAACATATTGTAGCTGAGCCTATGAAAACACATGGATTATATAAAGATAAGCGCAAGAAAAAGGTAGAAGAACTGCTTGAAGCTGTAGGTATTTCAAGAAGTTATTTAAATAGATATCCACATGAGTTTTCTGGAGGCCAGAGACAGAGAATAGGTATTGCTAGAGCTCTTGCAGCTGATCCTCAATTTATTGTTGCTGATGAACCAGTAGCAGCACTTGATGTTTCTATCCAGGCTCAGATATTAAATTTGATGAATGATCTGCAGGCAGAATTTGGATTAACTTATTTATTTATTGCACATGATCTAAGTGTTGTGCAGTATATAAGTGATAGGATTGGAGTTATGTATCTGGGAAAAATGGTTGAACTAGCAGCAAGTGATCTAATCTATGATAAACCACTCCATCCTTATACACAGGCATTATTATCGGCTATTCCTTTACCTGATCCTGAAGTAAAAACAGAAAGGGAAAGACTTACAGGTGAGGTTCCTAGTCCAATAAATCCTCCTGCTGGCTGCAGTTTTCATACAAGATGTCCCCATGCTTTTGAGCGCTGTCAGACAGAAACTCCAGAGTTTAGAGAAGTAGAAGAAAATCATTTTGCTGCCTGCCATCTTTATTGATAAAATAAAGAAGTACTGTTTCTAGTATTTAATAAAGTTTGCAAAATGACAGCAGAAAATTACATCAAATATAATTTTTGATATGGGTAGAGTTTTTAAGATGATTACTAATGGAGGTAAATTATGCTGAACAAAGATTTAATCAATACATTTTCTATAGCTGCCTATGATCCAGAAAATAGAGAATGGGGAGTGGGAGTAGCTTCTAAATTTTTAGCGGTTGGTTCTATGGTTCCCTGGGCAAAAGCAGAAGTTGGTGTAGTTGCAACTCAGGCTTGGGGTAATCCTAATTATGGTCCAGAAGGACTTGAACTTCTAGCTTCAGGTAAAAAACCAGAAGAGGTTATAAAAATATTGACCGAAGCCGACAGCCGCAGAGAATACAGACAGCTGGCAGTAATCGATAAAGATGGTAATACCGCTGTTCATACCGGTGAAAATTGTTCTGAATGGGCCGGGAATATTGAAGGGGAAAATTATGCCGTTCAGGGAAACCTGCTTGTCAGCAGACAGACTCTAAAAGATATGTCAGAAACATTTAGATATACAGTTGGTAGACTTGCAGATAGGATTATCGCAGCTTTAGAAGCAGGTCAAAAAGCAGGTGGAGATAAAAGAGGTCGACAGGCAGCAGCTTTATTTGTTGTAAAAAATGGTTGTGGAATAAATAACCTTGATGACCGCTATATTGATCTCCGAGTAGATGATCATATTGCTCCGATTAAAGAACTAAAAAGGCTGCTTAAATTATTTTATCAGCAGCGTAATGACTGTTAAAAATTATTAATAATTTGGTTTAAAAAATTTTAGATGTTATAATTTTAGTGAACAATAAATGGATTTGATCCAGTTCTTACAATTCAAAAAGGAGGGGTTTTAATGTCAGGAGTAATCTGTCTGGGAGAAGCATTAATTGATTTCACACCACTGGATAAGCAAAATCAGGATTTTCGAAAAAATCCGGGTGGTGCACCGGCAAATGTTGCTGTTGCATTGAGCAGACTCGGAGTAAAGATCAGCTTTGTCGGCAAAGTTGGTGATGATGTGTTAGGTAATTTTTTAGTTAAAAAAATGAAGTCTGAAGGGGTAAACATAGATAATATGCTTTTGACTGATCAAGCTAAAACTGCTATTACATTTGTAACATTGGATGAAGATGGGGAAAGAAGTTTTGATTTTTATATAGACCCAAGTGCCGATAGGTTTTTGCGACCTGAAGAATTAAATGAAAATTTATTTAAAAACAATAAAATTTTACATTTTGGTTCAATATCTTTAATTGATGAACCGGCTCGTTCAGCTTCTCAAAAAGCTATAAAACTTGCTGAAGAAAACAGTATGCTGATTTCTTATGATCCTAATTTGAGAGAAATGCTCTGGGACTCTTTAGTTCAGGCAAAAAAAATAATGCTTTCAGTAATGGAAAATGTAGATATTTTAAAAGTATCTGAGGAAGAATTGAAATTTTTAAGTGACAAAAATGATATTGAAACCGGTGCTGAGTATTTACAGAAGAAATATGATATACCGATTATATTTATTACATGTGGCAGTCAAGGGGCATACTATTATCATAAGGAGCTTGGCTTTGCAGATGCATTTGAAGTAGATGTTGTAGACACAACAGGGGCTGGAGATGCTTTTATGTCGGCTGTTCTTTATCATTTTAATGAAAGCGATTTAACTCTTAAAGAAATAGATAATAAATTTCTGGATAAGGTAATTAAATTTGCAAATTATTCTGGTTCACTTGCAGCTTCTGCAGCTGGAGCTATGGCTGCTCTGCCGACAATAGAACTTTTAAATCAGGCTGATCTTTAAATAAAACTTAATATAATTAAAGATAGTTTTTAAATATCTTCCCCTTATGGTAGACAAATTAAATATAAATCTGTTCAATCAGCAGGTGGATTTTATATTATTTATGATTTTTTTCATATTTCCTTGACATTGAATATTCAAAATATTATACTAATTATAGATAAAGAAAAATGTAAAGGTTTACCCACTCTTAAATACTATAATTATTTTGCAAAGAATTACTAAATAATTTTATTTGATGAGTGTATTATAGCCTTTTTAAAAGTATAATGTCTTTTTTTAATGGTCGGGTAAACGTTTACCAGTTTATATAACAGAGGTTTGGAGGCTTTAAAATGAGCGTTACAATTAAGGATGTTGCAAAAAAAGCAGGGGTTTCTATTGCATCTGTATCTAGAGTAATCAATGATAGTAAACCAGTCAGTCCAGAGCTTAGAGAGAGGATTTTAAATGTAATCGAGCAAACAGGTTACAAACCAAATGCAATGGCTAGGGGCTTGAAAATTAAAGCATCAGGATTAATTGGTTTAATTACACCAGATATTGAAAATGGTACATTTGCAGAATTAGTTAAAGGAATTGAAGAAGTAATTGAAGAGAATTCAATGAATCTTATTGTTTCTAACTCCAAGGGTGAAGTGGAAAAAGAGCTGAAAGCACTTCATATTTTTAAAGAACAGCAAATCGATGGCATAATTTTTTCTGGAGTTAAATTCACAGAAAAACACAAAAAATATTTTGAAAGATATCAGGTGCCAACAGTTGTGGTTTCCCAGAAGTTTCCTGGATCTGGTCTGCCTTCTGTAACAATTGATAATATTGAGGCTGCTTATCAGGCGGTAAAATATTTGATTGATAAAAACCATAAAAATATTGCTGTTATACATGGTCCCCTTTATGATCGTTCTTCTGGAGAAGAGAGGCTAATTGGTTATCAAAAAGCCTTAAAAGAGGCTGGAATATCTATAACTAAAGAGTATATTACCCAGGGTGATTTTACAATTAAAAGTGGTTATCAGGCAATGGAAAAAATAATTAAAAATTCTGTTAAAATGCCAACTGCTGTTTTTGCTGCTTCAGATAGAATGGCAATAGGAGCTTTAGATGCCTGTCTCGATAATGGTTATATTGTTCCAGAAGATATATCTATAATGGGTTTTGATGATATAGAACTTGCTGAAATTGTCAGGCCAAAACTAACAACAATGAGTATTGATCACAGCAGATTGGGTAAGAAGGTCATAGAAATACTTTTAGATAGGATTAAGAATAATAATGAAAATGATAGAGCTTATGAGCTTGATTTTCATTTAGTAGAAAGAGGAAGCGTAAAAAAACTAAATTAGGGTGAAAACATGTCTATAAATAATATAAATTTAAATGGAGAATGGTTTTTCAAACGCGACCCAGATAGTGAAATGGAGAAACAGGGCATTCAATATCAAGTAATAGATAAAGAAAAATGGCAGAAAATAAGTGTACCTGCACATTGGCAGCTTGAAGGTTTTAATTATCAGGGAACTGTCTGGTATTATAAAAGTTTTAATATTGCTAATATTAACAATATTAAAGAGGTGTTTATAGAGTTTGAAAAAGTAGATTATATTACAGAAGTCTGGTTAAATGGTGTTTATCTAGGGTTTAATGAGGGAGATTTTAACAGTTTTTCTTTTAAAATAAAAGATTATCTTAAAGAATCTAATGAATTATTTCTAAAAGTGAAAAGTGAAATAGATAAAAAACCGGAATTTAAGAAAACAATTAAAGGGGGAATCTATCACTGGGACTGTGTACCGATAGAACAGAGGGGGCTAATTGATTGTCCAGAAGTTCCTTCTGCCGCAAATGAACGTTATCCCAATCCTCTAATTAATCCTGGGGGAATATGGGGAGATGTAAATATTGCATTTTATTCAAGTATAAAAATTAACGAAAAAAAATTCCCATATTATTTTAAAAGTAACAGTAAAGACTGCTTTTCATCTGAAGAAGTTGAGTCAAAAGATTTTAGAAAAATTAGTTCAGTTCTATTAAATCCCCGTTTTAAATTAAGTAATTTTAGTGATTATCCTGAAAGTTTTGACTTTGTTTTTAAGATTACTCCAGATAATTTTTCTGGAGAAAGCTATGAATTTTGTGTGAGAGAGGAAGTTTTTCCAGGAAAAAGCAGTATTGATTTTAAATTTAAGCTGGATAATATTAAAAGATGGTGGATCAGAGAGTTTGGTAATCCCAATTTATATAAACTGCAGCTTGATATTTTTTCTAAAGAAGAATTAGTTTACAGCTGTTCTGAAACTATTGCGTTTAGAAAAACTGTTTTAGGTAGTGATTTCAGTTTTTATTTAAATGGCAGAAGATTTTATGTGCGGGGCGCAAATTATCTTTCTTCACAGTTTTTATCTCAATCTGATAAAGATCTTTATGATAAAGATCTTGAGTATATGCTGAATGCAAATATTAACATGCTGAGATTGTTTTCTCATTTGGAAAATGATTATTTTTATGAACAGTGTGACAGAAAGGGACTGCTTATCTGGCAGGATCTGCCTTTTCAGTGGGGTTATGATAATAGTGTAGAAACAGTCGAAAGAGCCAAAAATGTTGCTGAGAAAGCAGTTAATAAGTTAATTGATCATCCATCTATTTTTAACTGGTGTCTGCACAGTGAATCTCGTTATCATGATTATATAAAACTGGATAAAGTTATCGAAAATAAAGTTGAAGAACTAGATCCTGGAAGGCCCATCTGGAAAAACTCGGTATTTATGACCGAAGGTAAACCTCCAGAATACTTTAAATCACTGGAAGAATTTGAAGAATATAATCGTCAAAACTTAAGTGTTAACTGGGTTGGCTGGTATTGGGGGGGAATTGAAGATGCAGAAGAATATAATCCGCTTTTCATTACAGAATTTGGTACTCAATCACTTCCAGGTAAAAAGACTATGATTAATATTTTTGGTGAAGACAAATTATGGCCCCCTGATTGGGAAGAATGGAAAAGACGTGGTTTTCAAAAAGATATTTATGAAAAAAATATTGGAAGAACATATGATAGTCTCGATCAGTTGATTAAGATAAGTCAGGCATATCAATCATATTTTTACAAAGAACATATTGAAGCAATGAGGCGGAAAAAATATGCAAATAATAATGGGATGGTTCAGTTTCATTTTGTCAGCACATGGCCAGCTTTAGATTGGTCAATTATTGACCACAAACGCCATCCTAAAAAAGCCTATTTTGCAGTTAAAGAAAGTTATCAAAAACTTCTTCCATCTTTTAGGGTTATAAAGAAAGATAAAAATTATATTCTCGAAGGGTGGCTGATAAATGATTTTCATAGTGAATTTATAGACCTTGAGCTTAGATATAGATTAGAATATAATAATTTAGATAAAAATGCTGAATTTAGTAATAAGATTAATATTAATGCAGACAGCTCAAAAAAAATACTGGAAATGAAAATTAATAATTGTTTTGAAGCAGTGAAGGTTCAAAGCCAAATTTATAATGGGCAGGATGAGATTTCTCAAAATACAAATCTGCTTTTCAATAACGAAGTGCTCAGCAATTTTTCTGAAAAATATACAATAATAAAAAATCTAGGAGGTGAATAAGAGCTTAGCAAATTGGGATATTTTTGTTTACTGAATCAAAATTATAAAGGAGGAAAAGGGGATTAAACCCAAATATTATGAGAAAAAAATTGATTTTAGCTTTAACTTTGACAATGGTTTTAATGATGACAGCTGGGGTGTTAGCAGCAACTGAAATTACAGTCTGGTATCATTCAGGTCGAGGACCAGAAAGGGCTACAACACAAGATCAGGTTAGAAGATTTAATGAAATGCAGGATGAAGTTAAGGTGAATTTAGTTGAACTGCCTGAAGGTAGTTATAATGAGCAGGTACAGGCTGCTGCAGTTTCGGATGATTTACCTGATGTGCTTGACCTTGATGGCCCATTTATTGCTAATTATGCCTGGTCAGGCTATCTACATCCACTTGATGAGTTTGTCAGTCAGGAAATGAAAGATGACTTTTTACCTTCAATAATTTCTCAGGGAACATATGAAGGTAATCTCTATGCACTTGGTGCTTTTGATTCAGGACTTTCTTTCTGGGGAAATAGAAAATATTTAGAAGCAGTTGATGCAAGGATTCCGACATCTGTTGAAGATGCATGGACTTATGAAGAATTTATGCAGATTGTTGCAGATTTACAGGAACTGGAAGATGTAAAATATGCTCTTGATTTTAAAATGTTTGATGTAGGAGAATGGTATACCTATGGATTTTCTCCATTTTTCCAGGCGTTTGGAGCTGATTTAATTGATAGAGAAGAAAAACAGGCTGAAGGAACATTAAATGGTGAAAAAGGAATAGAAGCAGGTAAGTGGTTTAAATCATTATTTGAAAATGGCTATGCAAATCAAAATCCTCCTGGAGATACAGAATTTATTAATGAAGAAGCAGCTTTATCATGGACAGGACACTGGAACTATAACCCCTACACAGAAGCTCTTGGAGATAATGTAGTGCTTTTACCAACACCGAAGTTTGAAAAACAGGCAACAGGTATGGGATCATGGGCCTGGAGTATTACTACTAATTCAGAAAATCCTGAAGCAGCTTGGAAGTTCTTAGAATTTGTTCTGCAGCCAGAAAATATTGTACAAATGACTGATGCAAATGGTGCAGTACCTTCGAGATCTTCTGCTGTAGAATTATCTGAACCTTATAAAGAAGGTGGAGACTTAGCTCTATTTGTTGAACAGCTGGAAACTATTGCTGTACCAAGACCCGTTACTCCAGCATATCCAGTTATAACTGATGCATTTACTACTGCAATTGACAATATTGTTAGTGGTGGAGATGTTGAAGAAGAATTAGATAAAGCAGCTCAAGAAATTGATGATGAATTTCAATATTTAGGAATTAACTAAGATTCAAATTATAAGAATACCGGGAGAAATATTCTCCCGGTTCATTTTTTCTGAACAGAAAGGAGGATTGTATGCAGAGAAATGACAAAAAATCTATAGCTTCATTTCTTACACCTGCTGCAGTATTATTAGGAGCATTTATGATTTTGCCTTTTCTTATGGCTTTTATTTTATCTTTTACCAATCAGAGGCTTATTCCCAGTCCAAGAGGTACTCAGTTTGTAGGGATTGCAAATTACTTAAGGGTTATGGGAGATGAATTATTTAAGACTGGTCTTAAAAATAATGTTGTATTTGTGATTGTAGTAGTTCCTCTGCAAACTGCTCTCGCCCTGGGGCTTGCAATTTTAGTAAATATTAAAGTTAAAGGAAATAAATTTTTTAGAGCAATTTATTTTATTCCTACCGTTACAACAATGGTTGTTGTTTCTGTTATCTGGAGTTTTCTCTATCATCCAGATGGGCTGATCAATGGGTTTTTAACTACAATCTCATTTGGCATCTGGGATGGTATTGATTTTTTAAATAATACCTCAACAGCTTTTCCAGCAATTATGCTGATGTCTATCTGGCAGGGTGTTGGTTTTCAGATGCTGATCTTTCTTGCTGCTCTGCAGGAAATACCTGATTCTTTTTATGAAGCAGCAGATATTGATGGCGCAAATACCTGGCAGCAGTTTATGTATATAACCCTGCCGCAGCTGAAAAACACAACAACATTTGTAATAATTTCTACTACAATTTTAGCATTTAGATTATTTACCCAGGTCTTTGTAATGACAAATGGAGGACCAAGAAATTCTACTTATACAGTTATGCTCCATATTTACAATATGGCTTTTAAGAGATTAAATATTGGTTATGCATCTTCACTTACTGTAATATTTTTTATTATAATTTTAATTATATCGATTATTCAAAGATTTGTACTAAATGATACAGAGGAGGTGCAGTAATGGAGTATAAAAGAAAAAGAAAAATTTTGGCATATATAATGATGATTATTTTGAGTATATTTTTTATTTTTCCACTCTTTTATATGATTTCAATCTCTTTAAACCCTGATGAAACAGCTATCTTGAAAAATATGGCTACAATAAGAGCATTTTTTCCAGCAGAATTTAGTTTGAAAAATATTCTTGATGTATTTGAAAGAATGCCATTTGCAAGATTTTTATTTAACTCAACTTTTATAGTAAGTACAACAATTATTATTGGCTTATTTGTTAATAGTCTGGCAGCATTTGCTTTAGCTCGTTTTCGTTTTATGGGTAGAGCTTTTTTAGTTTCCTTTGTTGTTGCTTTAATGATTATTCCATTTGAAGCAATTGCAGTTCCACTCTTATTAATAACAAATAGGCTTGGCTGGTTGGACAGTTATATTGTTCAGATTGTGCCGTTTATTGCTAATCCGTTTTATATCTTTTTGCTTTATCAGTTTTTTAAGAGTTTTCCAAGTGAACTTGAAGAAGCAGCTATCATTGATGGAGCTAGTTGGTTTGGTATATATTGGAGAATAGCATTACCATTATCGAGACCAATACTTGCAAGTGTAGCTATTCTGCACTTTTTAATGCAGTGGGGATCTTTTCTCTGGCCTTTAATGGTTACAAGGGGCCCAACTTATAGACCTTTAACAGTTGCAATGGAGGTTTTCTTTGGTCAGTATCCCCGCAACTGGGGAGATATTATGGCTTTTGCAGCAATGATGACAATTCCAGTATTATTATTATTTTTATTCCTGCAGGATACCTATGTAAATACTGTTTCTAGAAGTGGTATTAAGTAAAATAAAAATTAGAAATAGATTTATTTAGATAAATAATATTTTTTAGGGACTGATAAGATGAAAGAGATAACACAATACAATGAAAAATATAGGCCTCAGTTTCATTTTACTCCAGATGAAAACTGGCTGAATGATCCAAATGGACTGGTATATTATAAGGGAGAATACCATCTTTTTTATCAGTATAATCCATTTGATAAAGTATGGGGGCCAATGCACTGGGGTCATGCAGTAAGTAATGATTTAGTTCACTGGCAGCAGCTGCCTATTGCACTTGAGCCAGATGAAGAACTGGGGATGATTTTTTCTGGTTCAGCTGTTGTAGATAAAAATGACAGCACAGGCTTTTTTAATGGAGGTTCAGGTTTGGTGGCAGTCTACACCTCACATTTAGATACTGATAATGGCCCGATTGAACAGCAATCTATTGCTTATAGTCGAGATAGAGGCCGTACCTGGGTTAAATACAAGGATAATCCAGTGATAAAAAATTATGGAGTAAAGGATTTCAGAGATCCTAAAGTTTTTTGGCATCAGCAAACAAAAAAATGGATTATGATAATTGCCTGTGATGATAGAGTCAGATTTTATAATTCTAAGAATCTTAAAAAATGGGAATATCTGAGTGAATTCGGGTCTGAAATTGGTGTACATGGAGGGGTATGGGAGTGTCCCGATTTGATTAAACTTGAAGTTGAAACTGAGCACTTAAATAGTAAATCTCAGACAGAAAAGAAATGGATCTTGGCAGTTGGAGATTCACATGGAAGAAAAACTGGAGTACTGACACAGTATTTTTTGGGTGAATTTGATGGAGAAAGATTCTCTAGTGATTATAAGAGGAGTTTTGTAATTGATCATGGTCCGGATATATATGCTCTGCAGAGCTGGTCTAACCTTCCTGAAAACAGAAAGATATGGATTGGCTGGATGAATAATATTGCATATATGAATAAAATACCTACAGATCCCTGGAGAGGTATGATGTCTCTGCCAAGAGAATTAGCGCTTAAAAAAGATAATGGAAAGATTAAATTAATTCAAAAACCAATCAGAGAACTAATAAATTTAAGAGAAAATATTTATCATGATAATGATTTAAGAGTATCTGAAGAAATGAATATTTATATTGAAGAAGAAAGTTATGAAATTAATACTGTGATTGAATTTGAAAAAGTAGATGAATTTTCTTTTTTTCTTCTCCAAAATAATAATCAACAAACAAAGATAACCTATAATGTCAGGGATTCTAAAATTATAGTAGATCGAAGCAGTTCAGGGAATACAGATTTTAGTGAAAATTTTATTGACTGTCAGGAAATTGAATGGTTTGTTAAAAATAAACGATTAGAAGTAGATATTTTTGTTGACAAGTCATCACTAGAAATTTTTATTGACGGGGGAGAATTAACAATTAGTAATCTTGTTTTTCCCCAAAAAAAATCAGAAAAAATTTCTTTAAAAACAAAAGGTGGATCAATCAAAGTAAAGTCATTTGAGTTATATAAAATGAATTCTATCTGGGGATAATAATAAAGAATATATATTTGCTTTGTCTAAAAACCGGCAGAAATTTCTGCTGGTTTTCTATTACATGTTGATTAAAAATCTAAAATTGAAGTATTAAAACTAAAAAAAGCCAGCAGATAAATCCACCGGCCCTCTTAATTAAGTAATTAGTTTAATTATTCATTAAATGCATTGTCAGTTGACCATACCTTATAAACCTTGCCTGCTAAATCAGGACTTGGTTTTAAAGTAGGTTTGCCCGGCTGCCATCCAGAAGGGGTTGCTTCTGTTCCTTCTGATTCTCTAACCAGCTGAAATGCTTTAATTTGTCTAATTAACTCTTCTACATTTCTTCCTACAGGAGGTGTTAATATTTCCATCGCCTGGAGAACTCCATCAGGGTCAATGATAAATCTACCTCTTACATCAACACCACTTTCCTCATCATAGACACAATAATCTTTACCAATTTTACCAGAGTTATCTGAAAGCATTGGGAATGGAATTCCTCCATCTACCATTTTGGAAAGCTCGACTTCGTCCCAGATCTTATGAGAGAAGTGACTATTTGTACTTACAGCTAATACCTCTACTCCAAGTTCTTGTAATTCATCATACTTGACGGCAACTGCCGACAGTTCAGTTGGTCATACAAATGTAAAATCTCCCGGATAAAAACAAACCACTCTCCATTTTCCATCATAATCTGATAATTTTACTTCTTTAAATTCTCCCTGATGATAAGCTGTTGCTTCGATCTCAGGGGCCTCATGTCCTACTCTCAATAACATTATTATTACCTCCTTAAAGTAATATGTATTAAATTTTTTTCAACTTAATAAAAATATATCATAGATGAGAATCAATTTCAATAGTATTAGTTATTATTATTAATAAAAATAAAATATTTAATAGTTAGTAAAAAAGAACAAGAAGCCTGGTAAATATTATCAGCAGACCTTTAAATAAGGTTTTGAATTTAACTCAAAGCTTTTTGAATTTAGTTATAAAATTATTAATGTTTGAGATTATATGTATTTGCATTGAATTTTTGCTTAATATAAATAATAATTGCTCTTAAATGCTATTATTAAACTTATAATAAATTATTTGAGCTGATACTTTAAAATTTAAGTTATTTTAAGATATTTTTCATTTTTGGTATATAAAATGCATTATATTAGAGTAGAGTAGAATAAAATTTTAAAATTATAATATTTAAAAGAGGAAGGGGATTACTAATGAAGAAAAAATTAGTTAACAATCCAGAAAATGTTGTTGAGGAAATGGTAGAAGGTATAGTAATGGCTGATCCAGACAAGCTTGAAAAAATTGATGGCTATAATGTAGTTGTAAGAAAGAGCAGACCTAATGAAAAAGTAGCTTTAGTAAGTGGTGGAGGTAGTGGACATGAGCCAACACATGCCGGTTTTGTAGGTGAAGGTATGCTTGACGGAGCTATTGCTGGAGATGTCTTTACTTCTCCTACTCCTGATGCTGTTTTTGA
>JAGYNO010000139.1 GCA_018399955.1 Halanaerobium sp. | reverse complement strand
ACTCACAGTATTTATTTAACTAAAAACTGAAAACCGATAACTGATAACTGAAAACCATCATTCTTATTTCTCTTGCAATTTACATTTCTAATTTGCTAAAATGATAAAAGTTACACTCCATCAATGCAGCCACTATTTTGAAAATTATTATTTATAAAGGAAAAGTAATGCCCAAAGAAGCTAAAGCGCGTATTAGAATCAATAAACTTCTTGAAGAGGCAGGCTGGAGACTTCTTGATACTCCTGAAGGTAAAGCAAATGTTCTACTGGAAACAAATACTAAATTGACAGAAGAGAAGCTGAATGACCTGGGAGAGAATTTTGAAAAAACAAAAAATGGTTTTGTTGACTTTCTCCTTCTTGATGAATCAGGTTTTCCATTGATTGTCCTGGAAGCCAAAAAAGAAGACCGGGACCCACTCACAGGAAAAGAGCAAGCCAGGAAATATGCCCGCTCTCTCAATGTTCGCTTTGTCATTTTATCAAATGGTAATCTCCACTATTTTTGGGATATTCAATTTGGTAACCCTGATATTATTACTAAATTTCCTACATTAGAATCTATTAAGTATAAGAAAGATTTCAATCCCCATCCTCAAAACTTGCTGCGCGAGAAAATTGAAGCCGATTATATCACTATTACCCAAAAACCTGACTACAAAGAGAATCCTGATTGGAAAAATCCTGATACCAAGCAAGATTTTATTGCCAAAAATAAACTTAAACTCTTACGCTATTATCAGATTAATGCCATCAAATCTATTCAGGATGCGATCAAACAGGGTAAAAGCAGATTTCTTTTTGAAATGGCTACTGGTACCGGAAAAACCTTAGTTGCTGCAGGAGTAATAAAGTTATTTCTCCGTTCCGGCAATGCCAAAAGAGTTTTATTTCTGGTTGACAGACTAGAATTGGAAGAGCAGGCTAGAAAGAATTTTATCTTATATCTGAGAAATGATTATAAAACTGTAATCTATAAAGAAAATCGAGAGGACTGGATAAGGGCAGAAATTGTTATTTCAACTGTCCAGTCCCTTTTATTCAATAATAAATATAAAGACCTGTTTTCACCGACTGACTTTGACCTTGTTATTTCTGATGAAGCCCACCGCTCAATCAATGGCAGCAGCCGGGCATTGTTTGAATATTTTACCGGATACAAATTAGGACTAACCGCTACTCCGAAAGATTACCTGAAAAAGATTGATCGTGAAAAAATGGCTCAACAAGATCCCAGGCAATTGGAAAAAAGACAGCTTCTGGATACCTATATTACCTTTGGTTGTGAATCAGCTGATCCGACTTTCCGTTATACCCTATTAGATGGTGTCAGGGATGGTTATCTTGTCAACCCTATTGTTGTAGATGCACGAACAGAGATTACCACCCAGCTTTTGTCAGATAAAGGTTATTCAGTCTATATTGAAAAAAGTGCCGAACACGAAGAAGAAAATGAAGTAGATGAAGATAAAGAAGTAACATTTTATCAGAAGGATTTTGAGAAGAAATTTTTCTCTAAAAAGACCAATATGACTTTCTGTAAAACATTCCTGGAAAACGCCTTAACTGATCCTATTACCGGAGAGATAGGAAAGAGTATTATCTTCTGTGTCAGCCAGACTCATGCTACAAAAATAACCCAAATCTTAAATGGCTTTGCCGATAAAATATTCCAGGGTAAATATAATTCTGATTTCGCTGTGCAAGTTACTTCACTAATCACTGATGCCCAACAGATGACTATAAATTTTGCCAATAATAATCTCAATGGCCATACCAAATTTA
>JAGYNO010000138.1 GCA_018399955.1 Halanaerobium sp. | reverse complement strand
CTCTTTAGCAAATTTATTAGAAATAAATAATTTTTTAAATAATAATTTATAAAATAAAAATATAAATCAGGGAAATATATCTACCTTAATTATATTACAGAATAATAGCAAGCAAAATATTTATCTAAAAATAAATATTAAAAAAGTTTAGATTTCTTACCAGGTTTAAGAATTACCATTTGACCGGGATCGGCAATGTCTTTTAAACTAATTGTTTCATTGGCAAAAACAATTTTCTGGTCAGAATACCGACCTACCATAATTCTTATTTCCTTGAATTCATAATTTAAACCAGCTAATACCATTTTGCCATCTGCTATTTGGAAATTTTCTTCCAAATTAGCAGTTGGCAGGCCAGCACCATAATCATGGTATTCCATACGATTTTGAATAATTAGAGAAAAATTATGAATTTCATAAAAATCTTTTACCAATGATTTGGCAACAGAATGAATATGCGTTATCTGGAATTCAGAAACATCTGTTTTAAGCAACAATTCATTATTATCTTCAGTTACAATTTTCAGGCAAGGGACAGGTGAGATAAAATATATGCTAAAAAATGTTACCAAGATCAGGGCAATAAAAAAATATAATAGCATAGGACAAAATTTGTTAAGAGGATAATTCTTCTTTATCTGTCCTATGCTATTAATCATTGAGAAAAGCCTATTTATTTAAAGCTCCAACTTCTTCGTAGTATCTTGCAGCACCAGGGTGCAATTCTAAGGACTGACCTTCTAAAGCACCTTCTATACTAATATCGCCACCACGCTGATGGGTAGCTGCCATTACATCCAGATTTTCGAACAGTGCTTTGGTTAAATTGTAAGCCAAGTCTTCATCAACCTCAGCATTGATAAGCAAAGCAGCCATAACAGCTAAGGTTTCTACTGGTTCATCCTGGCCACTGTAAGTGCCTGCTGGTACAGTAAATTTTGCATAGAATGGCCATTCTTCTAGTATTTTATCTGCCATTTCATCTTCCACTTTTACTAGCTTAACATCATGAGTACTAAAAATATCCACAGCGCTGGCTGTTGGAATTCCGGCAGTGGTAAAGTAAGCATCTATATGACCATCTTTAATAGCATCCCCTGCTTCTGTATGCATAATAAAGTCTACCCGAGCAAAATCATCATAATTAAAGCCATGAGCCATGATGATCTGACGAGCATTTGCTTCATGTCCGCTTCCAGGAGCACCAACGGCAATTCTCTTGCCTTTTAAGTCACTAATGGTTTCAATACCTGAATCTGCTGAGGCAATTACTTGTACTACTTCTGGGTAAAGGCTGGCAAACCAACTTAATTTATCCAAAGGTTGAGGGACAGCAGATGGTCCTTCAGGGGCAAACATTTCTTCTTGGTGGAAAGCATAATATGCTATATCATTTTGAATTAAAGCAAGTTGTACTTCACCATGATGCAGTAAATTTACATTCTCCACAGAAGCACCTGAAGAGGCTGAGCTAGCTAAAATTCCTTCTACATTTTCACTCCAAATATCTGCCATAGCACCTCCTAGCGGATAGTAAACACCACCAGTTCCCCCAGTTGAGACAACAATTCTCTGATCACGCTGTGCTATTGCGGTAAAAGCCGAGCTTGCTATTAAAATTAATATTAACACTAAACATACAAAATACTTTTTGTTAAACATGTAAATCCCCCTTTTATTTTGATAATATATTCTTTCTTTTTTTAGCATAATAAATTAGTCCATTATTGTCAATATAATTAGGTGGTTAGTCTTTGTTAGATTTTTTTTAGGTACTTTTCTTTATTATAAAAATGTTTTTAGTTTTGGGTAAAGATACCTATGGATTAGCATAAACTATGGCAGCAAAATAGGAATTAGATGT
>JAGYNO010000137.1 GCA_018399955.1 Halanaerobium sp. | reverse complement strand
AATGATCCTCATGATATTCCGCGTCTTTTGGAAAAAATGAAAAAAGAAGATTTAATCAAAGCAGCAGAAAACATCAATGAAGTGATGGGTTTTGAAGACACTCCACCACCATTGAAAAAAGATCCTGAAAAAATTCAGGAATGGATTATTGAAGCCTTAAAAGAATTACGCTCGGATGATACCTTTGAAGAGGGGACCTTTGAAGTTCTCAGGGAAATGAATCTCGAAGAGGTTGAGTTTGATGAGAAAGTTACCGGATATCTCCAAAAGTTTGGGATTTGGATTGAAGAGGAGGAATCTATAAAAGATGAAGAGAAACAACCAAAAAAGGTTGAGCCTGAGGATCCTGAGGAAGTTGGGGAGCCTAATTTAGAAGATTTAGTAAAAGGAGTTCGAAAATTGAAAGACTTAAAAGAGCTTGCTAAATCTTATGATGAGTTCAAATCTGTTAGAAGTTCTCTTACTAAATATAATAAAGTAAGTGATCTTAAAATTGCAATGCTGACTATGCTTTCAGGAGAAGATCCTGAAAAAGAAACAGAAGAAAAAATTCCTACGAAAGAAGTAAAATCAAAACCGGAATCTGTAAAAAAGCAGACAAGAGCATCTGTTTTCGCTGAAATTTTTAATGAGGGAATTCCTCGTAGCATGAAAGAAATAGAACAGGAAATGATAAGCAGATATTCAACTGATTCTGTGGCTGGGGCAAGGACTTTCACTTCTCTTTATACTCAGATTCTTCTGGAGCTTGGATTTCTTGAAAAGGACAAAAACGGAAAATTAGTAAAAGCAATATGAAAATCAATAAAAAAGAATTAGAACAAGCCCTGGCACTGGTAAAACCAGGACTGGCTAATAAAGAATTAATTGAACAATCTACGTCGTTTGTTTTTTCTGACGGAAAAGCAATAACGTTTAATGATGAAATCAGTATCTCTCATCCTATTAATAATTTAGAATTGAAAGGGGCGGTTCAGGCAGAGGAGTTTTATAAATTCATTTCTAAAATTAATACCGATGATATTGAGATGGAACCCACGGAAAATCAAATATTGTTTTCCTCTGGTCGTACAAAAGCAGGGATGACCTTGCATGAAAAAATTATACTGCCTTTAAAAAGCATCGGTAAAAAAGAAAAATGGCATGATCTACCAGAGGATTTCATTCATTATTTATCACTCGCTGTTGGTAGTTGCGGTAATGATATGAGTCGCCCGATTTTAACTTGTGTAAATATAACTCAAGAAGGGAAAATAGTAGGTTCTGATTCTTACCGGTTGATGATATGTGATATGGAAACAGAAATGCCCGTTGATTCTTTTCTATTACCAGCAAATGCCGCCCTGCAAA
Source organism: Halanaerobium sp. (assembly GCA_018399955.1). Classification (GTDB taxonomy): domain Bacteria; phylum Bacillota; class Halanaerobiia; order Halanaerobiales; family Halanaerobiaceae; genus Halanaerobium. Next base: position 520 of record JAGYNO010000137.1, on the reverse strand, counting down.
CTATAAAACTTAAACCAATCAAAATAGCAACAGGCGAAGGGTGGGTGCATTTTAAAACTGATCGGGGAACTGAGTTAAGTTGTCGAATATTTGATGATAAATATCCTGACACCTCTGCCTATGAAACCATAGAGGGTGTGCAGTTATCTTTTCCAAAGTCGATAACCGAAATGCTAGAGAGAGTGTGGATATTTGCGAAACGCGAGAATATGTTAGATGAAATGATTACTATATCTATTGCAGAAAATCGAATGACAGTGGAATCAAAAAGTGAAACAGGATGGATTAAAGAAAAAATAAATATGAAATATAAAGATGAACCGATATCTTTTTCAATCACTCCTTATTTATTACACGATATATTGAAGGAAACATATGATTTTACACTATCAGAAAATGCCATTATGTTTCAGGGGGCAGGGTGGAATTATATATCAATGTTAAAAAGTGAAAAATAATTAATGAATGGATGCATACACTGAATTTCTTTCAAAAAAAGAACTTATACATCGACCCAGTG
>JAGYNO010000136.1 GCA_018399955.1 Halanaerobium sp. | reverse complement strand
CAGAAAAAATTCTAACAAAGAAACCGCTATTTTGAATCATAAATGCAAGAAAAGTAGCTCCGGCTACGACAATAGCTAATTTAAGATTAATTTTTGTTTGATCTGCTTCAACTTTTACTAATCTATTATCTAAATTTGTTTCTACCTTTTCTAAGGTAAAATTTACTTTTTTTATTTCTTCTAGGACATTACTATGATCCTTTTGCATTCTGGAATAAATATCATCAATTTTTTGATTAAGAGTTTTTTCTGACTTTTCTCTTGCATCTAACTTTTCTTCATGAACAGCAAGCATTTTAGTCAGATTGACATTTACTTGACTAATTTTTTCTATGGCATCATCCACTTTTAAAACAAACTCTTTAAGGTCTTCCACTCGTTGTTCTAAAACAGCTATTTTTATTTGATCTTCGGGCATTAACTTAAAGTAAAGGGATTTTTGTCACCCTACGCATAAAATTAACTATATTATTATTTATGAAAAAACAATTTTTCTTTAGTTAATTATTAATTAAGCCTAAAGATTGTAGTAGCATTTTATATTTTTTTACAAATGGATTTCTTTTATCTAATTTTCCATTTCTTCTAAACGGAAGTCCAAACATGGGAGGTGAAACTCCAGCAGTAGGACCTTCTTTAGGAGAATTTTCACCAAATCCACCAGATTCTCCTGGTGAATTTGCAACCATCATTTCTTCTCTGACTAATTTTATAATTTGGTCAATCTTTTCCATTTGTCAGTTCCTGTAATTTTTCCATGCAATATAAATCTAATTCTATTTCATGAATATAACACGTAGGATAATCTGGAAGCCTGTTCAAGAATACTATAAAAGTTTTCATTGAACTCCACAATTCCTTCGGCACTTTAAAAAATAACATTGGAGTTGTTGCATCTCCAAAAATATTATAAAGTATAATAAAATGCTTCAAGAGAAGTTGAATTTTTAATTCTCCTGAAGCATTATATTTTCCCAAATGTCTTTTTATGTATTTAAAATGATTTAAATCTTTATAAAAATCTTCTTCTGTTAGTCCCTGAGGATTATTATAATTTTTTATAGCAAACAGAAGAAAATTTTCTTCATTTAATTCATTAAAAAACATTTTTTATAATCAAGAAACAGTCATTGTTGCAGAATCAGAGATTACATCACTTCCGCCATCAACACTAACTACAACTCTATACTGATAGTCATCGAGTGAAGCATCAGTATTAGTTACAGCAAGTCCAACTGTTGATGTTCCAGAATAAGTGGTATCATCACTTAGATCTGAGAAGGTATTACCATCAGAAGATTCTTGCCATTGATAATTTAGAGTGGATCCAGTTGGAATTACAGTGGCTAAAACTGTAAAGTTTGCTGTTTCGGTAGTTCCCACACCAACAGATTGAGGCTGAGTTACAATAGTAATTACAGCGTCAGGAAGAACAAGATCATCATCAGCATCGGCTTCGATACTAGACATTGCAACGAGAGTTTCTGTCTTTACTCTCATTTGACCATCACACATATAGGTGGTAATTCCAACCCAACCAGCGTGAGTCAAAGAGTATGCGGTGTTTACACTCGCCTGAGTTTCAGCAACATCTGCTCCATAAACAAGAGCATCATATCCTTCATTAACTCCGGAGAGTTTAGTATAATGAGAATCTAAAATACTTGATTTTGGTAGTTGACTTACGCTAAAACTAGTAGACGCAATTCCAACTCCACTTAAACCTGTGGTGCTCGCAATTGATATTTCTGTGGTGCTTGCGACACCAATAATAACTGCATCACCAAAGTAAGTTCCGGCTCTGTCTCCAAAGCGAATTACATCACCTGTTCCAGCAGCTCCAACTTGTCCAAAACTAGTTCCTGCGCCAGT
>JAGYNO010000135.1 GCA_018399955.1 Halanaerobium sp. | reverse complement strand
GCAAAAGTTTTTGCTAAGTGGGGTATTAATCAGGTTAAGCCTTTTAAACGCCTTTATAGCATCAAATAAACTCATTCCAGCCCACATATTGATTATATGAGCTGCATAAATCTATTTTAGAATTAACCAATTATATTTATAATTGAAATACTGATCACCACTATTGAAATAAGCTCAAATGATATAAAAGCAACTAATAGTTTATTTTCCATACTTCTCAGCCTTATAATTGATAAGATCAATCTGTTCATTAAACTTCTTTCTTAAAGTCTGGTATTCAGTAGAAGCAATATCTCTGGCACCTTTTGCCTTACCTCTCATAACTCTATAATGTTTAGCAGCACCCAGTGCCTCAGCCCTCTTTTGATCATACTCTTTTTTAGCTGCCTCTTTTTCTTCCATATATGATTTTATTTTATCTAAAACAAATTTAATTTGTTCTTCAACTTCCATTTCTGCAACTTCCTCAGGATTAATTCCATACTTTTTTTCGTTAATGTTATATTTAAATAATTCCATTAAGCCTGATCACCTACTTTCATCATTCTATTGAGCCAATCATCATTGCTCTGCATTGCTCTCAGCTTTCCAGAATAATAGTCCTCTAGTTGCTGCAGCTCCTTCTCAGTATCAGGCACTTCTCCAATATCAGCCATTGGTATTTTACCATTTATCATTAAAGACTTTAATCTATTTAATGCTTTATAATTATTCTGTTCTTGATATTTCTCAGCCATAATTTTAATATCAGTTTTACTCTGATCTTCCAGCATGTGTGGAGCCAACTCAGCAGCAGTTTCCTGAGCGTTGCCTTCTCCATAACTGGATAAAGATTTTATTTCTTTTTGTTTTTGCTGATAAGCATTATCTAGCTTTTGATTATAATTTCTTCTAGTTTTAGCAATCTCTTTTTTCTTATCCTCAATTGCTGCCTTTTTGCTTTCCTGATCAGGATAAACGGCATCTTTTGCATTTTCTAATTCTTCATTCAGCTTTGCTTTTTTGTCCTCAAACTCATTATAAACCTTCTTAATTTTATCGTATTCTTTAAAATAACTCATTAATTAACATCTCCTTTTAGTGTTTTAATAGATTTAATTGCACCAATGATCTCTCGTTTATTTTTAAAACTCAGGCTCTCATACATTCCACCTGATATTATTTCTAATTGTTCTCTGTTTAAGTCCTCAACTAACCGATAAAATTCTTTCATTTCATTTACTTTTCTTGAAGGCATCTCCTTAAATAACATTTCTTTTAATTTACTCATTAACAGCCTCCTTGTAATCTTTAACAATTCCCTGAACCATATCAATGAAATCAGATTGACCCTCTGCAGCATACAGAACAGCCTGCATATTGTCGCTTAATTCCTCTGCTGCTGGATAATGTGTTTTACCGTCTGCATCGACTACTGGCATAAAATGAACACTCTCATTGAATAGAGATAATAGCTCATCATTTGAAAATGAAATCTTATCTCCAGTAACTAACCTGATTGTCAATTTATCTTTATTTAATAATTGTTCTAGCTGCTTAATTTTAGACTTGATATTCATTAAGCAACACCACTTTTCAGCATAGATTCCAATTCTTCAAGTCTGGCCTCTACATCAGCTTTTTCTAGAGCTCTGAGCAGAGTATTTATAGCCGTTGAAATAGTGCTCAACTTTTCAGCGTTAATTCTTCCTTGATCAAAAGCTATTATTGCAGCTGCTTGGAATTGTCTAGCTGCTTTCAGACTATCCAACCTTTTTTCTATTTTATAAATTGGCTCATTTTGTTCACTCATAAAAAAATTATTTCACCGACCTTTCCTTTAATATCAGTAATCATCGTACTTTTTAGACTACATTTTTTAACAATATATTTAAATTGAAGTGGCCACTGACTAGGCAGCCACCCTCATCAATTTGAGATCAATTAAATTTTTGCATTAAAAAAGACACCTCAATAAA
>JAGYNO010000134.1 GCA_018399955.1 Halanaerobium sp. | reverse complement strand
TGGCGATCAGACTGCGCGAAACAGGCATGTATGTGCTGGGAATGGGTGAAAAAAAGACGCCGGAACCTTTTATTGCTGCCTGCGATAAATTCATTTATCTGGAAATTATTGCCAAAGATAATATCTTGATCAAATCCACCAAAGCTACTGCCAGTAAAGTACCTAAAAAAGAATCGCTTTCAAAAATCGATAACAGGCTTATTAACCTGATCGCTGATTCCATTGATGACCTGGCTGATGATGACGGCTGGGCATTCCTGGGTGATGTGGGAAACCTGATCCTCAAAAAGAAGCGGAATTTTGACCCCCGTAACTATGGTTACCTCAAGCTTACTCCACTGATCAAATCGCTGAATAATTTCCTTATTGATGAAAGAACTACGGATAATAAAAACATCAAGCACGTATTCATCAAAAATAAATAGAATTTCTAATCTGGCACAGCTTTGCAGCTTAAGGAGTGAGAAGTGAGCTTCCTGCTTGGGATTTCCATTTAAAAATCAACTTCAAATCTAAAATAATTAACTGCCATTCGCAAAAGTATTAGATTGTTATAGATAAAAAAAGACCCAGCGATAGCTGGGTCCTGGTCTGATTATCCCACAAGTCACTTGGACTTTTTATATACAGCCTCGCAGGCTAATGATCTATACGGGCTTCCTCAGTCCTTATATTTTTATTTCTTGATCACGCTGCCGATAACTACCTCAGCTATTTCTTCTGCAGTATTTGCTTCAAGTAATATTTTTAAATTTTCTTCAGACATCAGGATATTTCTGGATATATAGGAAATACTGAATAAATGCTGATAATCATTATGCAGCAAAAGCATAAAATATAATTTAACCGGCTTATTATCAATAGCATCAAACTCAATTTCATCTTTGCTGCGACCAAAGATTACTGCCGGTTTTTTTATTTTGGATGGATGAAAATGACGGCAACCTAAAGAACCTAAAAAAGACACTTGGTTAAAGAGAGTGGCGAGGTTTATTTTACCAAGAAATTTAGAAGTTCAATGGGGAATTACAGAGCCTAATGAGTGGGAATTGACGATGCAAAGAGAAGACGACAGATTAAGCTATTTAAGAGAAAAGAAATTCACCGACTTATATAAAGAAGAAGTTACCGAAAATCCTAAAATTCCAGAAGATTATAAAGAACCAGAAGGTTATATAGGACAACTTTTAGAGGGCATTAACTCTGGCTGGATTAGCTCTGTCAAAGGTGGATTTGGCTATTTTGCCGAAAGTATGGGAAGACAAATTGGTAGCCCAGAAAGATTACAATGGGGTGCTGAACTTGGAGATAGGTCTACTTTAGAACTTATAAAAAGACCTGAATTATTGGAGCCAGAAGACCTAAAGCCATTTTTTGAGGGTGGATGGATAGACCCCAGATGGTGGGGAAGAAGAATGGGACAAACTTTACCATTTATGGGAACTACAATTGGGTTGTCTACTTTTGGTGCATTGGTTGGAGGACCACCAGGAGCCCTTGCTGGTGGTTTTACTGCCGCTGCTGCCTTAGAAAAAGGTCACTCCTATAAAAGATATATAGACGCGGGAGTTCCACCCGACAAGGCAGATACTTATTCTAATGTTTATGGGGTAATTGCTGGTGCTATTGAAAACGCATTTGGTGTATCTCCTGCAAAAATCGGAACACAAATAGCAACCAAGGGAGCACAGAGAGTGGTTTATAATAGTTATAAATCATATTTACTTAAAGAAATTCCTAAATTAGGAACACAAACATTAAAGATGGCACTTGGTGAAGGAGGTGAAGAGGTGGCACAAGGTGTTACAGAAAATCTTGTTTTAAAGTTTTATAATACTGAAACTCCTGTATTATCAAAAGACTTAGCAGAAGAGTTTGCAAGTGGTTTTGCTGCTGCTATTCCCCATTTTATATGATTTTTCTTTTTGCCTGTATAATCCACCACCTTTTCCCAACCCT
>JAGYNO010000133.1 GCA_018399955.1 Halanaerobium sp. | reverse complement strand
CATAAAATCGGAGAAACTCATACAGGAGAATCTGAAATGGATTGGATGGAACAAGAAAAGGAAAGAGGAATTACTATTACCTCTGCAGCTACTACTTGTTATTGGTTAGGTCATAAAATTAATATTATTGACACTCCTGGTCACGTTGACTTTACCGTTGAGGTAGAAAGATCACTTAGAGTACTTGATGGCGCTATTGCTGTTTTTGATGGTGCTGCTGGTGTAGAACCTCAATCTGAAACTGTATGGAGACAAGCTGATAAATATGAAGTACCTAGACTTTGTTTTGTAAATAAGATGGATAAGTTAGGTGCTGATTTTTATATGAGTCTTAGCTCTATTAGAGAAAGACTAAATCCTAACGCTGTAGCTTTTCAATTACCTATTGGCGCTGAAGATAATTTCAGTGGTGTAATTGATTTAATGAATAGAAAAGCTATAAAATTTACTGGTAATTTTGGTGAGAAGATGGAAGACATAGAGATACCAGAAGATATGAAAGAGAAGGTAGAAACATATCGCAATGAAATGATTGAAAAAATAGTGGAAAATGATGAAGCCACTATGGAAAAATATTTAAATGGAGAAGAAATTAGTGTTGATGAATTAAATAAAGCTGCTCATATTGGTGTAGTAAATAATAAGTTATACCCAGTACTTTGTGGTACAGCCTTGCAAAACATTGGTATTCAACCAGCTTTAAACTCTGTGATTGCATATTTACCTGATCCAGTTGAGGCAGTTGACATTGTTGGCCATGACCCTAAAGATGAAGAAAAAGAAGTAGTGGTTAAATCAAATGATGATGAACCATTTGCCGCTTTAGCTTTTAAAATTGCCACTGATCCTTATGTAGGAAAGTTAGCATTTATTAGAGTATATAGAGGAGTTTTAGAATCAGGAACTTATGTACTTAATTCATCTACAGGTAAAAAAGAAAGAATTGGTAGATTAGTAAGAATGCACGCTAATAGTCGTGAAGAAGTAAAAGAGTTATATGCTGGAGATATTGCAGCTGTAGTTGGACTTAAAGATACTACTACTGGTAATACTCTTTGTTCAGAAGATACTCCAGTACTTTTAGAGTCTATTAATTTCCCAGAACCAGTTATTCAAATTGCAGTAGAGCCAAAGACTAAAGCTGACCAAGAGAAAATGGGTGTAGCTTTATCTAAGTTAGCTGAAGAAGATCCAACTTTTAGAGTTGAAACTGATGAAGAAACTAATCAGACTTTAATTTCAGGTATGGGAGAATTACATCTTGATGTTATTATCGACCGCATGAAAAGAGAGTTTAATGTAGAAGCTAATATTGGTCAACCACAAGTATCATATAGAGAAACTATTAGAGAGACAGCTGAAGCTGAACACAAATACGCTAAGCAATCAGGTGGTAAAGGTCAGTATGGTCACTGTTATTTACGTGTTGAATCTAATGAAGAGGGAGCAGGCTTTGAGTTTATTAATGAAGTAAAAGGTGGATCAATTCCTCAGGAGTTTATCCCAGCAGTAGAGAAAGGTGTTAAAGAAGCTATGAATAATGGTATTTTAGCTGGTTACCCTATGGTTGATATAAAAGTAGCGGTTTATGACGGTTCATATCATGATGTTGACTCTTCTGAGTTAGCCTTTAAAATGGCCAGTATTTTTGCTTTTAAGGACGCCTGTCAAAAAGCTAAACCAGTACTACTTGAACCAGTGATGAAAGTTGAAGTGGTAACACCAGAAGAATATATGGGTAATATTATTGGTGACTTAAATGCTAGACGTGGTCAGATTGGTGATATGATTGATAGAACTAATGTTAAAGCTATTGACGCCAAAGTGCCACTTTCAGAAATGTTTGGTTATGCTACTGATATTCGCTCTATGAGTCAGGGAAGAGCTAATTATACTATGGAATTCTTGCATTATGCTGAAGTGCCAGTTAATATATTAGAGAAAATTAAAGAAAAGAATTCATAATAAAGTATTAATATAT
>JAGYNO010000132.1 GCA_018399955.1 Halanaerobium sp. | reverse complement strand
ATTTTTAATAGACTCTCCAGATTTGTCCCTACTGTAGCTGATGACTTTCTTAAAGGTTCACCAGAGGTGGTATCTGAATTTAAAAATATAGAGAGTGCCTGGTATTGGGCTCGGGCAAACTCATGGTTAAATTTTTTTCTTAATAAAGATGACTTGCCTAGTCTCGAGCGTAGTTTAGAGCAGACTAATGAATCAATAAGTAAATATATAGCTGAACTTTCAGCTTTTTTAGCCTGGGATTATTGTTTTGAGCGCATGAGTGAAAGACATAGAAGACATTTGGTAGGGTGGCAAGAGGCATTTAGAAAGGCAAGTAGAAAATATAGTAAATATAAAAATAGATTTATGAAAGATGCTCAAAGACAACTTTCAAAATGTAAAGATGCTATACCTGCCTGGGTTATGCCTTTACATCGAGTATATGAAACAATCGAGCCTAAAACTAAAATGTTTGACCTTATTATAGTTGATGAAGCTTCTCAGTGTGGACCGGAAGCCATTCCCTTAACTTATTTAGGTACACAATTACTTATAGTTGGAGATGATAAGCAAATAAGTCCAGAAGCAGTTGGAGTAAATCGAGAGCAGGTCTTTCATCTCAGAGATGAATTTCTTTATGATTTTGAGCATGCAGATTCTTTTGGTATTGATGATAGTCTCTTTGGTCATGGTAAATTACGGTTTGGAGCCCCCGTTGTACTTCGGGAACATTTTCGCTGTATGCCTGAAATAATCCGTTTTAGTAATCATCTATGTTATCGGCAAACACCTCTTATACCTCTAAGGCAATATCCGCCAGATAGGCTCGAACCTTTAAAAGCGGTATATGTTGCCGAAGGGTATCGAGAAGGAAAAAACAGTAGAGCAATTAATCAACCAGAAGCAGAAAAACTGGTTGAACAAATAATAAAATGTTGTAATGATCCTCGTTATGATGGAAAGACTATGGGAGTAATTACTTTACAGGGAAATTCGCAAGCCCCTTTGATTGAAAATATGCTGTTGGAGAAACTAGGCTCTGAAGAGATGTCTAAAAGAAAACTTATTTGTGGCGATCCTTATAGTTTTCAGGGAGATGAACGAGATATTATATTTTTAAGTATGGTAGCTGCTCCTAATAAGAGGATTGGAGCTTTAGTAAAACCGGCGGACGAAAGAAGATTTAATGTAGCCACAAGCCGTGCAAAAGATCAGGAATGGTTATTTTATTCTGTAACATCTAGTAATTTAAGTCAGACAGATTTGCGTAAAAAATTAATAGAATTTTTTGAGGATCCAGCAGAATCTGTAATAGTTCCAAAGATTGGCTTGGAAGAACTTCAATTAAAAACACATCAAGCAAACAGACAAATTGAAAAATCACCATCACCTTTTGACAGCTGGTTTGAAGTTGATGTTTATCTGCAGATTATCTTAAAAGGATTTATTGTTATTCCTCAGTTTAAGGTTGGAGGTAAGCGAATTGATTTGGTTATTGAGGGAACTAAAACAAGATTAGCAGTTGAGTGTTATGGAGAATATTGGCATGGGTCAGATGAATATGAACACGATGCAGAAAGACAGAGAATTCTCGAGAGATGTGGTTGGAATTTTTATATTATTAGAGAAGCAGAATATTACGCAAACCCTGAAAAGGCAATTGAGAGGTTATGTGAAAAACTTAAACAGATGGGCATATATTCTTTAAATGACCCAGGTTATGTTGAACAGAATGAAAGCTATGAGAAAAGTGAAAAAAAGAAAGATATAAATAACCAAGAGGGTAAATTTAATAAATATTCCAAAAAATCAAGAGAAGAGCTAAAAGAAGAACCCAATGTAATTAAAGAAAATTCCTTTTTTTATTCTCCCACAAAGAAAGAGAAAACTGAATCAGTTAAAGAAAAGACAAGACAAGAAAATAATTCATTAAAATTGCATAATCTTACAAGCTTTCAAGTTAAATTATATAAAGAGATATATAAATATTACAAGCAATATAG
>JAGYNO010000131.1 GCA_018399955.1 Halanaerobium sp. | reverse complement strand
TCCGATCCTTATAGAAATATAAGTCTTACTGAAGAGTAATAAAAAAAGTGCGTGCTTTAAAGAAAATAGGTTATCACTTAGATGGCTTGACTAATATGATAAGTTATGGCACAAATGAATTTGACAGTTTACATTATTTTCACGATGAACGACAGTTTAAGAATGTTTTATATGATATAAAAGATAAATATGACATAATAGAATATGATAACGAGCCCGATGCTCCTGTTAAATGGATTAAAGATGTCGTAGGTGACACAAAAAAGATAATTGTAGACCTGCATGATTTGGATTCAATCAGACGTGAGTTTATTCCTATACCTGAACAAGAGATGTTTAACTCTGCTGATGGGTTAATTTATGTGTCTAACCCTATTAGGGATATAGAAAATGTTTTACATGGTGTTACTATACCAAATACTGTTCTATATCCTTATTGTAATGAAGGAATTGTAGACTTCGACCCAGAAAGTCCAAGAAAAAGTTTAGTTTATGAAGGTGGAGCTAATCCACCAGATGATGAACAATTAAATGCTGCTTTTAACTATAGAAGTTTATACGGAATTATAAAAAGGCTTGTTGAACTTGGCAATGAAACACATATGTTTTGTGGTAATGTTTCTGCATATAAAACTTATCAAGATATTGGAGCAGTGGTTTATCCACCGACTGAGTACAACAAGATGATGAAAGAATTAACAAAATTTAAGTATGGCATACTTATTTTTAATAATGAAACTGGGACTAATCGTCAAGTGGATTTGACCATGGCAAATAAAACGGAAGAAATGATGCTTGCTGGAATTCCTGTTTTAGCTTGCTGGTGTAAAGAAATGAGCAGAATTGTTAAAAAACGTGGTACTGGCTTTGTGTTTAACCACATTGATGAAATTGGTGACTGCTCCAGCTTTGAAAATAAGTACAGGGAAGTTTACCAAAATGTTCTTCAGAAGCGTAAAGAATTAGTTATGGAAAACTTCATTGTTCGATATGAAAATCTTATTGCTGATGTCTTAGGACTTGAAAGAAAAGGTATTCCAGACCATATACAAAAACTGCATAATTTTGAATATGGTGAGTAAGAAGTTATAGTGAAAAAATATAAAAGTCATAATGCTAAAGATTATGAAAAATATAATGGAAGGTGATTACAAATGTCAACGGTAAATACAGATAATTATACCGTAGGTCAAATTGATCTATATTTTGAAGCTTCAGTTGCTCATGCTTCATTACTAGAAGCTAGTGCTGCTGTTTCTGCTGGTTTAGGCGGAGCTTTTAGAACTGCTGGTAGAAATTTAGGTAATATAGTAACTTCAGAAATTAGTCCAGATGTTACTTACCTGGACCATTTTATTTCTAAGTGTGGTAAAAGGTATCGTGATAAAGTTTCAGCTAATACTGTAAACCTTACAATACCATTTACTTTTGATGAAATAAATGAAAATAACCTAAAAAGGTTCTTTTTAGCCTCTGTGATTGATACTAATAAGCTAGCTATATTTGAAGAGCCTGTTATGGAAGGGAGTGCTCAATTGGTATTTAAGACTGATGTAGGTGCTGATCTTACTTACTTTATACCAAAAGCTCAGATCAGACCTGACGGTGCTTTATCAATCTCAGATGAAGAATGGTGGACTGGTCCTCTAGTGCTTGATGTTTTGTACTATGATCAGGATCATTGGGCAAGTAAAACCATGGGATTCTTGCTTGCTTCTGCTATAGACTGCTAACAAAAAATAACTTAGTCGCCTTTTTGGTGGCTAAGTTTAAATTTAATAGGTGATTCTTATGGATGAGTACATAACTAAAAAGTGTGAACGTTGTGGATGTTCTAATACTTTTAAAGTAGGATATAATTATACTTGCAAAGCTTGTTCCAAATCGCATATTTGGAAGGATGAAGATTTTTTCGATAGTATTTATATAGAAAAAATAGAAGAAGAAATACCTGAAGAAACCTTTAATGAATTAGAAGGAGTTTTGTATGACTA
>JAGYNO010000130.1 GCA_018399955.1 Halanaerobium sp. | reverse complement strand
TGATTCTAATACGTCACTGGGTATAGTAGTTGAACTTCCGTATAACTGTTGAGGATTATAGACAATATTACTGGTACCATAGGGATATTCACTAACGGCCAGGGCATAATAATCAGCATCGGATACTGTCTGCCAGCTCATGGTCGGAGTCAGATCTGAAATAGTTGGCCCTGGGGAAGAGCTGGAACCAGGAGATAGAAGAGTAGGGGAATCTGGTTTAGTCGTAGTTGATTCACTAATATTTATTAATACATTATCTGGTTCACTATTGACTTTACCATCATTTACTATCAATTTAAATTCATAAATACCTACCTTAGTAGGTGTAAATACTGGTTTAGAGATTTTAGAATCAGATAAATTAACTGTTTCAGGTCCATCTATTTGTGACCATTCATAACTCAAAGCATCTCCATCATCATCATAACTTGCGGTTCCATCTAGGGTAACCAATTTATCAACTTGTAAAGTTTGGTCAGAACCTGCATTTGCTATAGGAGCATTGTTTTTTATTTGGGGAACGGTTATTTCCCATTCCCAATATCCGGGACTTTTAAAATAGCAAGGATTCTTGGGGTTATAAACCGTTTCAATATAAGTCCTAATACTTGCAATTAATTCACCAGTTGCTACTCCAGTTGTTATAGCCCAAGCTAATGTATTGAGATCGCCAATTCCCTCTTCTGCTAGTGCTTTTATTACTTCAAACTGCATTTCTTTTATTTCCTTAAATAATATGCTATAATCTACTGGATTCCCTTCAAAAAGGTTCACTATGTTTTCAATGAATGCTTCACCTATGTCCCAAAGATTTCTCCAAGTAGCATCAGCTAAACTACTATATGGAATTATATATAATAACCACTTCTTAAATAGCATAAATTTATCTGCTTCAAGGAATATAGTACATTTTCCTCCTTCAGTTCCAAATTTTAATATTAAAACTCCTCTTTTATCCGGATCATCTGTGGGTATAAGGTACCATTTATCTGGGGCTAAAATCGTATTAAGATCAGATATATATGGTTGATTCCAATTGGAATTATCAAATAAATTCACGCTATTATTCAAGATCCCAACTTTATAATATATTCCTCTTCCATATCCCAATAATTCACCTTCTAGCGATTGAAAAAATACTTTCTTTTCTATATAACCATCCTTATTTTCAGGGCTATTTTCTGATTCCATAGGACATATTGATGCATCCATTAAGTTACTAACTAAATTGCCAAGACTTAATTTATTCTCTACGACGGCGGGAGTAGAAAGACTATTCTCAAAAGGTACTTCGATCGAAATGTATTTGTCATCTTGACTCAGTACGCCACCTAACTGCTCAATTGTCTCTGTATCACCTGAACCAGCTAAGCTCCACCCTTCGTCCGTCCACTCAAAAATTGCTAAAGATTGAGGATCTATATCTTTGGGAACATCAAAAATAAAAGATACTTTTATGGGATCTTGATCTTTGTTCCTTCCAGATGTCATCGATTCTTTTTCTTTAAATCCTTTTTGTGAAGTTATAGTAACTGAGTAATTAGAATTTAAATTTATATAATCACTTGCAGATTGCGAAGGGCTTAAATCATATTTTACTTCTAAATTCATCTGACCTTCATTTGAAATGGGTGGAATAATAATCTTTAACCCGCTATTAGTATCAAATTCTACACCATCCTGTGTATTAAAATTATGTTCTATAATTGTCTCTGTAGCCTGCAAAACTTTAATAATTATAGATGAAGTGTCTACATCACCTTTATTATCTCTAATAGACAATGTAACAGTATAGGTTCCTTGAGAATCAAAACCATGTTGGACTAGTTGTCCCTCTCTTATTCTCCCATCTCCAAAATCCCATTCATAACTCACTATTTCATTCCCTTGAGCAACAGATGATTCAGAAGCATCAAACGTAATTTCTAAGGGAGCATTGCCTGAAGTAGCACTGGATATAATTTTAGCTTCTAATGAATTTGATGGTAAATTTGGTGTAGTGATATTTTTACACCCAGGGAAA